>NZ_JBHWVV010000004.1:426656-521588 GCF_042736715.1 Streptomyces sp. NPDC060049
TCCCGCGCCCCGATGTGCGGCCGCGTCCCCGCCCGGCCCGCGCACCACGCTCCGCCGCGTCCGCGCCCCGCATGCCCCCCGCCCCTGGAAGCCCCGCCCCCCGCGAGCCCCCAAGCCCCCGCTAGCCCCGTCCCCGCGCGAGCCCCCGAGTCCCCGCTAGCCCTGCTGGTGCGCCTGCGTGATCAGGTCCGTCGCGACCTGCAAGGCGGCTTGGCGGGTCTCCTCCGGGTCGCCCTCGACGTGCTGGAGGAACATCATTCCCGCGTGCAGCGTGAAGAGGGCGCTCACGCAGCGGACCTGGTCGGCCAGGGGGGCGTCCTCCTGGCCCGTTCGGAGCAGCTCCACCAGGGTGAAGAGGCGCTTCTTGACCTTGTCGCCGATGCTCAGGTCCCGCAGCGAGGCCTGGTTCTCCTGCATGAAGCGGTACAGCGAGGCGCCGCCCGTCATGGCCTCGCTGTAGCGCCGCAGGATCTCCCGCTTCGTCTCCAGGGTCCGCGGCTGCTGTTCCGCCCATTCGATCAGCTCGTCGATCGGCCGGCTCTGGTCCTCGAAGAGGCTGATGATGATGTCTTCCTTGGTCTTGAAGTGGTAGTACAGCGCCGCCTTCGTGACCTCCAGCCGCTCCGCGATCTCGCGCAGCGACGTCTTCTCGTACCCCTGCTCGGCGAAGAGCTCCAGCGCGACGTCCTGGATGCGCTGCCGCGTGTTGCCGCGGCGCTGCTGCGGACTGCTGCTGGACATGGCTCTCCCCAATTACTTACTTGACGCCCGGCTAGTTACGGGTCTACCTTCCCCAGTGTAGTGAACTAGCCGGTCGGCAAGTAAGTGCCCAGGACCGGTGCACGTGCACAGGGGAGTGGAACATGGCGGATATGACGAAGAACGCGGGCGCCTCGGAGGAGGTGAAGCCGCGCAGCGTACGGGTCGTCCTGATGGCCCTCATGATCGCGATGCTGCTGGCCATGCTCGACAATATGATCATCGGCACCGCGATGCCCACCATCGTCGGCGAGCTCGGCGGCTTGGAGCACCTGTCATG
Organism: Streptomyces sp. NPDC060049; assembly: GCF_042736715.1. Classification (NCBI taxonomy): domain Bacteria; kingdom Bacillati; phylum Actinomycetota; class Actinomycetes; order Kitasatosporales; family Streptomycetaceae; genus Streptomyces; species Streptomyces sp. NPDC060049. Next base: position 427,696 of record NZ_JBHWVV010000004.1, read on the forward strand.
GGTGGTCACCGCATACACGCTTGCCACCGCGGCCTCGACCCCCATCTGGGGCAAGATCGGCGACATGTACGGGAGGAAGGGCTCCTTCCTCACCTCGATCGTCATCTTCCTCATCGGCTCGGTGCTCAGCGGCATGGCCCAGGACATGGGCCAGCTCATCGGCTTCCGCGCCATCCAGGGCCTCGGCGCCGGCGGCCTCATGGTCGGCGTGATGGCGATCATCGGCGACCTGATCCCGCCCCGCGAGCGCGGCAAGTACCAGGGCATGATGGCCGGCGTGATGGCCCTCGCCATGATCGGCGGACCGCTGGTCGGCGGCACCATCACCGACCACATGGGCTGGCGCTGGTCCTTCTACATCAACCTGCCCCTCGGCGCCGTGGCCCTCGCCATGGTCACCGCGGTACTGCACCTTCCCAAGAAGACGGGGCAAGGGGAGCGTCGAAGCATCGACTACCTCGGCGCGGCACTGCTGACCATCGCGATCACCTCAACCGTCCTCGTCACCACCTGGGGCGGCACCGAGTACGCATGGGGCTCCGCCGAGATCATCGGCCTGATCGCCGTGGGCGTCCTGTCCACCGCCGCGTTCCTCTTCGTCGAGACCAAGGCCGCCGAGCCGATCATGCCGCTGCACATCTTCCGTAGCCGCAACTTCGCGCTCATGTCCGTGATCGGCTTCCTGGTCGGTTTCGCCATGTTCGGCGGCGTGCTCTACCTCCCGCTCTTCCAGCAGTCGGTGCAGGGCGCCTCGGCCACCAACTCCGGCCTGCTGCTCCTGCCGATGCTGCTCTCGATGATGGCCGTCTCGCTGATCGCGGGCCGGATCACCACGAACAGCGGCAAGTACAAGATGTTCCCGATCATCGGCGGCGCGCTCATGGTCGTCGGGCTCTTCCTGCTCGCCACGATGGACACGGGCACCACCCGACTGCTGTCGGGCGTGTACATGGCCATCCTCGGTGCCGGCCTGGGCTTCCTGATGCAGATCACGATGCTGGTCGCGCAGAACAGCGTCGAGATGAAGGACATGGGCGTCGCGTCCTCCTCGGCCACCCTGTTCCGCACGCTCGGCGGCTCCTTCGGCGTGGCGCTGATGGGCTCCCTCTTCACCAGCCAGGTCACCTCCACGATGAGCGAGCGCCTCGGCCCGCAGGCGGCGACGGCAGCGGGCTCCGCCCAGCTCGACGCCGCCAGCCTGGCGAAGCTCCCCGAGGCCGTCCGCGACGCCTACCAGCACGCGGTGGCCGCCGGTACCCACTCGGCGTTCCTGCTCGGCGCGGGCATCGCGGTACTGGGCTTCGCGGCCGCCTGGTTCGTCAAGGAGGTCCCGCTGCGGGGCGCGGGCCCGGCCGGCGCCCCCGGCGGCGACACGGACAAGGAGGCGCCCGCCGCGCAGGCGGCCTCCGTCGCCCACTGAGACGGCGCGGGCGAGGCGCCCGCGGTCGAATCACCCCGACGCGCACGACGGGCCCGGCCCGGTGGATGCACCCATCCACCGGGCCGGGCCCGCGTCGTGCGCGGGCAGGCCCGGCCCGGTCGCGGCGCGGAGCTTGCACCACCCGCCCCTCTCCGCGCCCTGGCTCTGCCCGGAGCTGCGACTCGAGCACCGGCGGCGCCGTGGAGCAGCTCGCCGCCTTCCGGGAGCAGGTCGCGCCGACCGTCCGTTCGCGTGCCGCGGATTGAACTGCCGCGCGGACCCCGTGACTTCGGCCCGGATGTCCGGCAGTTGGTCTCCGGTCGTCCGTGGTTCCAAGCGTGACGGAATTCGGGACGATCAAGGAACAAAGTCATCCAACAAGGAATTTATGGGCCATTCGGCTGGAACTTCTCATCCCCGCCCGACGTCCTGACCAGTGCGAGCTCACAAGGCGGACGTCGGATGGGGAGTTGAGACAACACATGGGGTTCATGGCGCGCGCGCACATGGAGGGCATTCGGGCACGGGTGGCCGTCGGCGGGGCGGCAGTGGCGGTGGCGGCGACGGTGTGGGCGGTGACGGCCATCGCCGACCCGGGCCACGACGCGAAGCAGGGGAACGTCGCCCGGCCGACGGATGACCCCGCGCAGGGAGGCGGCGCCACCGACCCGCGGGCGCCCGGGGATCCGGGGCGTCAGGTCCCGGACGGCATAGCCCACGCGTCGGAGAGCGGCGCGGACGCGGTCAACATCACCATCGACGACGGGCCCGACCCCCAGTGGACCCCGGAGGTGCTGGAGGTCCTCGCGCAGTACGACGTGAAGGCGACCTTCTGCATGATCGGCCCGCAGGCCAAGGCCCACCCCGACCTGGTCAAGAGGGTCGTCGCGGGCGGCCACCGGCTCTGCGACCACGCCATGGACCACGACACGGCGATGGACAAGAAGCCCCTCGACTACCAGCGGCAGCAGATCCTCGACGCGAAGAAGATGATAGAGGACGCGGCGGGCGGCGGGGCCAAGGTGGAGTACTACCGGGCCCCCGGCGGGGCGTTCACCCCCGAGAGCCGGGCTCTGGCCGCCGCCGAGGGCATGCGGCCGCTGGGCTGGAACATCGACAGCAAGGACTTCCAGAAGCCCGGTGCCGCCGCGATCGTCGACACGGTCAAGCGCGAGATGAAGAACGGCCCCACCGTCCTCTTCCACGACGGCGGCGGCAACCGAGCCCAGACCGTCGAGGCCCTCGACCAGGTCCTGGCCTGGCTGAAGGAGCAGGGCCGGCCCACCGGGTTCCCGGTCGTCACCGGCCCCAGCTCCTGAGCCGACGTCAGCACGGGGGAGGTCGGGACGGCGTCCGGGCGTCGGCCGACGCGAGGCCCCGAGCCGGTGTCAGCACAGCCGGCCGGCCGCCCTCGGCCCGGCCACCCTCGGCCCCTGCCCACCCGGCTCCAGCCACTCGGCCCCGGCCCGGCCCGCCCCCCGAGCCCCTGGCCACCCTCAGCCCCTGGCCACCTTCAGGACCGCCGCCGTCAGGGGGTCGTTCTCCGCGGCGCGTCCGCCGGGGAAGGCGAAACGGCGGCGGGTGTAGCCGTACGCGACGCCCGTCACCGGGTCGGCGAAGCCCTGCGCGCCCGCCGCGCCCGAGTGCCCGAAGGCCTCGGGGCCGACCGCCGGCTGGCGCTCGAAGCCCAGGCCGAAGTGGTCGGCCTCACCCGTCACCAGGTCCGGTCCCATTCCCGCCCCGTGCGAGCGGGCCACATCGGCCGCCGTCCGCGGGGTCAGCAGCGCGGGCCGGCCGTCCAGGACGCCGATCGCGGCCGCGTACATCCCCGCGACGGCCCGCGCGGAGCCGATGCCTCCGGTCGAGGCCGGGCCGAGGGCCCGTACCCGCGGGTGGTTGGCGAAGGCGACGAGGTCCGCGGGCGGGTCGCGGTGCAGGTTGAAGGCCACCGGCAGCAGTTCCGAAGCGGCCGCCGCGAGCTCCGCGCCCTCGGCTTCCTGCTCCGGCGTCGGCGCCATCTCCAGGACCGGCCGCCGGCGCGCCTCGTGCTCCTCGGGCAGTCCCATGTACAGGTCCAGCCCGAACGGCGCGCGGATCCGCTCCTCGTACGTCTCCTGGAGCGAGCGTCCCGTCGCCCGGCGCACGACCTCGCCGGTCAGCGCGCCGATGACGTAGGCGTGGTAGCCGTACGCCGTCCCCGGCTCCCAGTACGGCCGTTGTCCGGCCAGCCGCGCCGCGATCAGCGCGTCGTCCGCGAGCTCCTCGTAGTCGAAGCCGTCCGCGGTGTTGACCAGTCCGGACTGGTGCGCGACCAGCTGCCGCACCGTCAGCCGCTCCTTGCCGTGTCCTGTGAACTCCGGCCAGTACGCCGAAACGGGCCGGTCCAGCTCCAGTTCGCCGTCCTGCGCGAGCAGTGCCACCACCAGGTGGGCCGCGCCCTTGGTGATCGAGAAGACACCGCTCAGGGTGTCCGCGCCGGTGTCCTCGCCGGCCCACAGGTCGACCACGCGCCGACCCCGGTGGTGCACCGCGAGCTGGGCCTCCGGGGAGATCCGCTCTGCGGCCACGAAGGCCTCGAACTCCTCGCGCACCGGCTCCCAGCCCGCCGCCACCGTGCCGTTCACATCCGCGGTCATCGTCTGCATCCCCCTGGTCGGGCCGGCGCCGGGACCGGCTCCCGCACACCCCAACACGCGCTCGATCAACGGATATTCCGGCCCGCGCCGCGGTGGCCGCGCCGCGAACCACGTACGGGTGAAAGCGCGCCCGGCGTCGTTCCGGGCCGCCGCAGGGCCCGTTGGTCCGGACATGAAGCGCACCCGCACCGCCGCTCTCGCCCTCGCCACCGCCGCGGCGGCCCTCGCCCCCGCCCTCTGCCAGGGCGCCGCCACGGCCGCCGAGGCCGCGGCGTACCTCCAGGACCCGAGCGGAGGGGAGAAGGCGATGAAGTCGATGTGGACCAAGGACGACATGCACAAGCTGGAGGCGCAGTTCCGCTTCCACCCCGGCATCCGGTACAAGACGGTGACCCGGCCCGGACCCAAGGGCGCCGAGCACTACGAGCGCCAGGTCCCCGACCCGAAGACCCTGGCCTGGGAGCCCGGCTACGAGTTCGCGTGGTCGGTCGCGGACTCGCAGGGGGTGAAGAAGGTGCTCACGACCAAGGACGCCAAGCACCCGATCGTCGTGCGCGCGGTGCTGCGGAGCGCGAACCGCGCCAAGGCCGGCGAGGTGCGCCAGGAGCTGACGGACCGGCCGGCGACGGGCCGTACGAAGGTGCCCGGCGGCAAGCGCATCGCCTGTGACACCGGGAAGTACACGGTGGAGTGGTCGGTGACCCGCACCGGCTACGGCACGCTGACGGGCTCCCTGCCCTGGGACTCCGACTGCGAGCAGTACCGCACCGCCTTCAGCCCGCAGAACCAGGGCGCGAGCTAGGCCGGTGGTGGGCCGGCCGCCCCGCGCGCCTCGTGGGTGCGCGGAGGGCGACGGGTCCGCGGCCTCGGAAGTGGAGGGCAACGGACGGCCCTCGGTGCCGGCTCAGTGCTTCTTGGAGGCCTCGCTCGCCTTCGAGGCGATCTCCTCCAGGACCGCCTTCGGGTCGCCGCCCGGGTCCACGGACCTCCCGATGTTGCGCTTGAGGGTGTCGCTGACCGTCACCCAGGACGGGTCGTTGACCGGGTAGAGCTGGGCGCCGCGCAGCGCCGTCAGGAACTCGGTGTCGGTCTTGTCCATGCCGCCGCTGCCGGCCAGCGTGCGGGAGGCGGAGACGGTCGAGGGCAGCAGGTGGTAGCGGCCCGCGAAGTCCGAGAGGTTCTTGTCCTGGTAGACGAAGTCCAGGAACCTGCCGATCTCGGCGCGGTGGCCGTGCTGCTTGAACGCCATCATCCAGTCGGCCACGCCGACGGTCGGCGTGCTCTCACCGGCGCCGAGCGAGTCCGAGGTGGGCATCGCGACGGGTCGCACCTCGATGCCCTTGGAGCGCGCCTCGTGGGCGAGCGAGGGATAGCCGTTGAGCATGCCGACCTCGCCGCGCGTGAAGGCGGCGAAGGCGTCGGCGCGGTTGAGCTGGGACGGCGGGGTGGGCCCGAGCAGGCCGGGGGCGACCAGGTTCTCCTTGATCCACTTGAAGGTCTGGATGTTCTGGTCGGAGGCCAGGCTGTAGTTCCCGCTGCTGTCGGCGTAGCCGCCGCCATTGCTGAGCTCCCAGATCATCGCCTCGGCATGCGCCTCCTCCGGGCCCAGGGGCATGGCGTACGGGTACTTCACGCCCTTGTCCTTGAGCGCCTTGGCGGCGGTCTTGAGGTCCGACCAGGTCTTGGGGGACTCCTTGAGTCCCGCCTGCTTGAACAGGGCCTCGTTGAGGAAGAGCAGGCGGCTGCTCGCGACGAAGGGCAGGCCGTAGAGGGTGTTGCCGACGGATCCGGCCTCGGCGAGCGGCTGGAGGAAGTTGGCCTCGGCCGTGATCGAGAGGAGTTCGTCGGCGGAATAGAGCTTGCCCTGTGCCGCGAAGTCCGAGTAAGCGCCCATGAGGGCCATGTCCGGTGCGTTGCCGGCCTTGACCATACGGGAGACTTCGCGGTCGATGTCGGCCCAGGGAAGCAGCTGGACCTGGACCTTGATCCCCGGGTTGGCGGCACTGAAATCGGCCGTCACCTTGTCCCAGAACTCCTTGGAACTGTGGGCGGGGCCGTCGCCGTATTCGGCGGCGACGAGGCGGAGCGTACTGCCGTCACCTGCGTCGCTTCCGTCCGAGCCGCATCCGGCCAGCGGCGTCAGCAGACCGAGCACGACCGTCGTGGCGGCCGTGCCGAAGATTCTTCGTCGCACGGGTGTATTCCCCCGATTTTCTTTTGAGGCGCGTTATTACTTATGAGTTACTCCGGGCTGCGGTGTCCCTCCATGGCCCGTTGGCCGGAATTCTCTCCCGGGTCGGGGCGATTGGTTCCATTGGGTGGGAACTTGTGTTCAATGCTCCAAGTTCGGCATTTCCGAATGGTGTTTTCCGATATGAGCTCAATAATTCGGACGCGCGTAGACATGCCGAAACGCCCGTTTCCGGCCGCGGAACGGGTTGAGGGGGGAGTTCTGGGGGAGCGGGGGCGGAGGAGCGGGTGGGTGCGGGCGCGGCCGGCGTCAGTCGGCGAAGTCGCCCGCGTACGGGTCGGGCTCCCCCGTTTCGGGGTTGCGGCCCTCCTGCCAGCGCCGCTGGGCCTTTTGCCAGTGCACGAAGCTGAGGTGGCCGCCGTCCCAGAAGGTGATGCCGACGGGGCTCACGTCGAACTCGTCGGAGCACAGCCGGTAGAGGAACTCGCCCATGCCGTACGGGTACACCGCGAAGGAGTCGGCGGTGTGGCGGCCGACCACCAGGACGGGCCACTTGTCCGGGTCCGGATCGGCCGTCAGCCAGCACAGGATGTCGGAGCCGGCCGTGACGCCCCAGGCGAGGATCGACTCCGGGTCCACGTCGAAGGCGGCCCGGCCGCCCTCGGCCTCCCAGACCTGACGGGCGTTCGCGGTCTCCTCCGCCATCTGCGCCGGGTCCCACTGGAGCCCGGGCTTCGGCAGCGGCAGCAGCACGCTCGCCTCGCCGTTGATCGATCCGGCGCCGAACCGGCCCATGAAGGCGATGAAGTCGGCGGGGAAACGGCTGCCCCAGACGGCCTCCGCCGCCTGCCAGTCGATGTCCTCGTCGGCGCCGTGAGTCGCCGGCATGATCTGCTCCAGCGCCTTGATGTGCGCGTTCTCCGTCATGCCGCTCCCCTGCCACCCCAGCTCAACCGCCCCAACCTACCCCCGGGCCGGAACCCGGCCTAGCGCGCGTCGGGACGGATCCGGAGGGTGGACCCTACGCGCAGCCCCCAGGCGGCCATCGCCCCGGCCTCGGCTTCCAGGACGTGGCGCGAGCGCAGTCGGGGCAGTCCCAGCCGGCCGGGGGGCATGGTGGTCAGCGCGATGACCCTGAGCCGGCGGTCCAGATGGGCCACGTCGATGGCGAAGCGCATCCGGAAGGTGTGCACGCTCGATGCGGGGGTGAGGAGCATCGCCCCCTCTATCCCGTCCCGCCCGAGCAGCCCCCGCGTCCGGGCCGCGTAGGAGGCGGCCACCTCCACGGGCACCTTCATCGGCACTTTCATCGGCACCTCCACGGCAGCCTGCGACGGTGGTCCCGCCACAGCTGGCGCCCCCGGCTCCGGGTCGATGTCGAGCGTGGCCCGGCCGTCGCGCCAGTGCCCCCTGATCCGCATGCGGGTCAGCGTAGGGCGTCAAGCCGGCGCCCGGACCGGGTTCCCCTCACGGGGGACGGCCGCGCGGGGCCCCGTACCGGCTGTGGCCGGGCCCCGCACGCCCCGTGGGGCCCTTCGGGCCCACCGGAGCGCCGCCGGTCGGCTCCGGAGCGTAATCGTGGCGCGGCAATGCACGCAGCGGGCTTTACGAAGGGTTATGGTGGAACCCCCCCCTCGGGCCGGTCCGTATCCCCCCCACGGACCGGCCCGTTTTTTGTGCTCCGGAGCTGACGGGCAAAGCCGCAGGTCAGTCCTGCTGGGCCCAGATGTTGGCGCCGGGGGTCGACACCGCGAAGGAATCGATCTCCTTCAGCTCCTGATCCGACAGCGGTGCGCCGGACAGGGAAGCCACGTTCTCCTCGAGCTGCCGCACGCTCGACGCGCCGATCAGCGCCGACGTCATCCGCTCGTCCCGCAGTACCCAGTTCAGCGCCAGCTGCGCCAGTGTCTGGCCGCGCCGCGCCGCGATGTCGTTCAGCCCGTTCAGCCGGCGCACGACGTCCTGCGACAGCAGGGCCGGGTTCAGGGACTTGCCCTGCGTGGCCCGCGAGCCCTCCGGGATGCCCTTGAGGTACTTGCCGGTCAGCAGGCCCTGCGCGAGCGGCACGAAGGAGATGCAGCCCATGCCGGCCTCCTCCAGGGTGTCCAGCAGGCCGTCCTCCTCCGTCCAGCGGTTGATCATGGAGTAGGAGGGCTGGTGGATGAGGGGGCGGACGCCCATCTCCCGCAGCAGCCGGGCCGCCTGCGCCGTCTGCTCCGCGGTGTACGAGGACACGCCGACGTACAGCGCCTTGCCCTGCTGGACCGCGGACGCGAGAGCGCCCATGGTCTCCTCCAGCGGTGTGTCCGGGTCGAAGCGGTGCGAGTAGAAGACGTCGACGTAGTCGACGCCCATCCGCTTCAGCGACGCGTCCAGCGAACCGAGCAGGTACTTGCGGCTGCCCCACTCGCCGTAGGGCCCCGGGTGCATCAGGTAGCCGGCCTTGGTGGAGAGCACCAGCTCGTCGCGGTGGGACGCGAAGTCCTGCGCGAAGATCTTGCCGAAGTTGAGCTCGGCCGAGCCGGGGGGCGGGCCGTAGTTGTTCGCGAGGTCGAAGTGGGTGATGCCGAGGTCGAAGGCCCGGCGCAGGATCGACCGCTGGGAGGCCAGCGAGGCGTCGTCGCCGAAGTTGTGCCAGAGGCCGAGGGAGATCGCGGGGAGCTTGAGGCCGCTGCGGCCGGTGCGCCGGTACTCCATGGAGTCGTAGCGCGCGGGCTCTGCCCGATAGGGATTGTTTTCAGTCACGTTGTCCTCCCTATCACGGACTTGTGACATGACCGAGTTGGGTACCCGATCCCGCCGCGCAGTAATGTGGCGGACTCGGGGGTACCGCATTTCGCACGGGGGCATTGGCACGGAGGGGCTGGAAGATCGTGAAGCTGCGCGACCTGGTGTACAGGCTCTACGCACGCCGGGTGGAAGGCCGCCTCGACCATGACGCGGCGCCCAAGCACATCGGCGTCATTCTGGACGGGAACCGCCGCTGGGCGAAGGCGTCCGGGGGCACCACGGAACAGGGCCACCAGGCCGGGGCCGACAAGATCTCCGAGATGCTGGGCTGGTGCACCGAGACGGACGTCGAGGTCGTCACCCTGTGGATGCTCTCCACGGACAACCTGGACCGGCCCGAGGTCGAGCTCCGCCCGCTGCTCAACATCATCGAGAACACGGTGCGCGGCCTCGCCGCCGACGGACGCTGGCGCGTCCACCACGTGGGCAACCTCGACATCCTGCCCGCCGGGACGCAGAACGTCCTGAAGGAGGCCGAGGAGGTCACCCGGGGCGTCGACGGGATACTCGTCAACGTCGCCGTGGGCTACGGCGGCCGCCAGGAGATCGCCGACGCGGTCCGCTCGCTCCTGCTGGAGCACGCCTCGAAGGGCACCTCCTTCGAGGAGCTCGCCGAGATCCTCGACATCGACCACATCGCGGAGCACCTCTACACGCGCGGCCAGCCCGACCCGGACCTCGTGATCCGCACCAGCGGCGAACAGCGGCTGTCCGGATTCATGCTGTGGCAGAGCGCGCACTCGGAGTACTACTTCTGCGAAGTCTTCTGGCCCGCCTTCCGCAAGGTCGACTTCCTCCGCGCCCTGCGCGACTACGCCGCCCGCCACCGGCGCTACGGCGCCTGAGTCACCCGCGCGGCCCCTCGTACGACACCTGACCTGCGGGTGTCTGACGCCCCTTCGGCACCTCACGGCGCGCCCGGATCCTTCCGCGGCGCGCCGTCCGCGTGCTCCCGCACGCCCCCCGCCCGCTTTCGGGGCCGCCGCGCGAGGCCTTCACCAGGGATTCACCGAGCGTCCGTCATATGCCATGGCATGGCTGGACCCATACGGGGAATACCCCTTGCAGGTCGACGCCCGATCCACGGGTGTCGAGTCTCAGCGGACGGCATGGGGTCGTCCGCCCGGGAGGCCCTTTGCACCAGGACGCACGTGCGGTTCGCACGGACGGAGTGGAGGGCCGGAAATCGGCCCGCGCATGGGTGCCGATGACCGGTCCGGTCTTCATGGCCCGACCTCTTCCGAGGGGGTACGTCCTTCCGTGGTGACCAGCACAAAGCGCCGCCTGCCCGACAGGCGGACCTACGTCCTCGACACCAGCGTCCTGCTGGCAGACCCCAACGCGATCTCCCGCTTCGACGAGCACGAGGTCGTGCTCCCGATCGTGGTGATCACCGAGCTGGAGGCAAAGAGGCACCATCCCGAACTCGGCTACTTCGCACGTCAGGCCCTGCGCCTGCTCGACGACTTCCGGGTTCGGTACGGTCGCCTCGACGCACCCATCCCGCTGGGCGATCTCGGCGGCACCTTGCGTGTCGAGCTCAACCACTCCGACCCGGGCGTGCTCCCGGCAGGCTTCCGACTGGGGGACAACGACTCGCGCATCCTCGCGGTCGCCCGCAATCTCCAGGCCGAGGGATACGACGTCACGGTCGTCTCGAAGGATCTCCCGCTGCGCATCAAGGCCTCCTCCGTGGGGCTGATCGCCGAGGAGTACCGCGCGGAGCTCGCGATCACCGATGCCGGCTGGACCGGCATGAGCGAGCTGGCGCTCTCCGGCGAACAGGTGGACCTCCTCTACACCGAGGAGCGGCTCCACGTGCCGGAGGCCGCGGAACTTCCCGTGCACACCGGCCTGGTCCTGCAGTCCGAGCGAGGCAAGGCGCTCGGCCGCGTCACCGCCGACGGCAACGTGAAGCTCGTACGGGGCGACCGCGAGGCCTTCGGGCTGCACGGCCGCAGCGCCGAGCAGCGGATCGCGCTCGATCTCCTCCTCGACCCCGAGATCGGGATCATCTCGATGGGCGGCCGGGCCGGCACCGGAAAGTCGGCGCTGGCGCTGTGCGCGGGCCTGGAGGCCGTGCTGGAGCGGAGGCAGCATCAGAAGGTGATGGTCTTCCGGCCGCTGTACGCGGTCGGCGGCCAGGACCTCGGCTACCTGCCCGGGGACGCCGCCGAGAAGATGAGCCCCTGGGCGCAGGCGGTCTTCGACACCCTCTCGGCGGTCGCCGGGCGCGAGGTCATCGAGGAGGTGCTGAACCGCGGGATGCTGGAAGTCCTCCCGCTGACGCACATCCGGGGCCGCTCGCTGCACGACGCCTTCGTGATCGTGGACGAGGCGCAGTCGCTGGAGCGCAATGTCCTGCTGACCGTTCTGTCCCGGATCGGGGCCAATTCGCGGGTCGTTCTGACCCACGACGTGGCCCAGCGGGACAACCTGCGGGTCGGCCGCTACGACGGAGTCGTCGCCGTGGTCGAGAAGTTGAAGGGGCATCCGCTCTTCGCGCACGTCACGCTGACCCGCTCCGAGCGCTCCCCGATCGCCGCACTGGTCACCGAGATGCTGGAGACCCTGTAAGTCGAAACAGGACGAAAACCCCAGTAAGAACCCCATAGCGGGAAGGCGAGTTGGCGCCGTCCGGCAAAGGCCCGAGAGCCTAGCCGGACGGCGCCTTCGTGCACAGGGCTTCGGCGAAAACAATGGCGACGCACCAGGTGTGACCTTTCCCACGCAACGGATAATTGCCCTGCGGTGTCGCGGTCCGGCAGAGTCTGTTTTCCGTCAGGCCCCGCATACGGCACACCTGTATCTCCCGTGAGATGCGCGCAGTACCACTAACTTCACAACCGACCGCCGTATGCCGCCCGGAGCATCACGGGGCACTCCCGCGAGGGAGTTGCCCACGGGCCCGCGTCTCCAGTGACCGCACCACCATGGAGGCCAGTGTCGAGGGGCACTCTTGCGCCCGCGCGGTCACTGCGGACGCTGCTGGAAGGACACCGTGTGAGCCGGATCTCGGTTCGGGGTTTCGCTGTGGCTTCGGCCACGGCGGTCACCACCGTCGGCGCAGTCGTGGGCGTTGCCACCGGCGACCCCGCCTCGAACGATCTCGAGACGACCGCGTCCGGGACGACTCTCCTCACCGACATCCCTGTCGGCGAGCAGGCTCAGGTCCAGAACGCCTCCCTGACCCAGCAGGCCGACGCCATCGCGCTCGCCGCCGACTCCGACGCCAAGCGCTCGGCCGAGGAGGCGGCCCGCATCCAGGCGGCCCAGGACGCCAAGTCCAAGAAGGCCGACGCCCAGAAGGCCGCGGACGAGAAGGCGAAGAAGGAGCGCGACGAGAAGGAGCAGGCTGCCAGCCGTTCCGCCTCCCGCGACGGAGCCGACTTCGCGCTCCAGCCCTCCTACACCGTCGCGCAGGTCAAGGCGATCGCCCAGCAGATGGTCCCGTCGGGGCAGTTCCAGTGCTTCTCCAAGATCATCAACCAGGAATCCACCTGGAACTACCTGGCCGTGAACAAGTCCTCGGGCGCCTACGGTCTCGTCCAGGCCCTGCCCGGTTCGAAGATGGCCTCGGCCGGCGCCGACTGGCGCACCAACCCCGCCACCCAGATCGAGTGGGGTCTGAACTACATGAACGTCCGCTACGGGAGCCCGTGCGCGGCCTGGAACTTCCACCAGGCCAACGGCTGGTACTAGTCCACCGGGCACCAGAGGCGCCCCCGCCTCAACCTCGAGGAGCCCCGCACCGTCCTACGGTGCGGGGCTCCTCGCGTGTACGGTCTTCGAGGTGTGTCCGGGCATACGGGTGCGGAGCGGGGGGAAGGGAACGACATGGCGAAGACGGCAGGCTGGCTCGGCCGGCTCGGGAGCAAGCTGAGCCGCGTGGAGGCGCGGCTCGCGGAGCGGCGCGCCGAAGTCGAGGCCGAGACCTCCGGTGATCTGCTGCTGCGTCCCCCCGGCCACGTGCCCGTCGGGACCGCCGCGTCCGCCGGGGCGCCCGGCGGGGCCACGGCCTCCGCCGCGTCCGCGCCCCCCGGCGCCGAGCACCCCGCCGGGGGCTTCGCCGTCCCGCAGCGCCCCGACCCGGTGAGCGTCATCCCGTGGGGCGTGCGCGTCGCCGCCGAGGCCAGCTGGCGGCTGCTGCTCCTCGCCGGGATGCTCTGGGTCGTGATGAGGGTGATCAGCGAAGTCCGCCTGGTCGTCCTCGCCTTCGCCGCCGCCCTCCTGGTCACCGCCCTGCTCCAGCCCTTCGTGGTGAGGCTTCGCCGGCTCGGCATGCCGCGGGGGCCGGCCACCGCCGTCACCGCGATCCTCGGCTTCGTGGTCATCGGGCTGGTCGGCTGGTTCGTGGTCTGGCAGGTCATGGACAACCTGGACCAGCTCTCCGACCGCGTCCGGGACGGCATCAACGAGCTCAAACTCTGGGCACTGGACAGTCCGTTCCACGTGACCGAGAAGCAGATCAACGACATCGCGAAGAACCTCAGCGAGACGATCGGCACCAACACCGAGCAGATCACCTCCGCCGGCCTGCAAGGCGTCACGGTCCTCGTCGAAGTGCTGACCGGCATGCTGCTCGCGATGTTCTCCACGCTCTTCCTGCTCTACGACGGCAAGCGCATCTGGATCTGGACGATGGGCCTGCTCCCGGCGGCCGCCCGCCCCGGCGTGGCCGGCGCCGGCCCGCGCGCCTGGCGCACCCTGACCGCGTACGTGCGCGGTACCGTCCTCGTCGCCCTCATCGACGCCATCTTCATCGGCCTCGGGCTCTACTTCCTCGACGTGACGATGGCCGTGCCCCTCGCCGTCTTCATCTTCCTGTTCGCGTTCATCCCGCTCGTCGGCGCCGTGGTCTCCGGAGCCCTCGCGGTGGTCGTCGCGCTGGTGACCCAGGGGCCGTTCACCGCCCTGATGGTGCTGCTGGTGGTCCTGGCGGTGCAGCAGATCGAGGGCCACGTGCTCCAGCCCTTCATCCTGGGACGGGCCGTACGGGTCCACCCGCTCGCGGTGGTGCTGTCGGTGGCGGCGGGCGGCATGATCGCGGGCATCGGCGGAGCGGTGGTCGCCGTCCCGCTGGTGGCCGTCACCAACACCGTCGTCGTCTACCTGCGGGCCTACTCCCGCGACCAGTTGCACCCCGGATCCGCCCCGGTCGGCCCCGGGCCGCACGGGGCGACGGCCCTGGGCCTGGCACCCGGTGCGGAGGAGACGCGGAAGGGCGACGACCGGGCCTGAGTTCGACGGCGGGAGCCGCGTCGTCGTGACCGCGCGCCGGGACCGGCAAAGGCGCAGAAGTCCGAACCCGGCGCGATGCCGACTGCGATGATCGTCGACACGCAGGCCCTCACGGAGGCGCTGCGCACGGAGTCGCGGGAGGGGCGGGGAATGATCGGCGAGCCCGAGATCGACGGGGACTGGGACACTGCGGGGCCGGCCGGTGTGCCGGAGGCGGCGCCGGACCCTTCGCGCGAGCGGGTGCGGGGCCCGCGCGCCCCGTGGCTGTGGGCGCTGGGCGGGGTCGTGGTGGCCTCGGCGGTGTGGGCGGGCGCGCTGGCCGCGCAGGATCGTTTCTCCAGCGCTCCGCGCATCGACTACCGGCACTCCGGCGACCTGTGCAAGGAGGCCGACTTGAAGGCGCTCGACCAGACCATCGGCCGGACGTTCGAAGGGCGGACGAGCGGCGAGGGCGTGGACCGCGCGCAGGACTGGTCCTACTGCCAGGCCGGCACGCAGTACGAGAAGGGGGCCGTCCTGTACTTGACCCGGGTGCTGGTCGAGCTGCACAAGAAGGGCGACCCCGCCGAGGAGTTCGCCACCGGCCCGGGAACGACGCCGGGGTTCCGGCTGGACCTCGGGGATCGCCGGGAGGTGCCGGGGCTCGGAGACCGGGCGGTGCTCGACCCGTACTACGCGGACAGCGGGAAGCGGCTCATGGTGCTCGACGGAGGAGCCGTCTTCACGCTGACCGTGGAGTGGTACCAGCAGACGGAGGACGAGGGCGGAGCGGTGCCGGGCGCCACCGGAGTCGACGAGGACGCGATCGAGGCGGCGATGATCGAGGACGCGCGGGCACTGATGGCGAAGCTGCGGCGCTAGGCCTTCCGTCGTGGACACGTGAAGGGGCCCCACGACCGGAGTCGTGGGGCC
The DNA here is from genome assembly GCF_042736715.1 of Streptomyces sp. NPDC060049. Classification (NCBI taxonomy): domain Bacteria; kingdom Bacillati; phylum Actinomycetota; class Actinomycetes; order Kitasatosporales; family Streptomycetaceae; genus Streptomyces; species Streptomyces sp. NPDC060049. The sequence continues at coordinate 442,886 of NZ_JBHWVV010000004.1, forward strand.
CCTTCCTCCGTACGGGGTGTCACTCGCCCGCGAGGGCGGCCTCGGAGTCGAGGGTGACGGCGACGGCCTGGATCACGGAGGCGATCTTGAAGGCTTCCTGGACCGTTTCGCGGTCGACGCCGGCCTTGCGCAGGACCTGCTCGTGGGAGTCCAGGCACTGGCCGCAGCCGTTGATCGCCGAGACGGCGAGCGACCACAGCTCGAAGTCGACCTTCTCCACGCCCGGGTTGCCGATGACGTTCATCCGCAGGCCCGCGCGCAGGGTGCCGTACTCCGGGTCGGAGAGCAGGTGGCGCGTGCGGTAGAAGACGTTGTTCATCGCCATGACCGCGGCGGCGGACTTGGCGGCGGTGTACGCCTCCGGCGACAGGGCCGCCTTCGCCTCCGGCTCCAGCTCACGCAGGACGCGCGGGGAGCGGGCGGCGATCGCGCAGGACAGGACCGTGCCCCACAGCTGCTGCCGGGTGAGGGTGTCCTGGTTGCCGATGACCGAGCCGAGGTTCAGCTTCAGGTCCTTGGCGTAGTCCGGAACGGCCGACTTGAGGGAGTCGAGGGACACGGGTCACTCACCGGCCAGCAGCGCACCGGCGTCGATGGTGCTGTCGCCCTTGGTCCAGTTGCAGGGGCACAGCTCGTCGGTCTGCAGGGCGTCGAGGACCCGCAGGACCTCCTTGGGGTTACGGCCCACGGAACCGGCGGTCACCATGGAGAACTGGATCTCGTTGTTCGGGTCCACGATGAAGACGGCGCGCATCGGGAGGCCGTCCGTGCCGAGGATGCCGAGGTCGGCGCAGAGCTCGCGCTTGATGTCGGACATCATCGGGAAGGGCAGGTCACGCAGGTCGGCGTGGTCCTTGCGCCAGGCGTGGTGCACGTACTCGGAGTCGAGGGAGAAGCCGAGGATCTGGGCGTCGCGGTCGGCGAACTCGTCGTTCAGCTTGCCGAAGGCGGCGATCTCGGTCGGGCACACGAAGGTGAAGTCGAGCGGCCAGGAGAACATGATCTTCCACTTGCCCTCGTAGGTCTTGTGGTCGATCTGAGCGAACTCGCCGCCGGCCTCGAGCGAGACGCAAGCGGTCAGGTCGTAGGTGGGGAACTGGTCGCCGACAGTGAGCACGTGCTCTCCTTGCGGAAAGGAAAGTGACCTTTTTGGGGGCTTTCCGAGGGGGTTGGACTGATCTCACATGCTGACACACCTGCATTGATTGTGGAAATAGCTAGTCTAGAGACGAGTGATCGGAGGTGCCTATCAGTGGCTGTGGGTCATAGGGGAGCGAAGCAGGCGACGCTCGCGCAGTTGCGGGCCTTCGCCGCCGTCGCCGAACACCTGCACTTCAGGGACGCGGCCGCCGCCATCGGCATGAGCCAGCCCGCCCTGTCCGGAGCCGTGTCGGCGCTGGAAGAGGCGCTCGGGGTGCGGTTGCTGGAGCGGACCACGCGCAAGGTGCTGCTCTCACCCGCCGGGGAGCGGATCGCCGTCCGCGCGCGGTCCGTGCTCGACGCCATGGGCGGGCTGCTGGAGGAGGCCGAGGCGGTGCGCGCCCCCTTCACCGGCGCACTGCGGCTCGGGGTGATCCCCACGGTGGCCCCGTACCTGCTGCCGACCGTGCTCGGGCTCTTCCACCGCCGCTACCCCCGCCTCGACCTCCAGGTGCACGAGGAGCAGACGGCCTCGCTGCTGGAGGGGCTGGCGGGCGGACGGCTCGACCTGCTGCTGCTCGCCGTACCCCTCGGCGTTCCCGGGATCACCGAACTGCCGCTCTTCGACGAGGACTTCGTCCTGCTGGTGCCGCGCGAGCATCCGCTCGCCGGACGAGGGGACATCCCGCGCGAGGAACTGCGCGGCCTGCACCTGCTCCTGCTCGACGAGGGCCACTGCCTGCGCGACCAGGCCCTCGACATCTGCCGGGACGCGGGGCGCACCACCGGGGCGGACGTCACCACCACCGCGGCCGGGCTGTCCACCCTCGTGCAACTGGTCGCCGGCGGGCTGGGCGTCACCCTGCTGCCCCGCACGGCGCTCCGCCTGGAGACCACCCGCAACGAGCAGCTGGCCACCGGGTACTTCGCCGAGCCCGCGCCCTCGCGCAGGATCGCCCTGGCCATGCGCACGGGAACGGCCCGGCAGGAGGAGTTCCGGGCCGTCGCCGACGCCCTGCGCGAGGCCGTACGCCCGCTCCCCGTCTGGCTGACGGACTAGGGAACGGGCGTACGGGAGCGCGTGCGCGGGCCGACGGCCGGCTCATTCTCGATGCATACACGCCGGGGAGGGCCGGCCTCCCGACAGTCTTGCGCCCATTCGTAGGGACTGGCGGCCGTACGGAGCGCGGCTCGGGACCGGGACCCCGGGCGGCTGGCACGTTGATGGCATGCACGCACCCTCCACCGACATCACCGCCGCGCTCCCACCTCAGCAGTCGGGCGCCGCCGGGCGGCCGGAGGCGGAGCCGTCCGGGAAACTGCCGCACGCGATCCCGTGGTGGATGTGGACCATGGCCGGCGGGCTCTTCCTCGTCTACGCGGCGCTGTCGCTGCGCACCCACGAGCGGCTCCACTCCCACAGCTTCGACCTGGCGATCTTCGAGCAGGCCGTCCGCTCCTACGCGGCCGGCCACTTGCCGGTCTCGGAGGTCAAGGGCCCGGGCTTCCCCGTCCTGGGCGACCACTTCTCACCGGTCCTGGCCGTCCTGGCACCCCTGTACCGGATCTGGCCGTCGGCGCGGACCCTGCTCCTGGCGCAGGCCGCCCTCATCGCCCTGAGCGTGCTGCCGCTCACCCTCTGGGCGCGCCGGACGCTGGGCGCGACCGCCGCCGTGGTGATCGGGCTCTGCTACGGGCTCTCCTGGGGCGTCGCCAACGCGATCGGGTTCGACTTCCACGAATGGGCCTTCGCCGTCCCGCTCCTCGCCTGCTCGCTGTCCGCGCTCGGCAGCGGACGCCTGCGCGCCGCCGCGTGCTGGGCCCTGCCGCTCGTGCTGGTGAAGGAGGACCTCGGGCTGACGGTGGCCGCGATCGGGCTGATCGTCGCCTGGCGCGGCGGCCGGGGCGGGCGCCGGCTGGGGATCGCCACCGCCGCGGCGGGCGCGGCGTGCACGCTGCTGGCCGTACTGGTGGTGCTGCCGGCCCTGAACCCGAGCGGCTCCTACTTCTACGCGTCGTTCCTGGGCGGCGGCACGGACGCCGCAGGAGGCGGGGGCGGCGGGTTCACGGCTCTGCTGGCCAAGGCGACGATCGGCCTCGTGACGCCCGAGGCCAAGGTGTCCACGCTGATGATGATCCTGGCGCCGACCCTGTTCCTGGCCCTGCGCTCCCCGCTGGTGCTGGTCGCCGTACCGGGCCTGCTGTGGCGGGGCGTCTCGGACTACCCGGCCCACTGGGGGACCGGATACCACTACTCCCTCACGGTGATGCCGATCGTCTTCGCCGCCTTCGTCGACGCCCTGGGGCGGCGCGGCACCACCACCGCCGGGCTGCGCCGCCATCTCGTGGGCGCCGCCGGGGTCTGCGTCCTCCTGCTGCCCGTGCACTCGCTGGGGCAGCTGTTCCAGCCGGCCTTCTGGCGGACCGACCCGCGGGTCGCCGTGGCGCAGCGGCTGATGGACCGGATCCCGGACGGGGCCACGGTCCAGGCATCGGACGGGCTGGTCCCGCACCTGGCCGACCGGACGAGCGTCAGCCTGTTCGGCTGGCAGGCGAGCAGGCCCGACCCCCAGTGGATCCTCGTGGACACGGGGGTGGCGCCGCGGCTGCGCTGGCCGCTGTCGGTGACGGACGAGTCCGTCGCCCTCTACCGGGCGCGGAGCCAGGGGTACCGCGTCGAGGTCAAGGAGGACGGCTTCGTCCTGCTGCACCGCCGGTCCTGAACCGCCGGGTCCGAACCGCGGTCCTGAGCCGCCGGTCCTCAAACGCCGGTCCCGAACCGCGGTCCTGAACCACCGGATCCGAACCGCCGGTCGACCGGGGCGGCTTCAGGAATCCGGAGTGGCGCGCGGGCGGCCGCGGGGCGGGATGGGGCCCGCCCCGCCCGGGAGGCGGCCGGCCTCGGCCAGGGCCCGGCGGAGCAGGAACTCGATCTGCGCGTTGGCGCTGCGCAGTTCCTCGCCCGCCCACCGCGCGAGCGCGTCGTGCACCTGCGGATCGAGCCGTAGGAGCACCTGCTTGCGGGCTTGGCGCCCGGCCTTCGCGGCCGGCGCCGGCCGCCGGGCCGCGCCGTCCCCGTCCCCGTCGGCGGCGGAGGGGTCCGGGCCGTCGCGGGGCTCCCGGGCGCCGTCGGCGGGACTCACTGGTAGAGGGTGCCCGCGTTGACGACCGGCTGGGCCGCGCGATCACCGCACAGGACCACCATCAGGTTGGAGACCATCGCTGCCTTCCGTTCCGGGTCGAGGTCCACGATGTCCTGCTCCGCGAGGCGGGTGAGGGCGAGTTCGACCATACCGACCGCGCCCTCGACGATCTGCGTGCGGGCCGCGACGATCGCGCCGGCCTGCTGGCGCTGGAGCATCGCGGAGGCGATCTCCGGAGCGTACGCGAGGTGGGTGAAGCGGGACTCTATGATCTGGACGCCTGCCGCCTCGACGCGGGCGGACAGTTCGACGGCGAGCTTCTCGGTGATCTCCGCGGCGTTGCCGCGGAGCGAGAGGCCGCCGGCCTCGTGGGCGTCGTAGGGGTACTCGATGGCGATGTGCCGCACGGCCGCCTCGGTCTGGGTCTCGACGAACTCGGTGAAGTCCTCGACCTCGAAGACGGCGCGCGCGGTGTCCTCGACCCGCCACACGACGACGGCGGCCAGCTCGATCGGGTTGCCGTAGGCGTCGTTGACCTTCATGACGGCCGTCTCGTGGTTGCGCACCCGGGTGGACAGCCGCCGGCGGGAGGTCAGCGGGTTGACCCAGCGCAGACCGTCGGTGCGGACCGTGCCGCGGTAGCGGCCGAAGAGCTGCACCACGCGGGCCTCGCCCGGCGCGACCGTGTTCAGCCCGCACATGGCGACGAACGCGGCGACGGCCAGGAGGATCCCCGCCGCGATCAGGCCCCCCTTGGCGCCGGAGCTCCCGGCCACCGAGCCGAGGGCGATCAGGCCCGCCCCGCCGGCCACGCCCGCCAGGCCGAGCAGCAGCGCGAGCCCGCCGCCCACGCTGCGTGCGGGGAACTCTCGTACGCCGGTCTCGGTGACGCCTGTCGTGCTGGTCATCTTCTGCCCCGTCTCCCTCGGTGACGGCCGATCGGGCCGCCTAGCAAAGTGATATCACTTTTTCGGGGAGTTGGCAGCTCCGGCAACCCCGGAAGGTGCTCGCGCGTCGGTTCCATCGGGACGGGTGCTGATTCTCACGTCCGGATTGACCGGTATTGATCCCGGTTGGCCAGTCTTTGTCACAGCCTGCGGTGTTAGCTTTCTGAGCTGACGTCGGGGGGTAATCGAGCGGAGCGGGAACGATGGGCCGAGCAGAAGCGCGAAAGGCGCAGCAGCAGCGCGGTGCGCGACGAGCGCCGCGCGGGCGCGTCAAGGGCAAGGGCGGCGGGAAGGCCGGCAAACGGACCGGCATACGCCGCTTCTTCACCTGGAAGAAGATCCTCGGAACGTTCTTCGGTCTGGTGCTGCTCGGGATGGCCGGGCTGATCGGCCTCTACTTCGCCGTGAACCCGCCGGACCCCAACGCCGACGCGCTGAAGCAGAACAACGTCTACAAGCTGGCCGACGGCACGGTCCTTGCCCAGGTCGGCGGGATGAACCGGCAGATCGTTCAGATCGACAAGATCCCGAAGGACGTGCAGACGGCCTTCATCGCGATCGAGAACAAGTCCTTCGAGAAGGACCGGGGCGTCGACCTCAAGGGCATGGCCCGCGGCCTGTTCAACACGGTCACCGGCAAGGGCGCGGCCGGCGGTTCGACGATCACCCAGCAGTACGTCAAGAACTTCTACCTGACCCAGGACCAGACGGCGACCCGCAAGCTGAAGGAGATGGTCATCTCCCTCAAGGTCGACCAGAAGATGAAGAAGCCCGAAATCCTCGCGGGCTACCTGAACACCAACTTCTACGGGCGCAACGCCTACGGCATCCAGGCCGCGGCCCAGGCCTACTACGGGGTCGACGCCGACAAGCTGACCCTGGAGCAGGGCGCCTACCTCGCCGCCCTCCTCCAGGCCCCCAGCCAGTACGACTGGGCGACCGCCGGCCCGAACGGCAAGCGCCTGGTCATGGTCCGCTTCAACGCGGTCCTCGACAACATGGTCGAGATGGGCCGGCTGGACCCGGCCAAACGCAAGGCCATGGCGTTCCAGGAGCCGATCAAGCCCAAGGCCGCCCCTGGCATGGACGGCCAGAAGGGCTACTGGGTCCAGGCCGCCGACGAGGAGCTCAAGCGGCAGACCGGCATGACCGACGGCCAGCTCAAGGCCGGCGGCTGGGAGATCACCCTCACCATCGACCCGAAGAAGCAGGCCGCCCTGGAGGCCGCCGTACAGGACGAGCTGGAGTCCAAGCTCGACCGCAAGGGCCGCGCCGTCGACGCCGCCGTCCAGGCGGGTGCCACCTCCGTGGACCCCAAGACCGGCGCGATCGTCGCGATGTACGGCGGTACGGGCCTGACCGACCAGTACGCGAGCAACGCCCTGCGCAAGGACTACCAGCCGGGCTCGACCTTCAAGCCGCTCGTACTGGCCTCCGCCATGGAGAACAAGGCGACCACGCAGGACGGCAAGCCGATCAAGCCCAACACCCTCTACGACGGCACCAGCAAGCGCCCCGTGGTCGGCAGCAGCACCCCGTTCAACCCGCAGAACCAGGACGACATCGACTACGGCAACCCGATGATGACGGTCCAGGACGCCACCAATTCCTCGGTGAACTCCGTCTACGCGCAGATGATCGTGGACGTCTCCCCGAAGGCGACGAAGACCACCGCCCTGGCCCTCGGCATGCACGACCGCGACGGCTGGCCCGAGGACAGGCCGGCCATGACGCTCGGCACCATGAGCGCCGACACCCTGGAGATGGCCGGCGTCTACGCCACCTTCGGCAACCACGGCAAGAAGGTCACCCCGAGCATCATCAAGTCCGCCGAGAACAAGGACCGCACCTACAAGCCGATCCGCGCCATCGGCGACCAGGCCATCAGCCGCAAGACCGCCGACACCGTCACCAAGGTGCTCACGGGCGTCGTCCAGGACGGATCCGGCAAGGCCGTCCGGAGCTCGGCCTACGAGGCGGCCGGCAAGACCGGCACCACCGAGAAGAACGTGGCCGCCTGGTTCACCGGCTTCACCCCCGACCTCGTCACCGTCGTCGCGATGTTCGGCGAGGAGCCGGGCACCCACACCCAGGTCAGCCTGACCGGCACCGCCGGAGGCGGCCGCGCGGGCGGCTCCAGCTTCCCGGCCGCGATCTGGAAGCACTACACGCTTGCCGCCCTCAAGGGCGAGGACAGCGGCTCCTTCGACCTGGAGGAGGCGGACATGGGCAAGCCGCAGACGCCGAGCACCAGCATCACTCCGTCGATGCCGCCGAGCCAGTCCACGCCCTCGCCGCCGTCCGAGAGCACGGCGTCGGCGCCCGGCCCGACCCGGACGCCGGTGACGCCGACCCCGACGCCGACGCCCACCCCCACACCGACGCCGTCGAAGCCGACGCCCACCGCGTCGAAGCCGACCACGACGCCGGACCCCCAGCCGCCCCGCCCGTAGGCACCGGACCCCACCGGACCGCCGTCACCCGACACGCCACCGCCCCGCAGGCACGCAGCCGCGGGGCGGTGGCCGTTGCCGCAGCGCGCCTCAGTGCCGGTCGGGAGCTCCCGGCAGGGCCAGCTCGAACCAGACCACCTTGCCGCTGCTCAGCCGGGTGGCACCCCAGCGGCGGGCCATCCGGTTGACCAGGAACAGGCCGCGGCCGCCCTCGTCGGTGTCCCGCGCCCGGCGCTGGCGCGGCAGCTGCGGGGAATCGTCACCGACCTCGCAGCGCAGTACGTCCGTCCGCAGGAGACGGAGCGTCACCGGCCGCTCGGCGTACCGCACGGCATTCGTCACGACCTCGCTGACCAGGAGCTCCAGCGAGTCCTGGAGCTCCTCCAGACCCCAACGGGACAGCGCGCGGCGGGCGAACCTGCGGGCCCGGCCCGGAGCGGTCTCCTCCGGGTCCAGGAACCAGTACGCCACGTCACTGGGCGCGATGCCGTCGAACCGGGCCGCGAGCAGCGCGATGTCGTCGTCCCGGTCACCCGGGCCCAGCATGTCCAGGATGTCGTCGCACAGAGCCTCCAGCGGCGGCGGGTGGTCCAGGCCCGTCAGCTGAGCGGTGGTGGCGAGGCGCTCGCGGAGCTGCTCGATGCCGGTCCACACGTCCCGCAGCCGCGACTCGACCAGTCCGTCGGTGTACAGCACGAGGGTGGCGCCCGCGGGGGCGTCCAGCTCCACGGCCTCGAAGTCCACGCCGCCGACGCCGATGGGCGCGCCGGGGGGTACGCGCAGCACCTCGGCGCGGCCGCCCAGGTGCAGCAGGACGGGCGGCGGATGGCCGGCGTTGGCGATGGTGATCCGGTGCGCGACCGGGTCGTAGACGGCGTAGAGGCAGGTGGCCATCCGGTCGGAGCCCAGGCGCTGGGCCTGCTCGTCCAGGTGGTGCAGGACCTCGGCGGGCGGCAGGTCGAGCTGCGCCAGCGTCTGGGCCGTCGTACGGAGCTGGCCCATGATCGCGGCGGAGGTCATGGAGTGGCCCATGACGTCACCGACGACGAGCGCGACCCGGCTGCCGGGCAGAGGTATGGCGTCGTACCAGTCGCCGCCGACCCGGGCCGTCTCGGCGGCGGGCAGGTAGCGGCTGGCGAGACGGACCCCGGTCGGCTGGGGCAGGCTGTCGGGCAGCATCGTGCGCTGGAGCTCGTCGGCGATGTACGCCTCGCGCCCGTAGAGCACCGCCTTGTCGATGCCCAGCGCGGTGTGCGTGGCCAGCTGGGCGGCGACCAGCAGGTCGTTCGTCTCGAAGGCCGGCCGCTCCGGGGTGCGCAGGAACACGGCCGCGCCGATGACGCGGCGACGGCCCCGCAGCGGAGCGAGGATGGCCCGCTGCCCGCGCGGTACGGGGTGGTCCGCGCCCAGCAGCTCCGGCAGCGCGGCGCGGGCGGCGGCGGAGGACCCGAAGACGGGCCGTACGCCGCGCAGCACCTCCGCCAGCGCCCCGCCGGGGCGGATCTCGCACAGCTCGGACGCGGGCAGGTCGCCCTGCGGGCCGACCAGGGCCAGCTGGCTGAAGTCGAGTTCGCCGTCCGCGGTCGTCGCGCCGGCGGCGCCGGAACCGGTGAACTCGTCGATCGGCCGGAGCCGGTCGGTGCGCCGGAGCCTTAAGACGACCGGTCCCACCGGCCGCTCGTCGCCCACGGGCAGCGGGTCGCGCAGGTACACGAGGATGGCGTCGGAGAAGGTCGGCACGGTGGCCCGGCACAGCCCGAGCACGATCTCGTCGAGGTCGATCCCGCGCGCGATCCGCCGCGTGGCCGCGCCGACGAACCGCAGCCGGTCGCCCTCGCGTCGCGCGACGGCCTCCGGCGCGTTGCCCTGCGCGGGCGCGGAGCCGGGCGCGGTGCCCGTCGCACCGCCGGCCGCGGCGCCGGAGCCGCCGACGTCCTGGCGGGCCGGCGCGGCCGCGGCGCGTGCCGCCTCGGCGTCGCGGGAGCCGCTGTTCGCGGCCGAGGACTCGCGGGGTCGGGGCAGGCCGGAGCCGGGCTGGTCGGGCCCCTGGATCTGCGCATGCGTGCGTACGGCCTCGGCGGCCGGGACCGGGGCCTTGCCGTGGCCCAGCTCATCCGTACGGCCGCCGGCGCCACCGGCAGCCGGCTGCGAGCCCTCCTGAGAGGTGGGGTACTCCGTCACGCGTGGCATTCCGTCCGTTTGCGCTCGATGTGCGCTGCACTCAACTCGGTCAGTCGCGGTATACCCGCTCAGCGGCGGGGACACCATCACCCCGCGGTTCCGCGTCCCGCTCGTTACCTCTCGTCGTGCGTCGACCTCCGGTCAAGTACCGCGTGGGACACGAGATTTACGGGTGGACGATCGCGCGGCGACACCGTGGGCGGCCGCGGAGGACGATCCTACGTTTGCCCCCCGGGGGCGCATCAAGGGTCTCATGACGTCATATGCGCCGGGGTGCGGTCCCAGTCCTCCGGCAGCGCCGGCACTTCCCAGGACGGATCCGGGCGCCAATCCTGCCAGTCCTCGGAGAACGGCGGCCCCCAGGCCTTGATCACGTCCACCGCCGCCCGCCCGGCGGCCCGCACCCGGCCCGCCTGCTGCGGGTCCATCAGCCCGGACCGCTGCGCCTGCGCGAACTCGTCCTCGTCCCGCCACGTCCACGTGCGGTCCGGGTAGACGGAGATGTCGAGGTAGTGGTCCTCGGAGTCGATCCCCCCGGACCACCGCGTGCGGGGCTCCTCGAGGTTCACGTACCAGCTCTTGAAGTGCCAGCCGTGCTCCCAGAACAGCCACACCGACCACGGGTCCCCGGGCCGCGCCAGCTTCAGCACGCCCGCCCCGAACCAGCGCGACCGCACGGTGGTCCGCGCCGCGGTGTACCGGGTGGCGAGCGGCTCCTCGTGGACCGGGGTCCCGTCGGCGAGCACCGGCTTGACGCACTCGGTCCCGGGGGCCATCCACACGGCGAGGAGCTCGTCGGTGTCCGTCACCACGGTCACGGGCCGGCAGATGTGCACGGCGCCCTTCAGGCCGGGCGCGTGGTCACGGTAGCGCCAGAGGATCTGCTCCCCGGGCGCCCAGTGGCCGCCCCGTTCCGGGCCCCGCTCCGGCCCCCGTTCCGAGCCCCGCGCGGCACTGCGCGCGCTGCCGCCCCCGCGGCCTCCGGTACCTGTCATGCGCAGATCTTAGGGCGGGGGCCCGGAGGATGGCCGCGGTGCAGGTCACCGAGGTGTTCGGGGACGGGAAACGACCGGATCCGGACCCCGTCGCGGGCCGGGGAGCGCCGGTTCAGGGCCGGGTCATCCGCAGGACGTCCAGCGCCTCGTCGAGTTGTTCGAGGGTGAGGTCGCCGCGGTCGACGTAGCCCTCCTCCAGGACGACCTCGCGGATCGTCTTGCGCTCCGCGAGGGACTTCTTGGCGACCTTGGCGGCGTTCTCGTAGCCGATGTATCGGTTCAGCGGGGTCACCACGGAGGGCGACGACTCGGCGTACTCCCTGGCCCGGGCCGTGTTGGCGGTGATTCCGTCGACGGTGCGGTCGGCCAGCAGGCGGCTCACGCTGCCGAGGAGGCGGATGGATTCCAGGAGGTTGCGGGCCATCACGGGGAGCATCACGTTGAGTTCGAAGTTGCCCGCCGCGCCCGCCACCGCGACCGCCGTGTCGTTCCCCATCACCTGGGCGGCGACCATCAGCGCGGCCTCCGGGACGACCGGGTTGACCTTCCCGGGCATGATCGAGGAACCCGGCTGGAGATCCGGGAGATTGATTTCGGCCAATCCCGTGCGGGGACCCGACGCCATCCAGCGGAGGTCGTTGCAGATCTTGGTGAGCGAGACGGCGACCGTACGGAGCATCCCCGAGGTCTCCACCAGCGCGTCCCGTGCCCCCTGGGCCTCGAAGTGGTCCCGCGCCTCGGTCAGCGGCAGTCCCGTGGCCGCGGCCACCTCGGCGATGACGGCCGCGGAGAACCCGGGCGGGGTGTTGATCCCGGTGCCCACGGCCGTCCCGCCCAGCGGCAGTTCGGCCAGTCGGGGCAGCGCCGCGCGCAGCCGCTCGACGCCGTAGCGGAGCTGGACCGCGTACCCGCCGAACTCCTGGCCCAGGGTGACCGGGGTCGCGTCCATCAGGTGCGTCCGCCCGGCCTTGACCACCTCGGAGAACTCGGCGGACTTGCGCTCCATCGCGCCGGCCAGGTGCTCCAGGGCGGGGATCAGCTCGCCGGTGACGGCGGCGGTGGCGGCGATGTGGATGGAGGACGGGAAGACGTCGTTGGAGCTCTGCGAGGCGTTGACGTGGTCGTTGGGGTGGACGGCGCGGCCGAGCCGCTCGGTGGCCAGGGTGGCGATCACCTCGTTGGCGTTCATGTTGGACGAGGTGCCGGAACCCGTCTGGAACACGTCGACGGGGAAGTGCTCGTCCCAGCGGCCCTCCGCGACCTCGGTGGCCGCCGAGACGATGGCGGCGGCGATGTCCTCGCCGACGACGCCGAGCCGGGAGTTGACGGTGGCGGCCGCGGCCTTGATCCGGGCCAGCGCCTCGATGTGGGCGCGCTCCAGACGTTGTCCCGAGATGGGGAAGTTCTCCACCGCGCGCTGGGTCTGAGCTCGCCATTTGGCGTGCGCCGGCACGAGTACGTCGCCCATGGAGTCGTGCTCCACGCGGAACCCGTCGGGGCCCTCGGCGGTCTTGTGATCGTCAGTCATCTGTAGTGCCTCCTCAAAAAGTTGAGCAATTGTCTTGTTCGAACTGTTCCCAACTCACCTACTGACCAGTAAATACCGTGGGTAACACCGAGATAGGGGAGGCGTTCATGGCACGTGTCCGTACACAATCCAGGCTCAGATCTACCTTCGCCGCCATCGCGGCGGTCGCGGCCGCCCTCGGGGGCGTCACCGCCATCACCCCGATGGCTCACGCGGCGACCGCCGCCGGGCCCTCCGCGACACCCCTCACGCCCGAACTGGAGGCCCTCCGGGCCGCCGAGGCCGTGAAGATCTACGGCGACTCCGCGATCCGCCCGCTCGCGGAGCGCAAGACCGGCCTCATCTCGCTCGGCGACAGCGAGATCTCGGGCGAGGGCGTCGGCACCTACGACCCCGCGACCAACACCTCGGCCAACCAGTGCCACCGCTCGCCGGACACGGCGATCCACCGTACCGGCATCGCCGCCGACTACACCTTCAACGTGGCCTGCTCCGGCGGCTACACCGGCAACATCAAGATCGGCGGCAGCAAGCAGTACGCCGACGAGCTCGTGCAGAGCGACAGCCTCGCCATCAAGGCCCGCAACACCAGGATCAAGATGGTGGTGCTGGTCGCCGGGGCCAACGACGACCTCCAGTTCGGCCCGGTCATGACCGACTGCGTCACGCGCTGGGTGCTCAGCCAGGGCACCTGCGAGCCGAAGTACGGCCCGGGCTGGCAGGCGCGCGTCGACGGCCTGAAGCCCAAGGTCGAGTCGACGATCGGCGACCTCAAGACGGTCATGCGCGACGCCGGTTACGCCGACACCGACTACAAGCTGGTCGTCATGGGCTACCCCAGCCCGATCGGCCCCGACTTCAACGACAACCCCGACTTCCCCGGCAAGCTCCCCGGAGGCTGCGCCGGCTACGACTCCGACGCCGCCTGGGGCCGCAACTACGCGGTGCCCACCTTCGAGAAGGGCATGCGCGCCGCCGCCCTCGCCGCGGGCGCGACCTACCTCGACAACTCGCGGCTCTTCCAGGGCCACGAGGTCTGCATGGAGGACACCTGGGCCCGCGGCCTCTACCTCGACCTCGGGGACCACTTCCCGTGGGACGAGAACACCGCCCGGCAGTCCTTCCACCCCAACTACCGCGGCCACGGCGCCTTCGCGTCCTGCCTGACCCAGCTCTACGCCTCCGGCCTGCGCGAGGCCTCCTGCGCCGACCCGGCCAGCACCGGGACCCCCGTCCTGCAGGCCGGAGCCTGGGACGACCTGTACAAGCCGCTGAGGAACGAGGCGACGGGCAACTGCGTCGACTCCAACGGCGGTTCCAGCGCCAACAACACCAAGGTCCTCGGCTGGGACTGCCACGGCGGCCGCAACCAGGGCTGGTGGTACGACTCCGCCAAGAAGTCCCTGCACATCGAACTCACCCATGACCGCTGCCTCGACGCCCCCGGCGCCAACTACGGCAACGGCACCGCGATGATCATCTGGAACTGCCACGGCGGCGCCAACCAGCAGTTCGTCCGCGACGGAGCCACCCTCCGGCCCGCAGCCGCCCCGGGCATGTGCCTGACGGTGGCGGCGTCCCACGAGCCGCTGCGCCTGCAGACCTGCAACGGCTCGGCGAACCAGCGCTTCGTGTAACCCCCGCCAGACCTGTACCACCGCCGAACCCGCACTCCCGTCAGACCCGCACCCCCGTCAGATCCGACCCCCCACACCCGGCCGGCGAACCCGGCCGGGTGTTCACATGTCCAGCAGCAGCTTGCGCACGTCCCGGGGCCGGTTGGTGATGATCGTGTCCACACCCAGGCGCACGCAGAGCTCCACGTCCTCGGTCTCGTCGACGGTCCACACGCGCACCTGGAGCCCCTTCGCTTTCAGCCGGCCCACCAGCCCCGGATCCTGCCGGACCAGGTCGATCCCCGGGCCCGCGTGGGTGGCGTACGGGGGACGCACCGGCCGGACCCTGCGCTCGATCAGGTACACGGCGGGCAGCCCGGGCGCGAGCCGGTGCAGCCGGGTCAGGGCGTTGCGGGAGAAACTCATCACCTCGACGCGCCCGGAGGAGCCGTCGGCCAGCCCGTGCGCGCGGAGCGTGCGGACCAGTTCGGCCTCCAGCCGCCCGCCCGCCCGCGCGGGGTGCTTGGTCTCGACGGCGAGCCCGACGGGGTACGGCGCGGCCAGCGCCTCCCGGAGCAGGTCCTCGAAGAGCAGCACCCGCGCCCCGGTGTGACCGGGCCCCTTCCACGCGCCGAAGTCGAGCGCGCGCAGCTCCTCGTACGTCATCTCGGAGACGACCCCGCGCCCGTCGGAGGTCCGCTCGACGCGGCGGTCGTGCACGCAGACGAGCCGGTGGTCGGCGGTGAGCCGCACGTCGCACTCCAGCGCGTCGGCGCCGTCCGCGATGGCCTGCCGGTAGGCCTCGATGGTGTGCTCGGGATGCTCGTGGGATGCCCCGCGATGAGCGATGACCCGCGTGTCGCGGGCCGCGGTGAGGGAGGGCTCAGTCATACCGCAGACGTTATCCGGATGCGCCGAGCGCTCCTGTGCAGGATGCTGCACCGATGGCTGAACAGTTCGTGACGCTGCATTGCGAGCCCTGCGCCTCGTGCCGGTCCGAGCCGTGGCAGTGCGTCGTAGAGGGCCGCCTGCGCTGGGAGACCAGTACTACTGCGCCTTGGACGGACTGCAGGTGTGCGACTGGGGCTGGGGGGTCCCCCCGCCGACGATCCGCGAGCGGATCGTCGCCGTGGAGGGCACCGTACACCTCGCCGTAGGCGGCCCCGACGGTGTGCCGCTGAAGGCCGTCCGCGAGGTGTACCGGCTCACGATCCCGGAGTTGGGCGAGGTGCGATCGCACGGCCTGCGCGCGACCCCGGTCGAGGCGGAAGTGCTGCGCGGGACGCGGAGCGGGCCCCGGAGGTGATCCCCCGGGGCCCGTCGCGGAGGGCGGTCGCCGCCCCGCCGGCTAGGCCAGGCCAGGGCCGCGGACCGGGATGTGGGTGAACGTCGGTTCCGGGGCCGGGTTTTGGAAGAAGTCGTTGCCCTTGTCGTCGACGACGATGAAGGCCGGGAAGTCCTCGACCTCGATCTTCCAGACCGCCTCCATGCCGAGCTCCTCGTATTCCAGGACCTCGACCTTCTTGATGCAGTCCTGGGCCAGGCGCGCGGCCGGGCCGCCGATGGAGCCGAGGTAGAAGCCGCCGTGCGTGCCGCACGCGTCCGTCACCTGCTGGGAGCGGTTGCCCTTGGCGAGCATGACCTTGGAGCCGCCCGCCGCCTGGAACTGCTCGACGTAGGAGTCCATGCGGCCGGCCGTGGTCGGGCCGAAGGAGCCGGAGGCGTAGCCCTCGGGGGTCTTCGCGGGGCCCGCGTAGTAGACCGGGTGGTCCTTGAGGTACTGCGGCATCGGCGCTCCCGAGTCCAGCAGCTCCTTGATCTTGGCGTGCGCGATGTCGCGCGCAACGACCAGCGGGCCGGTGAGGGAGAGGCGGGTCTTGACCGGGTGCTTGGTCAGGGTGGCCAGGATCTCGTCCATCGGCTGGTTCAGGTCGATCGAGACGACGTCCGCCGACTCGGCCAGGTGCGCGTCTGTGGTCTCCGGGAGGAAGCGCGCGGGGTCCGTCTCCAGCTGCTCCAGGAAGACGCCCTCGGCGGTGATCTTCGCGGTGGCCTGGCGGTCCGCCGAGCAGGACACGGCGATCGCGACGGGCAGCGAGGCGCCGTGGCGCGGCAGGCGTACGACGCGGACGTCGTGGCAGAAGTACTTGCCGCCGAACTGCGCGCCGATGCCGATCTTCTGGGTGAGTTCGAAGACCTGCTGCTCGAGGGCCTCGTCGCGGAAGCCGTGGCCCAGGGGGGAGCCCTCGCGCGGCAGCTCGTCCAGGTAGTGCGCGGAGGCGTACTTCGCGGTCTTGAGCGCGTGCTCGGCCGAGGTGCCGCCGACGACGATCGCCAGGTGGTACGGCGGGCAGGCCGCGGTGCCCAGCGAGCGGATCTTCTCCTCCAGGAACTTCATCATGGAGGCCTCGTTGAGGACCGCCTTGGTCTCCTGGTAGAGGAAGGACTTGTTGGCGGAGCCGCCGCCCTTGGCCATGAAGAGGAACTTGTACGCGCCGCCGTCGGTCGCGTACAGCTCGATCTGCGCGGGCAGGTTCGAGCCGGTGTTCTTCTCCTCCCACATGGTGATCGGGGCCATCTGCGAGTAGCGCAGGTTCAGGCGGGTGTAGGCGTCGTAGATGCCGCGGGACAGGGCCGCTTCGTCGGCGCCCTGCGTCAGCACGTTCTGGCCGCGCTTGCCCATCACGATGGCCGTGCCCGTGTCCTGACACATCGGCAGGACGCCGGCCGCCGCGATGTTCGCGTTCTTGAGGAGGTCCAGCGCGACGAACTTGTCGTTCGCGCTGGCCTCGGGGTCGTCGATGATCCGGCGCAGCTGCGCGAGGTGCGCGGGGCGCAGGAAGTGCTGGATGTCGTGGATCGCCTCTTCGGCGAGCTTGCGCAGCGCCTCCGGCTCCACCTTGAGGAACGTACGGCCGTCGGCCTCGAAGGTCGAGACGCCTTCGGAGGTCACCAGGCGGTACGGGGTGGTGTCCTCGCCCAGGGGCAGCAGGTCGGTGTACGCAAACTCTGGCATGACGGCAGTCATTCCCTCACTCGGCAGACGGCGCTGGCGACCAATTGGCAGCGCGGTAACCAGCGTAGGACCTCCGCCGGGGCGTTTGGTTGTGAGGTAAGGCTCACTGGGCAGTATCGCGATCTATCGTGTCTCGCTATGCTGGGTGGCGTGGACCTGGAAAAGCACCCCTCCGCCCCCGCCCCAGCCGCCGAGCTGCGCGCCTCCGACGCCGACCGGGACCGGATCGCGCAGATCCTCGCCGACGCCGTCGCCGAGGGCCGGCTGACCGCGCAGGAGCACTCCGAGCGCCTCGACTCGCTGTACGCCCTCAAGACGGTCGGCGAGCTGGACGTGCTCGTACGGGACCTGCCCGCGCCCGGCGGCGCCCCGCGGCAGGAGCCCGCGTACGCCGCCGGGGCCGCCCCGGGCGCACCGGCGGGCGCGCCGGGCGAGAGCGTCGTCGCCGTGTGCAGCAGCTCCTCCCGCAAGGGGCGCTGGCGCCCGGGCGCGAACACCCGCGCGGTGTCCGTTATGGGCGACATCACCATCGACCTCACGCAGGCCGTCTTCGAGCAGCAGGTCACGGAGATCAACGTGACGTGCGTGCTGGGCAACGTGGAGATCCTGGTCCCGGAGAACGTCACGCTGCGCGGCTACGGCAGCGGGGTCCTCGGCAACGTCGAGGTGCACGGCGAAGGGCGCGGGGAGAGCGATCCGCACGCACCGGTCGTGATCGTCCGAGGTTTCGCGCTGCTCGGCAACATCGAGGCCAGGCGGAAGTCCGGCGCCCGCCTGGTGGACCTGGCCCGGGGGCCGCACGAGCGCCTCGGAGGCTGAGGCCGAAGCCGAGGCTGCGGCCGAGCACGCCGACGCGCACGCGACCGGCCGCCGCGCCGACGGGACGCCGCTCGGGGTGCGACGGCGCGAGGGTGTGCGGGGCGGCATCGCCTTTCGGTCGAACCGTCCGGATCGGCGGCACTCGGTGCATAGGGGCGCGCACAGCGGGTAGGGACAGGTGCATCGTCTCTCGCTCGCGTATACGTCGTCAGGAGTAGACCGTGCCGCATCCGCCGCGCCAGTCCCTGCAGGTAGCCGCCGTCCAGAGTCTTCAGGGGCGCCCGGCGGCGGCCGTGCCGAAGCCGCGGGTGCCGGCCAGGGAAGAGGACGGTCCATGGCACGCGGACGCGGCGTGCCGACGCGACGAGGCCGGGCTGTTCTTCGCCCCCTCCAAGGAGCCGACCGCCGCCCGGTTGTCCCGTGAGGAGGCCGCCAAGCGCGTCTGCGCCCGCTGCCCCGTCATGGTCGCCTGCCGGGAGCACGCGCTGCTCCAGCCGGAGCCCTACGGCGTCTGGGGCGGCCTCACGGCCGCCGAGCGCCGCGTGGTGCTGGCCCGGCGCCGGCGCAGGGCGGTCGAGCTGCGCGAAGCCTCGTAGGCCCGCTCCCTGTCCCGGACACACGGAAGGGGCGTTCCCGCCGCACGCGGGAACGCCCCTCTTTCCATGTGGCCTGGGCCTACTGGGCGCGGTCGAAGTCGATCGCGCTGTACGCGCGGAGCTTCGAGAGCCGGTGCGTCGAGTCGATCTGCCGGATCGTGCCCGACTTCGAGCGCATGACCAGCGAGGAGGTCGTCGCGGTCTCCGAGCGGTAGTGGACGCCGCGCAGCAGCTCGCCGTCCGTGATGCCGGTGGCGACGAAGAAGACGTTGTCGCCGGAGACCAGGTCGTTGGTGTGGAGAACCCGGTCCAGGTCGTGGCCCGCGTCGATCGCCTTCTGACGCTCGGCGTCGTCCTTCGGCCACAGCTTGCCCTGGATGGTGCCGCCGAGGCACTTGATGGCGCACGCCGAGATGATGCCCTCGGGGGTGCCGCCGATGCCCAGGAGCAGGTCCACGCCCGTGCCCTCGCGCACGGCCATGACCGAGCCGGCGACGTCGCCGTCGGAGATGAACCGGATGCGGGCGCCGGTCTCGCGGATCTCCTTGACGATGCCCTCGTGGCGGGGGCGGTCGAGGATGATCACGGTGACGTCTTCCACGGCCATGTTCTTGGCCTTGGCGACGCGGCGGATGTTCACGGAGACCGGGGCGTTGATGTCGACGAAGTCGGCGGCCTCGGGACCGGTGACCAGCTTCTCCATGTAGAAGACCGCGGACGGGTCGAACATGGTGCCGCGGTCGGCGGCGGCCAGGACGGCGATGGCGTTCGGCATGCCCTTGGCGTTCAGGGTGGTGCCGTCGATCGGGTCCACGGCGATGTCGACCTCGGCACCGGTGCCGTCGCCGACCCGCTCGCCGTTGAAGAGCATCGGGGCTTCGTCCTTCTCGCCCTCGCCGATGACGACGACGCCGTTCATCGAGACGGTGGAGATCAGGGTCCGCATCGCGTTGACCGCGGCGCCGTCGGCGCCGAGCTTGTCGCCGCGCCCGACCCACCGGCCCGCGGCCATGGCGGCGGCCTCGGTGACCCGGACGAGTTCCAGGGCGAGGTTGCGGTCGGGGGCCTCCGGAGAGACTTCGAGCTGGGGCGGCAGGTTGTGCTCGGTCATCGGAGCGCACCTTTCTGTACGGCGACGGCCGGGAGTGAGGGTCCCTCGACTCTATCGGTACGTCGACAAATTGAGCAGACCGGGTCACGTATGAGCGGCATATCGGTCAGCTGTTTGTCCTGAGCGGACATCTTGCGGGTGGTGGCGCACGCCACGCCGACCCCGGCGACGACCGCCGCGGGCGATGCGGGACGATGGTCCCGTGGCAGGTATGAGAGGCAAGCAGACGGTCCGGGACATGGTCCTATCGCTGGCGGTGCTCGGAATCATCGTGGGCGGGATCTACATCTTCATCCCACATGACGAGAATGCCGACCCGACGAGAGTGGTCGACTACCGCGTCGAAACGCTCACGGCCCGGCGCGCGGCCCCGTATCCGCTGGCCGCCCCGGTCGGGCTGCCGGACCAGTGGCGGGCGACCTCGGTCTCCTTCGAGCGGAAGAACGCCCACGGCTGGCACCTGGGCTTCCTGGACCCGAAGAACCAGTACGTGGCGGTCGAGCAGTCCTCGGACGCCACCGACTCCTACATCGGCAGGGTCACCCGGAAGGCGAAGGCCACCGGGCAGACGCAGCAGGTCGGGGAGCAGGCCTGGGAGCGCTGGGACGGCGAGAAGTACGACGCCCTCGTGCGGCAGGAGCAGGGTCACGTCACGGTGGTGACCGGGACGGCGTCCTTCGAGGAGCTCGGGGCGATGGCCGCGGCGCTGGAGTTCAAGCAGGGCGCGCAGCAGTAGGGGCCGCGTGCGCGTGACGCGTGCGGCGGCGCGAGTGCGCGACGCGAGCGCGCGACACGATGACGTGAAAAGGCCGCGCGCCCCGGCAAATCGGGGCGCGCGGCCTTTTCATGCGCTGTCGAACCGCCGAGGCGGACCTCAGACGGTGGTGACGACCTGGTCGAACTCCAGGCGCGGGGAGCGCGCGAACCAGGCGTCCTCGCCCGGCTTGCCGATGTTGACGACCATCAGCGGGGTGTGGTCGCCGTCCAGGAACTCCTTCTGGAGGCCGGCGAAGTCCAGACCGGTCATCGGTCCGGCGGCCAGGCCGGCGGCGCGGACGCCCACGATGAAGTAGGCGGCCTGCAGGGAGGCGTTGACCAGCGCGGACTGCTCGCGGACCGGGCGCTCGGAGAAGAAGGCGTCCTTGGCCTGCGGGAAGTGCGGGAGCAGCTGCGGGAGCTCCTCGTGGAACTCGTTGTCCGCGGACAGGATCGCGACCAGCGGGGCGGCGGCGGTCTTGGCCTGGTTGCCCTCGGCCATGTGCTTCACCAGGCGCTCGCGGGCCTCGGGGGAGCGGACCAGGGTGATGCGCAGCGGCGTCTGGTTGAAGGCGGTCGGGCCGAACTTCACCAGGTCGTAGATCGCCTGGATCTGCTCCTCGGTCACCGGCTCGTCGGAGAACGTGTTGGCGGTACGCGCATCACGGAAGAGGAGGTCCTGAGCAGCGGCGTCGAGAACGAGAGACATCGGAAAGCCTTCTTCTGTACGGGACTGAAGCGATGACTCGACTCTACGACCAGATAGGTGAAAGTTCAACTAAATCTCGGGGTGGTGACCCAGGTCACTCGGCGCCGCCCTCCCCGCCGCCCCCGGACCCGTCCTCCCCGGCCCCGCGCGCCGCGATCGCCGAGTCCAGGCGCGCGCGGGCACCCTCCAGCCAGTGCCCGCACACCTTCGCGAGCTCCTCACCCCGCTCCCAGAGCGCGAGGGAGTCCTCCAGCGACGTGCCGCCGGCCTCCAGCTTGCGGACGACCTCGATCAGTTCGTCGCGCGCCTGCTCGTACCCCAGCGCCGTATCGGTCCCGGACATTCCCGCTCCCACCTCACCTGTGTAAAGACAACGATTCCTGTCGCGGCGGTGCGCCGCCGTGCCGCTACGACCTAGACGGGGTCCTCGGCGGCCCGCACCGGCTCCTGCGCTACCGGCTCCGCCTCCTGCGCGGCGCCCGCGGGCTCCTGAGCGACCCGCACCGAGAACTCGCCCTCCGCCACCCGCGCCCGCAGCACGTCTCCCGCCGACACCTCCCGCGCGGAGCGCACCACGTGCCCGTCGGCCCGCTGCAGCACCGCGTACCCGCGCTCCAGCGTGGCCGCCGGGGACAGCGCCACCACCCGGGCGAGCGTGTGCGCCAGCTCCGAATCGGCCCGGTCCAGCAGGTGCCCCAGCGTCCTGCGGCCGCGGGCCAGCAGCGCCTCCACCTCGGCCTCCCGGGTCTCCACCATCCGCTGGGGGTGGACGAAGACCGGCCGCGCGAGGGCGTGCGCGAGGCCCCGCTCCTCCCGGTCGAGCAGCGCCCGCACGGCGCGCAGCCCACGGCCCTGCAACTGGCGCACCCGCTCCAGCTCCTCGCCGACGTCCGGGACCACCTTCTTCGCCGCGTCCGTGGGCGTGGAGGCCCGCAGGTCCGCGACCAGGTCCAGCAGCGGGGAGTCCGGCTCGTGCCCGATCGCCGAGACCACCGGGGTGCGGGCCGCCGCCACGGTCCGTACGACCTCCTCGTCGGAGAAGGGCAGCAGGTCCTCCACGCTGCCGCCGCCGCGCGCCACGATGATCACATCGACCCCGGGCAGCGCGTCGAGCTCCTTGACCGCCCGGACGACCTGGGGCACCGCGTGCACGCCCTGGACGGCGACGTTGCGCACCTCGAAGCGAACCGCCGGCCACCTGCGCCGCGCGTTCTCCAGCACGTCGCGCTCGGCCGCCGATGCCCGCCCCACCACCAGCCCGATCAGCTGCGGCAGGAACGGCAGCGGCTTCTTGCGGTCCAGCGCGAAGAGCCCCTCGGAGGCGAGCGAGCGCTTGAGCTTCTCCAGCCGGGCGAGGAGCTCGCCGATGCCGACGGGCCGTATCTCGGTCGCCCGCAAGGACAACTGCCCCCGCGGGGCGTACCACTCCGGCTTGGCGAGCACGACGACGCGCGAGCCCTCCGTCACGGAGTCCGCGACCTCGTCGAAGACCTGGCGGAAGCAGGTCACGCTCAGGGAGATGTCGTGCGAGGGATCGCGCAGCGTCAGGAAGACCACCCCCGCTCCCGGCCGCCGCGAGAGCTGCGTGATCTGACCTTCCACCCACACCTGGCCGAGCTTGTCGATCCAGCCCCCGATGAGCCGGGACACCCGGCCGACCGGCAGCGGCGCGTCAGCCGACGTATTCAGACCCATGCACGCAGGCTAGCCGCCGCCGCCGACACCGGCGGCGGGCCCGGACCCCCGAGCGCCCGCGCGTCGCCCGCGCTGGGCCACCAGTACCCCCAGGCCCACCGCCAGCCACACCGCGCCCACGACCTGCGCCGTCCACGAGGCCTCGACGATCACCGCGATCGTCACGGCGGCGCCGAGAACCGGCACCAC
This sequence comes from Streptomyces sp. NPDC060049, assembly GCF_042736715.1. Classification (NCBI taxonomy): domain Bacteria; kingdom Bacillati; phylum Actinomycetota; class Actinomycetes; order Kitasatosporales; family Streptomycetaceae; genus Streptomyces; species Streptomyces sp. NPDC060049. The sequence continues at coordinate 465,780 of NZ_JBHWVV010000004.1, forward strand.
CAGGTGCTTGATCCAGTTCGGAGGGCCCTCGCGCCGCTTGACCACGAACCAGCCGACCACCGAGGCGTGCAGCAGCGTGAACGCCGTCAGCGCCCCGATGTCGACCACCGAGACGAGATGGTCCAGGCCGTCGTCGCGGCGGGCCGCCCACACCGCGGCGACCAGCGTGACCGTCGCCGCCACGAGCAGGGCCGGGCGCGGCGTGCCGTGCGAGGTCCGGGCGAGGGCGCGCGGCAAGCGCCCCTCACGGGCCATCGCGAAGAGCAGCCGGCCGGCGGCCGCCTGCCCGGCCAGCGCCGCGAAGGCGGCACCGATCGCCTTGCTGACGGCGACCAGGTCGTGCAGCCAGTGGCCAACGGAGGCTTCCACCGTGTTGTAGAAGGCCGGCCCCTGCGCCGCCGGATCGGCGGCCAGCTCCGCCGACGAGACCGGTGTGAGCAGGGCCGCCAAATAGGTCTGGGCGAGGAACAGCACCCCGGTCAGCGCCAGGCAGAACAGCACCGCCCTGGCCACCTTCGCGCTCCCGCCCGTGACCTCCTCGGCGAAGGAGGCGATGGCGTCGAAGCCCAGGTAGGACAGGACCGCGACCGAGACCGCGCCGAGCACGGCGGCCGTCGAGAAGCCGAGCGATCCGTCTCCGGTGAGCGGCGAGAGCCAGCCGCGCCGCGCCCCGTCGCGGACCAGTACCGTCACCGCCGCGACCAGGAAGACCAGCAGGACCACGATCTCCATGGCCAGCACCGCGAAGCCCACCCGCGCGGCGGCCCGTACGCCCCACAGGTTGAGCAGGGTGGTCACGACCACGGCCAGGGCCGTCCACACCCATCGGGAGACCTCGGGGACCAGGGCGTTCATGGCGATCCCGGAGAAGAGGTAGGCGACCGCCGGGATCAGCAGGTAGTCGAGCATCGCCATCCAGCCGGCGATCAGGCCGGGACCCTCGCCCAGGCCCTTGCGGGCGTAGGTGAAGACGGAGCCCGCCTGCGGGGCGACGCGCACCATCTGCGCGTACGAGAAGGCCGTGAAGGCCATCGCCACCGTCGCGACGAGGTAGACGAGGGCGACGGCGCCGTGCGACTTGGCGTCGAGGGTCCCGAAGACGCCGACCGGGGCCATGGGGGCGATGAAGAGCAGCCCGTAGACGACGAGGTCCCGGAATCCGAGGCTCCGCCGCAGTCCGGTGCCGGGAGCCGACGGCGTGCCCGGCGGGCCGGGCGGCGTACTGGAATCCATCGCGGACACCATCGTTCCTCCGGGGTAAGGCCGGTACGGACGTTCGGCCCAGTCTGTGCCGGGCGGGCGACGTCCGGCCTCCTGGAGACCCCCGTACGATGGAGCGCATGACTGCTGCCGCCCCCGCTCCCGCATCCCGCCGCGTCCTGCTCGCCGCCCCGCGCGGCTACTGCGCGGGCGTGGACCGAGCCGTGATCGCCGTCGAGAAGGCCCTCGAGCAGTACGGTGCGCCGGTCTACGTCCGTCACGAGATCGTGCACAACAAGTACGTCGTCAAGACCCTGGAGAAGAAGGGCGCCATCTTCGTCGAGCGGACGGAGGAGGTCCCCGAGGGCTCCATCGTGATGTTCTCCGCGCACGGCGTGGCCCCCGTGGTGCACGAGGAGGCGGCGCGCGGCAAGCTCGCGACGATCGACGCGACCTGCCCGCTCGTCACCAAGGTGCACAAGGAAGCCATCCGCTACGCGAACGAGGACTTCGACATCCTCCTCATCGGCCACGAGGGCCACGAGGAGGTCATCGGCACCTCCGGCGAGGCGCCGGACCACATCACCATCGTGGACGGCCCCCAGGACGTGGCGAACGTGCAGGTCAGGGACGAGTCGAAGGTCGTCTGGCTGTCGCAGACCACGCTCTCGGTCGACGAGACGATGGAGACGGTCGACGCGCTGAAGACCAAGTTCCCGCTGCTCCTCTCGCCGCCCAGCGACGACATCTGCTACGCCACCTCGAACCGCCAGGAGGCGGTCAAGGTGATGGGCGCGGATTCCGACCTGGTCATCGTCGTCGGCTCCAAAAACTCCTCGAACTCCATCCGGCTCGTCGAGGTCGCCCTCGACGCGGGCGCGCGGGCCGCGCACCTCGTGGACTTCGCGACCGAGATCGACGAGGCCTGGCTCGAAGGCGTCACCACCGTCGGCCTGACCTCGGGCGCCTCGGTGCCGGAGGTCCTCGTCGAGCAGGTGCTGGAGTGGCTCGCCGAGCGCGGTTACGCGGACGTGGAACTGGTCAAGACGGCCGAGGAGTCGATCGTCTTCTCGCTGCCCAAGGAGCTGCGCCGCGACCTGCGCGCGGAGGCCGCGGAGCTCGCCGCGCGCAAGTAGGCCCGTTCGGGGCGAGGCGGGCCGCCGTGTCGTTTCGTACGGTGTGTGCATGCAGATCTTCGGCGTGGACATCGGCGGTTCCGGGATCAAGGGCGCTCCCGTGGACCTGGACCGTGGCGACCTGGCGCAGGAGCGCCACAAAGTACTGACACCGCAGCCGGCCACCCCCGACGGGGTGGCCGGCTGCGTCGTCGAGGTGGTCCGCCACTTCGACTGGGACGGCCCGCTGGGGGTGACCTTCCCCGGGGTGGTCACGGGCGGGGTGACCCGGTCGGCGGCCAACATGGACAAGGCCTGGATCGGCGTCGACACGGCGGCGCTGATCTCGTCCCGGCTCGGCGGCCGGCCCGTCACGGTCCTCAACGACGCGGACGCGGCGGGCGTCGCGGAGATGACCTACGGGGCGGGGCGCGGGGTGGGCGGCACCGTCATCCTGCTCACGCTGGGCACCGGGATCGGCAGCGCCCTCTTCACGGACGGGCAGCTCGTGGCCAACACGGAACTGGGCCACCTGGAGCTCAAGGGCCACGACGCGGAGACGCGGGCCTCGGTGAAGGCGAAGGAGGACGAGGACCTGACCTGGGAGCACTGGGCGCACCGGGTGGGGAAGTACCTGGCACACGTGGAGATGCTGTTCTCGCCGGACCTGTTCATCATCGGCGGCGGCGTGAGCCGCAAGCCGGAGAAGTTCCTGCCGCTCATCGAGGGCGTCCGGGCACGGATCGTACCGGCGGAGCTGCGCAACAACGCGGGGATCGTGGGAGCGGCGATGGCCGCGCGGACGGCGTCGCCGTAGCGGTGGCCCTGCCCGGTGCCCTCACACGGCGCCGGCGACGCCTCAGGCGGCGCGGCGGGGGACGCGCCGCCTGCCGATGAGGACGGCCTTGCGCACGATCACGATCAGGGCGGCGACGAGCGTCCCGGCGTACAGCCAGCCGGCGTGCAGGGACAGCGCGGACACCAGCCCCATCACCTCGCCCGCGAAGCCGCCGGAGCCGCCCGACACGGGCCACACCCCGGCGGCGAAGGCGATGGGGGCGGTGACCGGCGCGGTGATCAGGTCGGCGGGCCGCACCCACAGGGCGGTGGCGGCCGCGACGGGCAGGAAGAGCAGCCCGTAGGCGAAGAGCGAGGCGTCGAAGAGCAGCCAGTCGACACCGCCGGCCAGGAACATCGAGGCGCACGCGAAGAGCCCGCCGCCGAGTCCGGTCAGCCGGGGCCGCGGCATGCGGCGTACCGGCGCCCGCCCGGGGGCCGGCGCGGCGGCCGAGGCCATGGCGGTCCGCTCCGCCGGGTGACGTGCCGTACGCGCCTCGTATCGCTCCACCCTCCAAAACTAGGCGGGGCACCGCCGATCGCGTGCCCGGACACGCGTACATCCGTGCCCCCTCATCGGAAAGTAAACTGTCCGACGGCCCACTCCCGGGCCGCCGCCCCCTCCAGCTACGGGAAGTCCCAACGTGTCGCTCACGATCGGAATCGTCGGCCTGCCGAATGTCGGCAAGTCGACCCTGTTCAACGCCCTGACCAAGAACGACGTGCTGGCGGCCAACTACCCGTTCGCCACGATCGAGCCGAACGTCGGCGTCGTCGGCGTACCGGACGCGCGCCTGGCCGTCCTGGCCGGCATCTTCGGCTCGCAGAAGGTCCTCCCGGCGACCGTCGACTTCGTCGACATCGCGGGCATCGTGCGCGGCGCCTCGGAGGGCGAGGGCCTCGGCAACAAGTTCCTCGCGAACATCCGCGAGTCGGACGCGATCTGCCAGGTCATCCGCGCCTTCAAGGACGAGAACGTCGTCCACGTCGACGGCAAGGTCTCGCCGAAGGACGACATCGAGACGATCAACACCGAGCTGATCCTCGCGGACCTCCAGTCCATCGAGAAGGCGGTGCCGCGCCTGACCAAGGAGTCCCGTCTCCAGAAGGAGAAGGTCGCCGTCCTCGCGGCCGTCGAGAAGGCCCAGAAGATCCTCGAAGAGGGGACGACCCTCTTCTCCGCGGGCATCAGCAAGGGCACGGAGCAGGGCGACCTCCTCCACGAGCTCCACCTCCTCACGGTCAAGCCCTTCCTCTACGTCTTCAACGTGGACGAGGACGAGCTGACGGACGAGGCCTTCAAGGCGGAGCAGAGCGCGCTGGTGGCCCCGGCCGAGGCGATCTTCCTGAACGCCAAGCTGGAGGCGGAGCTCATCGAGCTCGACGACGACGAGGCCCTCGAACTCCTCCAGTCCGTCGGCCAGGAGGAGCCCGGCATGGCCACCCTCGGCCGCGTCGGCTTCGCGACCCTGGGCCTGCAGACGTACCTGACGGCCGGCCCGAAGGAAACCCGCGCCTGGACCATCAAGAAGGGCGCCACCGCCCCCGAGGCCGCCGGCGTGATCCACACCGACTTCCAGCGCGGCTTCATCAAGGCCGAGGTCATCTCCTTCGAGGACCTGGTCGCTTGCGGCTCGGTCGCCGAGGCCCGTTCGAAGGGCAAGGCGCGCATGGAGGGCAAGGACTACGTCATGCAGGACGGCGACGTGGTCGAGTTCCGCTTCAACGTCTGATTGGACGTGAATAACGGCCTGACCTGCGAGAAGGCAGGTCAGGCCGTTGTGCTGTCCGCAGCAGTCCGCAGAACCTGGAGCGGCTACGTGTCGTAGACCGTGGAACGGTGTCCGACGTGTACGACCCACACCACTAGTTCCCCGTTGTCGATGGTGTAGACGACGCGATAGTCGCCGACTCGTAGGCGGCGGCGCTCAGGCTGGGATACGAGTGCGGTGGTGTTGCAGCCGAAAGGGTCGCTCTCCAGCTCTGTCAGTTTGGCCAGGATGCGAAGTGCCATGTCGCACGGGATCTTGCGAAGCTCGGCCTGGGCCTCGGGCCGGAACACCGTGCGGTAGTCACTCACTGCGTGCCAGCGTCTCCCTCATCACGTCCTCGATCGGGACGCCGGCGGCCGGGCTCGCCATGCGCTCGTCGATGATGCGGTTGATCTCGCGCTCTTCCCACTCTTGATACTTGCGCAGCACCTCGATCGAGACCACGGCGGCGACCTGCTTGCCGCGACGGGTGATGACAGTAGGCATGTCGTCGCGGTCGGCCCGTTCGACGACTTCGGCCAAGTGAGCGCGTACGTCGCGGATGGACTCTATGGGCAGCGGCTGAGTCATGCCTCAAGGGTACCGAGTGTGCCATGTGTACACATCTGGGTTGCAGGCACTCGTTGGGATGAGCCGCCGATTGGGTGGCTAATTCCGGGGATAGAGATCCCGCGGCCCCGCGGCCCTGCGGCCCTGCGGCCCCCGCAGGGGCCCCCGCGTACGACGCCACGCCCCCGGCAGATGGACTAATTTTCGCAAGCATGCAGGTCAGAAGGGGGCGACTCCTCCCGGAGCCGGCCCCTTCGTCATCACCGTGCTGGATGGGTGCCGGATACGATCTCCGAGGAGCGCGTTTTCGCAGGTGTGTTTGGTTTGGTCAAACGTGCATGCGGAAGGGGCCGACTCGTCGAGTTCGACCCCTTCCGCATGCTCATGCTGACTTCGTGCTGGCTCGCGATCGCAGAACCGGAGGCAGGGTCAGGCGTGGGGTACCGCCATGGCGAGGATCACCTCGAATTCCTCGAGGCTGCGGGTGGTTGCGCGAGCCTTCGCCGTGGCCTCTCCGCGGACCGCCGCGACGGCGCCACGGGATGCCACGAGTGCGTCGCGGTCGGCGTAGAGCGCGCCGACAGCGGCTCTGCCCCGGTCGCGATCAATGAGCAGGGAGATGCCGGCCAGTCCGGGGACCTTCTGGACCTTGGGCAGTGAGGTGTCGCGGAACGTGTCCACCAGCAGGTCGATGTCGGCCGGCTCGACGTCCATGTGGACCAGTCGGAACCCCGCGCCCGGCCCGAGTTCCTCTGCGCGCCGGGCGACCGCCGCTTCCCAGTTGTCGACCGTCATGGTCTGCGCGAAGGGCGCCATCATCTCGGCCCGCCGCTTGCTCAGGTTCTCGTAGCTGGCCTGCCGGGAGGCCTCGTCCTCCCACCACGATCCCACCAGGAGCTTGCCGAGCTCGCGGTCGGCGAACAGCCCCATCCCGCGAAAGCCCGGTTGCGCCGACAGCAGCGCACGCCCGTCGGTCCGGAGCGCCTCGGCGACCCCGTCGAGCTCGGCCGGATCACCCGTTGCATAGATGCTGCGAACGTACATGGCGCCCTTTCCTGCCTTCCGGTGGCCCCGCGCGGGCTCGTGTTCCCACTCCATGCGATGACCGGGGCGGATGGGGGGCAACGCGGCAGGGGCATTCAGGTGACGAGGTGAGCCGTTGGCCCCTGCTGTTTCCGTGCTGGGATGGCGCTGGGGCATCTGATCATCATCAGCCGTTCGGCCCGCCTGAAGGGCGCCGGTGCGCGGTCCAGCGGGGCGAGGAGACCGCGACGCTTCACGGTGCTGAGCCTGGCGCGCTACGGCCGAGTCCCTGGAGAGGGCTCTGAGGGAGACATTCCCGAGCCCACGTTGCGCGGTGGCTCCGGGACTCGTTCGTGCCTGCACCTCACCTCGTCTGGTTCGCGAGCAGCCTCGCTGTGGCGAACGGCCACCAGGACCCGTGGCCGCTGCCGGCCGAGGGTGGCGACGAGCATCGCCGCGGAACTGCGCAGGCACCTCGACTCCGTCGAACCACGTAGCCAGTCCGCAGGGCACCCGTAAGCGACCATCGGGACCCGGCGCACGCCAACGGGGAATTGCCTGGTCAGGACGGTGCGTGCGGCTCCGCCGCAGGTCAGGATCGGGCGGCAGGCATTCCGCTTCAACGTCTGAGCGGATGAAACAACGCCACGTCCTTGACGCGGCAACAGGCAGGTCAGAGGGGGTCGGGCTCTGTTGAGTCCGGCCCCTTCGTCGTCACCGCGCTGGAGGGGCGCTGGAAACTCTGGCGTGGGGTCGGCGGCGGTCAGGTCTCGTAAACAGTGGACCGGTGTCCCACATGCACGACCCAGACCACCAGCTGCCCGTTGTCGATCGTGTAGGCGACGCGGTAGTCCGCCGACGCGCAGGCGGCGACGTTCGGGCTGGGACACCAGTGCAGTGGTGTTGAAGCCGAGTGGGTCGCTCTCCAGCTCGGTCGGCTTGGCCAGGATGCGCAGCGCCATGTCGCGAGGGATCTGGGGTGGTCCATCACTGCGCTCGTGTGGGATAGGCACACGCAGGTAAGAAGGGGTCGGACCCTGGCGGGTCCGACCCCTTCCGCATGCCCGTGTCGACTCTCAGCCGCTCCGGGGCGGCGTGAGCTTGTCGAGGTCCAGGCTGACCTCGAAGGGGACCGGGCGCTGGAGGGTGCCCCGGAAGATGCCGGCGGGCGCGTAGGCGCCGGTGGGTTCGTCGAGCTCGTAGACGTGGACGACGGGAGCGCCGTCCTCGTCCTCGATACACCAGTAGTGCGGGATGCCGGCCTCGGCGTACTTGCGGAGTTTTACGGTGCGATCGCGGTGGGCGGACTCGGGAGATACGGCCTCCACGACGAGTTTCACGTCTTCCGGGGCGTACCAGGTGCGGTCGGGGTCATAGGGCAGGTCTGTCAGCAGAAGGTCCGGCTCGGGGCGGTTGCGGGCATCCAAGCGGATCGTCATTTCGCGCTCGACCTCGAAGCCGGCCGGTGCCTGCGCCATGAGCGTGGTGGTCAGGGCGGTGACGAGGCGGCCATGCCAGGACCTTTGGGGCGACATCATGAAGACGAGGGCTCCGTCGATCAGCTCGGTGTGGCGGGGTGCTTCCGGGAGGCGGTCCAAATCCTCCGCGAACCAGCCTTCCGCGCGCGGCGGGCGCATCCAGTCGGGCAGTGCGGTCATGGCTTCACGGTAGCGGTCCGCAGCTCGGGCCGGAGGGCCGACGACCCCGGTCGGAGGCTATTCGGCGACCTGCCGCGCGGTGCCGGGGCGCCGCGTCGCCCGGCGCGGTCCTCCAGGGCGCTCCTATGCTGGTGGAAGGGGCGCGAAGGGAGTCGCGCGTGGGTGAGTCGAGCAGCTTCGCGCTCGTCCGGGCCAGGGAGGCCGTCTCCCGGAAGGCTTGGGCAGACGCCTATCGGGCCCTGGACGCCCTCGACGACGACCGGCTGGACGCCGACGACCACGCCGCGCTCGCCGACGCCGCCTGGTGGACCAGCCGCATCGATGAGTCCGTCACCGCCCGGACCAAGGCGTACGCGGGCTACGCGGCCAGGGGCGATGCGCGGCGGGCCGGATACCACTCGTGGATGCTGTGTTACGAGCACCGGCTGGCCGGGCGTACCGCCACGGCCGCGGGCTGGCTGCGCCGGGCCCGGGAGCAGCTCGGCGGCGAGCCGGAGTGCGTCGAGCAGTGCTACATCGCCTGGGCCGACGCCGACGAAGCGCAGGCGCGCGGGGACTTCGGGGCGGCGGCGGACCACGCGCGCGCGATGGCCGAGATCGCGGAGCGCTGCGGCAGCGCCGATCTGCTGGCCCTGAGCAGAGTGGTCAGGGCGGGCGTACTGGTGGCCGAGGGCCGGGTCGCCGAAGGGCTCGAACTGCTCGACGAGGCGATCTGCGCGGCCACCGCGGGTGAGCTCAGCGCCTTCTTCACCGGCTGGACCTACTGCCTCGGCCTGATGAGGTGCATGGCCTGCGCCGACTTCGCGCGGGCCGCCGAATGGACCGACGCGGCCATGGAGTGGTGCGCCGCGATGCCGCAGGAGAACAACTTCCGGGGACTGTGCCGCGTCCACCGGGTGGAAGTGTTGGAGCTGCGCGGCGGGTGGGCGCGGGCCGCCGCCGAGGCCGTCCGGACCTGCGAGGAGCTGCTGCCGCAGGACGCGCCGATCGCGGCGGGGGCGGTTTACCTGGTGGGGGAGATCCAGCGCAGGCGCGGAGAGTTCGAGGCCGCCGAGGCCTCCTATGCCCGGGCCCACGGGCTCGGCCTCGATCCGCAGCCGGGCCGCGCGCTGCTCCTGCTGGCCCGGGGCAGGGCCGCAGCCGCGGAGGCAGCGGCGGAGGTCGCCCTGGCATCGGGCCCGGAGGGGCAGGGCGTCCTCGGCCGGGTACGGCTGCTCGCGGCGCACGCCGAGATCTCCCTCGCCCTGGGACGGCTCGACCGGGCCCGGTCGGCGGCGGACGAGCTGACGGGCCTCGCGGACGACTGGCGGCGGCGCCGTCGGTCCGACCGCACCCCGGTGCACGCGGCCGCGGCCGCCGCGGCCGGGGCGGTCGCCTTCGCCCGGGGCGAAACGCGGCGGGCGCTGCCGCTGCTCCACCGCGCGCTCGACCTCTGGCTGGAGCTCGGGGTCCCGTACGAGGTCGCGCAGGTCCGCATGACCCTGGCCGCCGCCGAGCGGGCGGCCGGCGACGAGGAGAGCGCCCGGCTGGAGCTGCGGGCCGCCCACGCGGCGTTCGAGCGGCTGGGCGCGGTGCCCGACGCCCGCAGGGCGGCGGCTCTGCTCCGGCTTCCGGGGCAGCTCACCGCCCGGGAGATCGACGTGCTGCGCCTGGTCGCGGCGGGACGGAGCAACCGGGCCATCGCCGCCGAGCTCACCATCAGCGAGCACACCGTGGGTCGCCACGTGAACAACATCTTCGCCAAGATCGACGTGTCGTCCCGGGCCGCCGCCACGGCGTACGCGTACACCCACGGCCTGCTGTGAGGGGAGGGCGGACGGGCCGGCAGGAGGACGGATGGGCCGTTCGACCCATCCGGCATGCGACGCAATGGGTCCTTCAGGCGATGAGGGGCCACCTCGCCCCCGCCTACAAAGGGATGAGGCACGCAGGGAAGGCGGTGGGAGCCATGAAGACCTTCACACCCACCTTGGACGGAACGCGCGTACGGGAGCTGCGCGGGGCCGTGCACGGAGAGATCCTCCAGCCCGACGACGCCGGCTACGACGAGGCGCGCCGGGTGTACAACGCGATGCACGACAGGAGGCCCGCGGCCGTGGTCCGGGCCGCCGACGCCGGCGACGTCGTCGCCACCGTGAACCTCGCCCGCGAGCAGGGCCTGCTCCTGGCGGTCCGTGGCGGCGGCCACAGCGTCCCCGGCTACGGCACCTGCGACGACGGGGTCGTCCTGGACCTCTCGCGGATGCGCGGGGTCCGCGTCGATCCCGAAACCCGGACCGCGCAGGCCGAGGGCGGCTGCACCTGGGCCGATGTCAACCACGCCACGCACGCCTTCGGCCTGGCCACCACAGGGGGAGTGGTGTCGAGCACCGGCATCGGCGGGCTCACCACCGGCGGCGGCCTCGGCCACCTGGCCCGCCGTTGCGGACTGGCCTGCGACAACCTGCTCTCGGCCGATGTCGTCACGGCCGACGGAACCTTCCTGACCTGTACGGAGGACCAGAACGCGGACCTCTTCTGGGCGCTGCGCGGCGGCGGAGGCAACTTCGGCGTCGTCACCTCCTTCTCCTACCGGCTGCACCCCGTGGCCGACATCCTGGGCGGGCCCACGTTCTACCCGCTCGACGGCGAGGTCCTGCGCCGCTACCGGGACCTGGTCGCCGAGTCCGGGGAACGGCTCGGCCTGCTGGGCGTCGTGGGGCTGGGTCCGCCGGTCCCGTTCCTGCCGGAACGCTGGCACGGGCGGCCCCTGTTCGGCGTGGCCACCTGCTGGACCGGCCCCGAGGCCGAGGACGACGCGGTGCGCGCCCGCCTCGACCGCCTGGGCCCGGTCGTCGGCCAGTACGTGGGGCGCATGCCCTACCCCGTGATCAACACCCTCTTCGACGAACTGCTGCCGGCGGGCCTCTTCCACTACTGGAAGGGCACGTTCAGCAAGGGACTGTCGGACGGGGCCATCGACGCGTACGTCGAGTACGGTGCCGCGACCCCCTCCATCCAGAGCGCGACCGTGATCTTCCCGATCGACGGCGCCTGCCACCGGGTGGCACCGGAGGCGACCGCGTTCGCCTACCGCGACGCCGATTTCGCGACCGCCCTCAGCCCGACCCTCACCACGCGTGCCGAGTGCGAGGCGAACAAGGACTGGGTACGCCGGTTCGTCGCGGCGCTGGAACCCCATTCCCTGGCGGGCGGCTACGTCAACTTCATGGACCACGACGACCAGGGCCAGGACCGGGTCCGGGTCAACTACCGGCAGAACTACGACCGTCTGGCGGCGGTCAAGCGGCTCTACGACCCGGGCAATCTGTTCCGCCTCAACCACAACATCCCCCCGGGCCCGGACCGATCGGCGGGACGGGCCGAGCCCTAGATCGAGGATTTCCGCGTCAGGGAGTCAGCGCCGTAGTGGGACGGCGCAGGGCGTGGGCTGCCGGGAGGAGGGTGCAGAGGACGGCCAGGGTCGTGCAGACGGCGGCCACCGCCGCCATCGGGAGCCAGGGGACCGCGATCGGCGAGTCGACGCCGAGGACGGCCAGGGCGGCGCGCATGCCGGCCAGGTTGAGCGCGGTGACGGCCGCGCCGAGCAGGGCGCCGACCGCGACCGTCAGGAGGGACTCGGCCGTCGTCATGGTGAGCACCTGGGAGCGGGTGGCGCCCGCCAGGCGGAGCAGGCGCAGTTCGCCGGCCCGGTCGGAGGTCGCCATCAGCAGGGTGTTGGCCAGTGCGATGGCCGTGTAGACCAGCGCGATGCCGAGAACCAGCTCGACCTGCCCCCGGCGCAGGAGTCCCACCGCAGGGTCCTCGCGGTCCTGGCCCATCTGCGGGGCTGACCCGGGGGCCGCCCCCCGCGCCGGGCCCGGTCGGGATCAGAGGCCGCGGACCGAGGCGACCGTGAACTCGTCCGGGGCGCCGGTGGAGGGCATGGGGCCGCCGTCCTTGTCGAACTGGGAGCGGACCACCAGGGTGCGGCCCGGGACCTGGACCAGGGTGGTCGGGATCTGGAGCGAGGCGTCGGTGACCGTGCGGACCAGGCGGGCCCGGGTGCCGTCCGCCGAGACCTGCCAGCGGCTCAGGGTGTTGCGCGTGTTCTGAGCCGCGCGCAGGACGCCGCCGGGGGCCAGGTCGAGGCCGTCGGCGGTCTTCAGGTCGCCGCCGCTGAGGACGGTGCGGGAGACCTCGCCCGAGCGGAGGTCGATGCGGTACAGATCGCCCGCCGTCATGTCGACGGTGAGGAGGAAGCGGCCGGCCGGGTCCGCGGTGATGCCGTTGAGGCTGAAGCTGCCCGCCGGGGACGGGGTGAGCCGCCCGCTCAGGTCGTACGCGGGCAGCAGCGGGCCGGACCCGGCGGCGAGCTGGGTCGGCGTCACCCGGTACACCACCGCGCGGACGCTGTCGGTGAGGTACGCGGTGCCGTCCGGGGTGATGGTCAGGTCGTTGAGGAAGCGCGGGTCGCTCCCGGGGATCTCGAAGTGGGCCAGGCGGGCTCCCGAGCGGGTGTCGTACACGGAGACGCCCGAGGTGGAGTCGGTCACCCAGAGCCTGCCCCGCGCGTCGACCCGCAGCCCGTTCGCGGTGTGGCGGCCGTCGGTGCCCGAGGGCAGGAAGACCTCCGCCGCGCGCTCGCCGGAGCGGGCCCGGTAGACGGTGCCGTCCGTGTACGAGCCGACGTAGACCGTGCCGGTACGGGGGTCGGCGGCTATGCCCTCCGGGAAGACCTTGGCGCCGGGGAGGGAGAACGCCGTGGAGATCCGGGCGCGCGGGCCCCGGTGGTCCGGTGCGGCGTGATCGGCCGGGATGCTCGCGATCCGGCCGGCCGATCCGGCCGGGGCTCGGGTGGCGGAGGGGGCTTGGGCGGCGGCCGGGGCCGCACCGAGGGCGACAGTCGTGGCGAGGGTGAGCAGGGCCGCGGGCAGGAGCTTCTTCATCATCGGATGTCCTCTTCTGTGTGGATGAGCACGAAGATAAGTTAGAGCTCTAATGTCTGCAAGGGCTTTATGATGCGGGGATGACCTCCATGCCCGCCGAGGAGCGCATCGGCTCCCACATCAAGCGCGCCGAGCAAGCGCTCCTCGGGGCCAAGAACATGGCACTGAAGCCGGCGGCAGTAACGGTTCCGCAGTACGCCGCGCTGCTCTGGCTCGCGCTGAAGCCCGGGATCTCCGCCGCCGAGCTCGCCCGTCTGTGCGGGGTGACGCCGCCGACGATGAACACCGTGCTGAAGAACCTCCAGGAGCGCGGGCTGATCGAGCGGACCCCGCATGAACTGCACCGCAACGTCCTGGAGACCCGGCTCACCGATGAGGGACGCGCCGTGATGGAGGTGGCCGACGCGGGGGCGGTGGCGGTGGAGCGGGCGCTCGCCGCCGAGTTCACCGGGGAGGAACGGGAGGCGCTGATCGCGCTCCTCGGGCGGTGCGCGCGGGCCCTGGACGGCTTGAGGTGATCGGGCCCTGCGCGGCCTGAGGTGATGGCGGGAGCCCTGATCGCGGACGTCTGAGGCCGGGGCATTTTTGCGGCTTTTGGAACTCTTCCGAGGGTTCACGCATCAGGACTAGGGGGATCCCAGTCCGTTCTGTCCCACCGGGGGGCAGTCATGACCGTACGGAGCGAAGTTCGTGCACCAGAACAGGCAGCGGCCGCGGCCCGATGACGAGCCGTACATATCCGGACCCCCCGCCCACCCGGGCCCCCGGCGATCGCGCCGCACGGTGTGGGCCGGCGCGGCCGTCGCCTTCGCGCTCCTCCTCGGCGGCGGCGGGTTCGCCGCCTGGAAGCTGGACTGGTTCTCCGGCAACGGCTCCGCCGTGAGCTTCGGCAAGAACCCGCCCGCCGCCGTCGCGGACACCGGGGGGACGAAGGCCCCGCAGGAAGCACCGAAGAGCTCGCCCACACCGACCGGCGACCCCGACGTACAGCTGGAGACCGGCCCGAAGGCCGAGTTCAAGCAGACCGCCAAGCTGGACGACGGCACGGTCATCGCCAAGACCCGCCTCGCGGGCGCCAAGTCCGGCTTCGAGGGCGACGTATGGGTGTGGACGCCCAAGGAGTACGGCGACCCGAAGTACGCCAAGAGCGGCTTCCCGGTCCTCATCGCGCTCCCCGGCGGCAACGGCTACCCGTCCAACTACTGGTCCGACCGCAGCCTCGGCCTCCAGAAGGCCGTCAGCGAGGGCGTCCAGGCCGGCACGAGCCTGCCCTTCATCCTGATCATGCCGGTGCTGAACCCGGACGCGAAGTACTACTACGACGGCTCCGACATCCCCGGCCGGCCGAAGATGGGCACCTGGATCGCCGAGGACGTCCCCGATTTCACCCGCGCCAACTTCCGTACCTACAAGTCCCGCGACGGCTGGGCCTTCATGGGCTCCTCCTCCGGCGCCTTCGTCGGGATGAAGCAGGTCCTGCAGCACCCGGACAAGTTCAAGGCCGTGATCGCCAGCGGTGGCGAGATCGTTCCCGACTCCCCGTTCTGGAGCGGCCACCAGGCGGAGATGGACGCGAACAACCCCGAGAACCTGGCCCAGAAGTTGATCGACTCGGGCGGTCCCGAGGTCTACATCAACTTCCAGATCGGGACCAAGGAGAGCGGCAAGCAGCGGATGACGCAGTTCCAGGAGAAGTACGCCAAGGGTCCGGTCAAGATGACCATCCGCGACATCCAGAACGGCGAGCACAACGGCTGGCACTACGTGCGCGGCATGAAGGAGGGCTCGCTGGAGTGGATCAGCAAGGTCCTGAAGGGGCCCAAGCCCGAAGCCGGCTGACCGGTCCGCTCCGGCGGGCTCGGCGCGTCACCCACGTGGCCCCCGCCACGTCCGCCCGTCCCAGGCAACCCGGCCGGTCGTTCATACCTCTGTTAAGGATGTAAGGGCGACCGATCGGTCCAACCCGCGTTCGCGCGGGGGCGCCGGAGAAGGAACGGGAACATTCCGTGCACCAAGACCAGCAGGGTGACGGCAGCGCCGCGAACGGGGACGGCAGCGCGACCCAGGGCGGCGGCAGCGCCACCCACGGCGGCGGCAGCGCCGCGACCGGGAGCGGCGGCGCCACCGGCGGCCACCGCCGCCGCGGGCGCCGCCTGCGCCTGATCCTGATCAGCGGGGGGCTCGGCCTCACCCTCGTGGCCGGCGGCGGGGCGGCCGCGTACCGCTACGGCCTCTTCTCGGACATAGGGGACCCCGTCTCCTTCGGGAAGTCCCGGACCGCGGCCGCCACCGCCTCCGACGTCCGGCCCGGCGTGAGCATGCCGACCGGGCCGAAGGCCGACTTCGTCCGCACCTACCGGCTGGAAGACGGCACGCAGATCGCCCGGACCACCCTGACCGGCGCGAAGTCCGGCTTCACGGGTGACGTGTGGGTGTGGGTGCCGAAGGAGTACGACGACCCGGCCTACGCCGAGAGCGCCTTCCCGGTGCTGATCTCGCTCCCCGGCGGCCGCGGCTACCCCACGAACTATTGGGGGACGGGCCCCGGCCTCGGCCTCCAGACCGCCGTGAGCGACGGGGTGAAGGCCGGTACGAGCCTTCCCTTCATCTTGGTCATGCCGGTGCACAACGCCGACACCAAGCACCATTTCGACGCCTCGGACATCCCCGGAGAGCCCAAGATGGGCACCTGGATGGTCGAAGACGTCCCGGATTTCACGAAGGCCAATTTCCGGACCTTCACCTCCCGCGACGGGTGGGCCTACATGGGTTCCTCGGCGGGCGGATTCGGCGCCTTCAAGCACGTCCTGAAGCACCCCGACCGCTTCAAGGCGGCCATCGCGAGCGGGGCCGACATCGTCCCCGATTCCCCGCTGTGGAAGGGGAACACGCAGGCCATGGACGAGAACAACCCGGAGAAGCTCGCCGCGGAGCTGATCAAGGCGGGTGGCCCGGACGTCTACATCAACTTCCAGATCGGCACCAAGGAGGGCGGCCGGGACAAGGCCGAGCAGTTCATGAGGGACTACGGCAGGGGTCCCGTGCACACCCGGCTGCAGGTGATCCAGGATGGTGAGCACAACGGAAAGTCGTACGTACGCGGGATGCGGGAGGGCACACTGGAGTGGATCAGCAAAGTGATGTCCGCGCCGACGCCGAAGCAGCGGCCGGCCGCAGGCGCAAGCGCGAGCGGGGCCGCCCCGCGATGAGCGCGGGGGCCAAGGGGATCGCCTCGGCCTCCGCCGCCGCGGTCGCCGCAGTGGTCGCCCTGGTGTTCGGCGAGAACTCCGGCGGCTACGAGGACCGGCACGCGCTCCCCTTCCCCACCGTCGGCGTGCTCATGGCCAACGGCGAACACTGGTGCACCGCCAGCGTCGTCGACAGCCCGCAGGGCAACGTCGTCGCCACGGCCGCGCACTGCGTGGCCCCCGCCGGCGAGGACGGGCAGCCGGGCGGGGCCGCGCACGACGGGCTGGCCATCGGCGAGCTCGCCTTCGCCCCCGCCTTCTCCGGGGAGGGCTCCGGCAAGCAGCCGCTCGGGGTGTGGAAGGTGCGCTCCATCCAGGTCGACGAGCGCTGGACGAAGTGGGGCGAGGACACCGCCGACTTCGCCTTCCTCGCCGTCGAACCGGACGCGGACGGGCGCAGCCTGCAGGACGTCGTCGGACGCGACGAGGCCGCCAAGCCCGCCTGGACCTCCGGCTACGACCGCGAGGTGACCGTCGTCGGCTACCCCGAATCGCAGCACAACCCCGAGAACAAGCCCGTCGCCTGTACGACGCAGAGCAGGCACGACGAGAACGACCCCGCCATGCTCTACATCAACTGCTCCGGCTTCTGGACGGGGACCAGCGGCAGCCCGTGGATCGCCGACCGGGGCGGGCCGGGACGGCCGGGGCAGCTGATCGGGGTGCTCAGCGGCGGGGACACGGACGTGGACTCGACGGCCGCACTGTTCGACGGGCGCGCCAAAGCGTTGTACGAGCGGGCCGCGAAGAGCTGAGGGCCGGGATCCGCAGTCCGGCGGGGCGCCGGGTCAGGTGCGGCGTTCCGTGCTCACGATCACGCACACCGCCGCCACGACGATCGCGCCGCCGAGCAGGATCGGCCAGGTCAGGGCCTCGTCGAGGACGAGCCAGCCGAGGGCCACGGCCACGACCGGATTCACGTAGGCGTAGGTGGCCACCAGCGAGAGCGGGGCCGCCCGCAGGAGCCAGACGTACGCGGTGAATCCGACGAGCGAGCCGAACAGCACGAGGTAGCCGAGGGCCAGCCAGGCGGCGGTCGGGTACGAGGTGACGTCCAGGCCGTGCTGCTCGCCGCGGCACAGGCCGACGACGATCCCGGCGGCCCCGCCCGCGAGCATCTGGTAGGCGCTGCCGGTGAAGGGGTCGGCGGGCAGGGTCAGCTTGCCCGTCGAGAACGAGCCGAGCGCCCAGAGCACCGAGGCGCCGAGCACCAGGAGCACCCCGCCGATCCCGATCCCGCCGCCGAAGCCCGGGCTGGTCAGGACGGCGAGCCCGCCGAGTCCCAGCAGCACGCCCGTCAGGGTGCGGGGCGAGGGGCGGTCGCCGGAGCCGGCGCGCAGGACGACCAGCCACATCGGTACGGCGGCCACCAGGAGGGCGGCGAGGCCCGAGGGGACCGTGGTCTCGGCGAGGACGACGAGGCCGTTGCCGCCGAGGATCAGGAGCAGGCCGACGAGGGCCGCGGAGGCCACCTGGGCGCGGGTGGCCTTGAGGGCGGCCGGGCCGCGGCGCCAGGCGACGATGCCGGCGAGCAGGGTGCCGGCGGTGAGGAAGCGGGCGCCGACGGAGAAGAACGGGGGCATGGTCTCGACGACGATCCGGATGCCGAGGTAGGTCGAACCCCAGACGACGTAGACGAGGGCGAGCGCGATCCAGACGCGGGTCGTTGAGGTGTGCATGACGCGGAGCCTATGTCGTTGGCCGGTGCACCGATCCGTGGGCCCGCCGGTCAGACCGCGGGCGCGGCCACGCCCGACTTGGCGCCCGCGCCGCAGAGGGGGAGCACCGCGGTGCGCTCGCGGAGGGGGTTGTCGGGCGCACCGGGGCCCACCGCGGCCCAGCAGGCGGCCGCGGTCGGTTCCACGAAGAGGCCGCGCCGGGCCAGGTCGAGCTGGGCCGCGCGGACGCGGTCGTCCGCAACGGTCAGGAAGGTGCCGCCGGACTTGCGCACGGCCGCCAGGATCTGCCGGGCGCGCGGCGGGGCCGGGATCGCGATGCCCTCGGCCACGGTGGGGAGCTGCGGGACCGGTCCGGCCTCCTCGGCGCCCGCGTGGAAGGCCGAGGCCAGCGGGGCGACCGCCGCCGACTGGACGGCGATCAGCGCCGGCGGGCGGACTCCGCGGCGGGCCAGCTCCTCGATCGCCAGCGCGGCCCCGAGCAGCAGCGTGCCGTTGCCGACGGGGACCACCAGTACCTCGGGGAGGTGGCCGCCCAGCGCCTCCCACACCTCGTAGACGTACGTCTTCGTGCCGTGCAGGAAGTACGGGTTGAAGACGTGGCTGGCGTAGAAGACCCCCGGGAGGTCGGCGGCTTCGCGCGCCGCGGCGGCCGCCGCCTCGCGCCCGCCCGGCACCACCCGGACCGTGGCGCCGTGCGCGCGCATCTGCTCCGTCTTCTTCGGCGAGGTGCCCTCCGGCACGAAGACCTCGCACGGGAGCCCGGCCCGCGCGCAGTACGCGGCGAACGCCGTTCCCGCGTTCCCGCTGCTGTCCGCCACCACCCGCCGGGGACCCAGCCGACGCGCGAGCTCCGCGAGCATCACCGCGCCCCGGTCCTTGAAGGACAGGGTGGGCATCAGGAAGTCGAGCTTGGCGTGCACCCGTTCCGCCAGCGGCACCAGCGGGGTGTTCCCCTCCGCCAGGGACACCGAGTACGCCCCGGTCAGCGGCAGCGCCGACGCGTACCGCCACAGGGAGTTGGGCCCGGCCGCCGGTTCGAGGGGGGCGGACGGGTCGGGGGTGAAGTCGAGGTCCCACGCTCCGCCGCAGAGCGGGCAGCACCAGGGCGCCGTCCGGACGTCCGCGAGCGTGCCGTCTTCGGAGCAGACGTAGCCGGGGAGTGCGTGCGTCATGTGCGGAGCGCCTTTGCTCGTTCATGGCTTGCGTATGGCACGGATGTTACGCGTTCGTCGTCCTCTTGTGGGGAGCCGAGGCGGTGGGTCAACCTTTCTGGAGCGGCGGCCTGTTGGGCCGGATGTCGCATGGCTGCTCGCCATGTGCGCCTTGTCATGGCCATGGCTAAACCCCTTGGCCGGAACAGCCGCGCACCCCCCGCAGCGCACCACCTATGAGGAGGAACCCTCACATGTCCGTGATGCGTCACACCCGCCGGAAGATCGCCGGCATCGGCGCGAGCGCCACCGTGGTGCTCGCCCTCGGCGTCGCCGCCGCGTTACCCGCCTCGGCGGCCTCGGACGCCCCGCAGGGCGTCATCGAGAACGCCGGCGCCGTGGGCACCGTCTCCGGCAGCTACATCGTGACCCTGAACGACTCCGCCGCCCGCTCCACCGCCGACAGCGGAAGGGCCGTCGCCAAGCGACACGGCGCGAGGATCGACCGGACCTACAGCGCCGCGCTCAACGGCTACTCCGTCGAGGCCTCCGAGGCGCAGGCCAGGAAGCTCGCCGCCGACCCCGCCGTCAAGTCGGTCGTGCAGAACCGCGTGTTCACCGTCGACACCACCCAGCCGAGCCCGCCCTCCTGGGGCCTGGACCGGATCGACCAGCGCGCGCTGCCGCTCGACAACAGCTACACCTACCCGGACAAGGCCGGCGAGGGCGTGACGGCGTACATCATCGACACGGGCGTGCGCATCACCCACACCGACCTCACCGGCCGCGCCTCCTACGGCTACGACGCCATCGACAACGACAACACCGCGCAGGACGGCCACGGCCACGGCACGCACGTTGCCGGCACCGTCGCGGGCACCTCGTACGGCGTGGCCAAGAAGGCGAAGATCGTCGGAGTGCGCGTGCTCGACAACAACGGCTCCGGTACGACCGCCCAGGTCGTCGCCGGCATCGACTGGGTGACCCGCAACGCCGTCAAGCCGGCCGTCGCGAACATGTCCCTCGGCGGCAGCGCGGACTCCGCCCTCGACACCGCCGTGCGCAACTCCATAGCCAGCGGCATCACCTACGGCGTCGCCGCGGGCAACGAGTCCACCAACGCGAGCACGAAGTCCCCGGCGCGCGTGACCGAGGCGATCACCGTCGGCGCCACGACGAGCACCGACGCCAAGGCGAGCTACTCCAACTACGGCACGGTCCTGGACATCTTCGCCCCCGGCTCCAGCATCACCTCCTCCTGGGGCACCGGCGACACCGCCACGAACACCATCTCGGGCACGTCGATGGCCACCCCGCACGTGGTCGGCGCCGCCGCGCTCCACCTCGCGGCCAACCCGACGGCCACGCCGGCCCAGGTCGCCACGGCCCTGGTCAACGCGGCCACGCCCGACGTCGTGACCAGCCCCGGCACCGGCTCCCCGAACCGCCTGCTCAACGTCGGGAGCTCCACCACCCCGCCGAACCCGGGCACCCGCTTCGAGAACACCGCGGACTACGCGGTCAACGACAACGCCACCGTCGAGTCGCCGATCACCGTCAGCGGGATCCCGGGCAACGCCCCCGCCACGCTGAGCGTCCCGGTCGACATCAAGCACACCTACGTCGGTGACCTGCGGGTCGACCTCGTCGCCCCCGACGGCACCGTCTACAACCTGCGCAACCGCACCGGCGGCAGCGCGGACAACATCATCCAGACCTTCACGGTGAACGCCTCGGCCGAGGTGGCCAACGGCGTGTGGAAGCTGCGGGTCGCCGACCTCGCGAACATCGACACCGGAAAGATCGACTCCTGGGCGCTCCAGTTCTGAACGAGCGGAGCGGGCACGGGCGACAGCACGGAACACAGCACGGAAGACAGCACGAGAGACCGCACCGTCCGCTCCGTGAGGTGAGGACGAGGTGAAGCGCGGGGGCGACCGTTTCGACGGCCGCCCCCGCTGCGTACTATTCGCGCATTCGTTCGCGCGCGGCCCTGAGCGGACGCTTCCGTCGCCGCCACCGCCATGCCTTGATGGAGCACCCCACCCCGTGACCGACCAGCCCCCGCACGTCTGGCCCGCCCCGCCGTCGGCCCCGCCCCCGTACGGGCACCCGTTCGGGCCGCCCGCACTCAACGGCTTCGCGCTCGCCTCGCTGCTCGTCGGGCTGCTGTGCTTCCCGCCGCTGGGCGTCGTCTTCGGGATCGTGGCCCTCGTGCAGATCGCGAGGAAGGGGGAGCGGGGCAAGGCGCTCGCCGTGTGCGGCCTGACGGTGTCGCTGGTGATGACCGGGGTCATGGTCTTCGCCGTGGAGCGGGCCGCCGGCACGCTCTTCGACCGCGCCCGTGCGATGGGGGCGCTGGAACCGTACGAGGACGTGGAGGGCGAGCTGGCCGACATCGACGAGATGCGCGTCGGCGACTGCTTCAACGTCCCCGGCGGGGACCTGCTCGACGAGGACCCCTTCGTGTACCGGATCGCCTGTACCGAGGTGCACGACGCGGAGGTCACCTCCTCGACCTCGCTGAGCGGAGCGCGGTTCCCCGGTGACGACGAGCTGAAGAAGTCGGTGGCGGAGTCCTGCTGGCGGGCGCAGGACGCGTACGCGATGGACACGTGGGCGCTGCCCCCGTACGCGGAGATGTTCTACTTCGCCCCCTCGCGCGGGACGTGGGGCGACGGCGACCGGCGGGTCCTGTGCGTGATCGGCACGGCGGAGCAGGAGCACCGGGGCAGCCTGCGCACGGACGCCACGATGCTGAAGCCGGAGCAGGTGACCTTCCTGCACGCCATGAACGAGACCGAGCTGGTGCTGGCCCGCTCGCCCGAGGCGGACGTCGACGACGCGCTGGAGGAGTACCGGGCGTGGGCACGGGACGTGGAGCAGGTGCTGGCCGCCGAGTCGCGGATGCTGGACGGGGCGAAGGCGCGCCCCGAACTGGCCGGACCGGCGGGGGTGCAGCGGGAGCGGGTCGAGGCGGCGCGCAAGCAGTGGCGCAAGGCGGCGGGCGAGACCACCGGCGACGGCTTCGCCGAGGCGTGGGACCGGGCGCTCGCGGAGCTGCCCGTGGAGCCGGAGAAGGCGCTGCGCGCGGCGTACGGGCTGTCGACGACGGTGCCGCCGTGGCTGGAGGGGTCCGAGGGGGACGCGCCGGGGCCGCCGGGCGGACCGGCCGGTCCGAGCCGGAAGCCGTCCGTGGAGGCCGCGTGATCGTTACGCGGGGTAGCGTGCGGCGGTGTCCCTGAACGCGTGGGTTTGAGTGACCTGGCTTCATCACTTCGGGTGAAACTCTGGCCCTTGCTTGCGGTAGACAACCGTCGGTTGCCAGGCTGTAGCTGTCTGTCAACCTGATGGGAGTGGCCAGTGACTTTCGGCGAGCAGCCGGCCTATCTGCGCGTCGCCGGGGATCTGCGACGGAAGATCGTCGATGGGTCCCTGCCTCCGCACGCCCGGCTGCCTTCACAGGCCCGGATCCGCGAGGAGTACGGGGTCTCCGACACGGTGGCCCTGGAGGCGCGCAAGGTCCTCATGGCGGAGGGCCTGGTCGAGGGCCGCTCCGGATCCGGGACGTACGTGCGCGAACAGCCCGTCCCGCGGCGCGTCGCCCGCGCCGGCTACCGCACGGGCGGTGCCTCGACGCCCTTCCGGCAGGAGCAGGCGGAGGCGGGCGCGCGCGGTACGTGGGACTCCAGCAGCGAACAGGTCGACGCTCCGGCGGACATCGCGAAACGGCTCGGCGTCGAGCCGGGCGCGCGCGTGATGCGGACGCGGTACGTCTTTCGCGACGCGGGCGAGGCGATGATGCTGTCGACCTCGTGGGAGCCGCTCGCCGTGACCGGCCGGAGCCCGGTGATGCTCCCCGAGGAGGGGCCGCTGGGCGGGTCCGGGGTGGTCGACCGGATGGCCGCGATCGACGTCGTCGTGGACAACGTCGTGGAGGAGGTCGGCGCGCGCCCGGGCCTGGCGGAGGAGAGCGTGCTGCTCGGCGGGGTCCCGGGGCACGTGGTGCTGGTGATCGGGCGCACGTACTTCGCGTCCGGCAGGGCCGTGGAGACCGCGGACGTCGTCGTCCCGGCCGACCGCTACCGGCTGGCGTACCACCTGCCGGTGCGGTAGCCGCCCGAAGCGTCCGGCAGGGCTCACGGCAGCCGTCGCGGGCGCCGTGAGCCCGGGCGGGCCCGGGGCCGGGCCCCATGGGGGCGTTCGCCCGGGGTGCGCCCCCTTTTCGCTCCGAGAAAGCCCGGCGGCCGGAGCCCGCCCGGCCCTTTCGGGACATACGCCGGGAGGTCCCCGGGCGCACGCCGGGCCTTCGTCGGGGTGGGACCCGCGTGCGGCCTTTCGTCCGGCGTCCGCGGCGGCGGCGCCGGGGAAGCACTGCCTGGCCAGGCCGGACACCGCCCATGGGCCGGGGCGAGCCGGCGAGGACGTCACCGCCGTGCGCCCGGGCTGCGCCCGCGAGCACCCGTACGGGGCTCCCCGGACAGCGCCCGGCGCCCGTCGCGTCCGGCCCGGTCCGCTCCCTCCGTCATCCCTCCATCGGCCCGCGACGCGACCTGCGGGGACGTCCGCCGACGGGCGGGCCGTGCGCCGGCGCTGAACCGGCGCGCACGGCCCGCTCGTACGCATGGCCGGATGCGTACGCCTGGGAGGTACCTCTTCGTGAAAAACCGTATCCGCTGAGTAAAGGTCGGGCGTAGGCTCGGGCATATGCACAGTGCGGTTTCCCGGGCAGGTACGTCGGCGGAGGGTGAAACGCGATGAACGACAGCGGTGCCCTGCTCCCGTGGCTGGTCATACGGCAGGACGACAACGGCAACCGCTACCGGGTGGGCCGGTACCCGACCCGGGCCGAGGCCCAGAAGGTCGCCGACAGCCTCGAGGACAGAGGGCACAAGCAGCTGTACTGGATCGAGCGGCTCGTCCAGGGCAGCACCGCCGGCCGGACCGCCACGACGAACTGAGCGGCGCGGCACTCCCGCCGCCGCTGCCATAGGCTCCGCCCATGACTGTACGAGTGGTCGTGGGCGGAGCCCTTTGCCATGAGGGCCGCCTGCTGGCGGCCCGCCGCAGCGCGCCCCCGGAGCTCGCCGGCCGCTGGGAGCTGCCGGGCGGCAAGACCGAGCCGGGCGAGTCGGTGCCCGACGCGCTCGTACGGGAACTGCGCGAGGAGCTCGGCGTCGAGACCGAGGCGCTGGAGCGGATCCCGGGGGAGTGGCCGCTCAAGCCCGGCCTCGTCCTGCACGTCTGGACGGCCCGCCTGCTTTCCGGCGACCCGCTGCCGTTGGAGGACCACGACGAGCTGCGCTGGCTCGGGCCCGACGAGCTGGACTCGGTGGACTGGCTCGACCAGGACCGGCCGGCGGTCGCCGAGGCCGGACGCAGGCTGGAGGCGGGAGCCTCGGGAGCAGGCGCCGCCCGTGCCGCCCGCGGGGGCGCGTGACGCGCGTGCGCTGGGCCGTATGCGCCACACTGCGCCGGTCTGTGGGTGGTCGAGCGGTACGACGCCCTAAATATCGGGTATGTCGCTATTAATCCCTCTCTCGTACTCATCCCCCGTGGTTCTGTCCCTGTCGAACCGGACTGGGGTCGCCACCCGGCCCGGGAAGTGATCGGCGTGATCGACACAGACGGTGAATGCGCCGAATGGGCCTTCCCCGCCGAACCGGGTGCCGTCCGCACCGCCCGTCACGCGGTGCGCGGCGCCCTTCACGACTGGGGCCTCGAGTCGGTCGGCGACGTCACCGTCCTACTGGTCAGCGAGCTGGTCACCAATTCCCTGCGCTACGCCTCGGGCCCCATCGGGGTCCGGCTCGTACGGCGTGATTCAGCCGCCGCGGGGGCGCCCTCGGGCTCGGCGCTCCTCGTGGAGGTTTCCGATCCGCTTCCGGATCCGCCCCGGGAACGGGTCGCCGAGTCCGATGACGAGGGGGGCCGGGGGCTGCACCTCGTGGCCGTCTCGGCGCAGCGTTGGGGTACCCGGCACGGGAAATCGGGCAAGACCGTGTGGTTCGAGTTGGCTCTTCCTGGTGAGTAACAAGGTGAAGGGCAGCTGACGATCACACGGCTTGGCTGAAAAACAACGGGATCCTTTTGTGATCGCGAAGGCCGTGCCGTACGGGGCCATGGTGCTGAATACTTCGGTCATGGCCGGTCCGGTTGCGGTGAGCTGGAGGGGACGGTCGCGTGAGCGAGATACCTGTACAGGCACATCAGGCGCGTGGGGCCCGAGTGCCCGGTGGGGCTGTGCCCGGGGAGACCTGGCACGACTCCCTGTGGCACAGCAGCCCGCCGGGCTCGATATATGACTACATAAAGGTCGCCTCCTTCTCGATCGGACCCGACGGGCTGATCGACCAGTGGAGCCTGCGCGCGGAGGAGCTTTTCGGGCTCACCCCGGCGCAGGCCGTCGGCCGCGACCCGGTCGACGCCTTCATGCCGCCCGAGCTCCGCGCCGACGGACACCGCAGGGTCGCCGGAATTCTCGATGGCAAGGAATGGACGGGCCTGATCCCCTTCCGGATCCCGGGCGGCGACGGCAGGCACGGCGTGGCCGAGATCTACGTGATGCCCACCCGGACCGAATCCTCCGAACGGGCCGCCCTCTGCGTCGTGGTCGACGTACGGGCGCTGCGGCGGATCGAATCCGATCTGGCCGCCTCGCAGGCGATATTCGGCCAATCTCCCTTCGGCTTCCTGCTCTTCGGCACGGACCTCACCGTGCAGCGAGCCAACCGCCGCTTCGCGACCGTGTTCGGCGGCGACGCCGAGGAGCACCGGGGCCGCACCGTCCACGACTACCTCCCCCCGCACGAGGCCGACCGGATGGCCGAGGCCCTGCGCAGGGTCCTGGAGACGGGCGAATCCGTCACCGACCTCCAGATCACCGGCGCGGCCCCCGGCAGCCGCGAGCACCGCCACTGGTCCATCAACCTCTACCGCGTCCACGGCGGCACCGGCCGCCCCGTCGGCGTCGCCGGCCTCGGCACCGACGTCACCCGCCGCCACCTCGCCGCCCGCGAGGCCGCCGGGGTCCGGCGCAACCTCGCCCTCCTGAACGAGGCCGGACACCGCATCGGCAACTCCCTCGACTTGGAGACCACCGCCCGCGAACTCCTCGACGTCACCGTCCCGGGCTTCTGCGACCTGGCCGCCGTCGACCTCTACCAGGGGCTGCTGCTCGGCGACGACGACCGTCCCGCCCGCCCGCAGGGGCCCGGCGTACCCAGCCTGCCCGGCCCCGGCCGGGCCCCCTCGGCGCCGCTGCGGCGGGTCGCCTTCGCCTCGGCGGTGTCGGACGCGCCGCTGTCGGGTCCGGGCGCGCTGGTCTCCGTAGGGGACACCCACCGCTACCCGGCCGGATCGCCCGGCGCGCTCGCGCTGCGGACGGCGCGGCCGCGCCTGGTCGAGGGCGGCGGACCGGAGTCGGGGGACCTCGTACAGTCCACGCTCGTCGTACCTCTGGTCGCGCACGACACCGTGGTCGGCCTCGCCCAGTTCTCCCGTACGAAGGGCAGCGAGCCCTTCGGCGAACGGGACCGGGCGGTCGCCGTCGAGCTCGCCGCGCGGGCCGCCGTCTGCATCGACAACGCGCGGCTCTACCGGCGCGAGCACGAGCGCGCGCTGATACTGCAGCGCAGCCTGCTGCCGCCCGGGGACCCGGAGGCGGCCGGGCTCGACATCGCCTGCCGGTACCTGCCGGGGAACGCGGCCACCGAGGTCGGCGGCGACTGGTTCGACGTCATCGAGCTGCCCGGCCACCGGACGGCGCTGGTCGTCGGCGACGTCATGGGCCGGGGGCTTCGGGCGGCCGTCGCGATGGGCGAACTGCGCACCGCGGTACGCACGCTCGCCCTGCTCGACCTGGAGCCGGCCGAGGTGCTGACCGCACTGGACGAGATCGCGCGGGGGCTCGGCGCGCCCGGCGGCTCCCAGCAGGCGTCACGCGCCGCACTGCACTCGCGGGACGCCGACCGTTCGGAGGTCTACCTCGCGACGTGCGTCTACGCCGTCTACGACCCGGTGACGCGGCGCTGCACGATCGCCAACGCCGGGCACATGCCGCCGGTGCTGGTGGAACCGGTCGAGGAGGGCGGCGAGCCGCGGCCCGGACTGCTGCTGGAGATCCCGCCGGGGATGCCGCTCGGAGTCGGCGGGGAGCCGTTCGAGGAGGTCGAGGTCGAACTCCCGGAGGGCGCGCTGCTCGCCCTGTACACGGACGGCCTGGTCGAATCGCGCGACCACCCGCTGGAGGAGGGCCTGCGGGGCCTGCGGGACGCGCTGGCCGACCCCGCGCGACCCCTGGAGGAGGTCTGCGACCACGTCCTGAACACCCTGGACACCCGGCACGGGGAGGACGACATCGCCCTGCTGATGGCCCGCGTCCAGGGCCTGCCCGTGGACGCGGTCGGGGACTGGCAGCTGCCGCGCGAGGCGCGGTCCGTGGGCCGGGCCCGTGAGCTGGCGCGGGCGAAGCTGCCGGCGTGGGGCCTGGAGGGGCTCCTCGACACCACGGAACTCCTGGTGAGCGAGCTCGTCACGAACGCCCTGCGGTACGGCGAGGGCGAGATCCGCCTGCGCCTCCTGCTGGACCGGACCCTGGTCTGCGAGGTCTGGGACGCCAACCTGGTCCAGCCGAGGCGGCGCCGCGCACGCGACACCGACGAGGGCGGCCGCGGCCTCCAGCTCGTCGGCCTGCTCTCGGCGGGCTGGGGCACCCGCCGCACCCACCGGGGCAAGACGGTCTGGTTCGAACTCCCCCTCCCGGGCGCGGTGGCGGAGTCGGTGACGGAACTGTCGGCGGAACAGCTGCTGAGCATGTACGGGTGAGCGCCCCGGGCCGGCCACCACCGGCCCGGGCCACCAGACGGCCTAGGCGGCGGCCCTGCCCGCCTTCAGGGCTGCCAGGCGGGCCTCGATCTCCGAGGTCTTGCCCAGGTCGTCCAGGGACTCGAACTGGGCGTCCAGCGAGGACGCGGCCAGCTCCTGCTTTCCCAGGGCCATGGCCTCCGCGCGCCGGACCTTCTCCTCGAAGCGGTTGAGGTCGCTGGTCGGATCCATCACGTCGATGTTCTTGACCGCGTCCATCATCGTGTTCTGCGCCTGGGCCGTCTTGGCGCGGGCCACCAGTTCGTCGCGCTTCGACGTCAGTTCGGTCAGCTTGTTCCTCATCGAGTCCAGGCCCGATTTCAGCTTGTCGACGACCTCGGTCTGGGCGGCGATCGTCGGCTCGGCCGTCTTCGCCTCCTTCTCCGACTGCATCTGGCGGCCGAGGGCGACCTTCGCGAGGTTGTCGAACTTGTCGGCGTCCGCAGTGGACCCCGTCACCCGCAGCTCGTCGGCCTTCCTGCTCGCCGCGAGCGCCTTGCTGCCCCACTCGCCGGCCGCCTCCACGTCCTCCTTGTGGTCCGCCTCCAGCATCCGCAGGTTGCCGATCGTGGTGGCGACGGCCTGCTCCGCCTCCGCGATGTTGTTCGTGTAGTCGCGGATCAGCTGGTCCAGCATCTTCTGCGGGTCCTCGGCCTGGTCCAGCAGCGAGTTGATGTTCGCCTTGGCGAGCTGGGTGACGCGGCCGAGGACGGTCTGCTTGCTCATGTGCGCTGTCTCCTTGGGGAACGAGGGGAAGGGGAGTGGAGTCCGTCAGAAGCGGCCGCCGCCGCCCATGCGGCCGCGGGTTCCGCCGCCGCCGAAGGAGCCGGGGCCGCGACCGCCGCCCCCGCCGAAACCGCCGCCGAAGCCGCCCCCGCCGAAACCGCCTCCACCGCGGCCGCCGCCCAGGATCTCGCCGAGGATGATCCCGCCGAGCACCGCGCCGCCCATGCCGCCGCCCTGCCGCTGACCGCCACCGCCGTACGGGTCCCGGTACGCCCGTACGTCCTGCTCGGCCAGCTGCTGCGCCTGCCGCGCGAGCGACTCCGCCTGCTGGGCCTCCGCCAGGGCGCCCGCCGGGTCCGTGCCGGCCAGGGACACGGACCGCTCCAGGCGGCGCTGCGCCTCCGCCAGGCGGGTGCGGGCCTGGCTGGCGACCGCGCCCCGGCTCGTCGTGATGTAGTCCGTCGCCGCTCCGATCGCACTGCGCGCCGTAAGCAGGGCCTGGTCGAGCAGGGCCGCCGCCCGCTGCCGGCCCGACTCCCGCTCGCGCGCCCCGGCCAGCGCCCCGTCGAGGGCCGCGTCGGCCTCCTCGACGCGGCGCAGGGCGTCCATCGGGTCGTAGCGGCCCGCCTCCTGCTCGCGGCGCACGTCGGCCAGTACGGCTTCCGCCCGGCTGATCCGGCCGCGCAGATCGGCGGTGGAGGTGCCCTCGGTGGTACCGGTGAGCAGGCCGCGCGCGTCGGCGAGGTCGCTCTCCGTCTCGTTCAGTGAGCCCGGCAGCTTCCCCGCGGCCTCGGCGAGTTCCTGCGCGCGCCGCTCCACGGCGTCGACGAGCGTCGCGGCCTGGTCGACGGCGCTCTCGGCGGCCCGGACGTGCACGGCGGCCTTGCCGTTGTCGCCCGCGGCGATCGCGGCGTGCGCCTCGCCCAGGCTTGTCGTCACGAACAGCAGCCGGTCCTTCGCCTGTCCGGGGTTGGACGCCACGGGGGCGGCCGCCGAGTCGGCGTAGCGCCGGCCGAGCGCGGTGAGGGTGGCCTCCGCCGTCGTCGTACGGCCCGTCAGGGCGTGGAAGTGGCTCTCCACGGTGGCGAGGGCCTGCGGGGCGTTCTTCTCCAGGTCCCGCAGCCGGTCGAAGTCCGCGGTCTCGGCGTCGAGCCGGCGGCTCGCCTCGGTGCAGCGGGCCACGATCTCGTCCAGCATCCGGCGGCGGGTCGCGTCGTCCTCCGGGTACGCGTCGTCGAGCTGCTGGCGCAGCCGGAAAGCGGCGGTCAGCTCGCCCTTCGCGTACTGGACGGCCTCGGTGAAGGCCGACACGGCCCCCTCGCCGAACTGGGCGGTCGCGAAGCCGAGTTCCTCGGTGCTCGTGCGGATCGCGTCGTCGCTCTCCACCAGCAGGGCCCTGGCCCTGGCGTCCAGCTCGGGGAGGGGCGGCTGCGCCGGCGTCGCGCCCTGGCCGCCCCAGCCGCCGCCGGTCCGCGGACCGGCGGCGCCCTGGCGGCGCCTGCGGCGGGAGTACGCGTACGCCCCGAGGGCGCCGGCCGCGCCGACGGCGACCACCGGGAGGACGAAGTCCCCGGCCCCGCTCTCGCCGCCCGCGGCGGCGCCGCCCGGGTCGGCCGGGCCGGGGGTGATCGCGGGTACCGGCACGGGCAGCCCGCCGAGGACCGCGTCGTAGCCGTTCGCCGCTCCGATCGCGGCGCCCGCCCAGTCGTTCTGCCGCAGGGCCGGCTCGATCGCGGTCCGCGCGACCGCCGCCAGCTGCTCCTCGGTGAAACCGGATTCGGTACCGGCCGAATAGGCGTACTGCCGGGCCCCGGTGGCGACGGCCAGCAGGACGTCGTTCTGGCCCAGGCCGTTCTTCTCGGCCGTGGCGTCGGCCCAGCTCTGCGGGGAGCGGTCGGAGAAGTCGCGCACGTACGTGACGAACAGCTGGATCCTCCGGTCGGCGTACAGCTCGTCCAGCGCGGCCGTGACGGCGGCCTTGCGGTCGCCCAGGGCGCCCACGCGGTCGGTGATCTGACCCTGCGCGGACAGGGTGACGGGGTCGTCCGCCCGGGCGGACGGCGCGCCGACCGCGGCCCAGCCGGTGAGCGCGAGCAGCGCGGCGGCGAGGGCGAGGCCGGTCCGGACGGGTATCCCGGCGGTGGTGCGTCTCTTGGGCGGCGTCACATTTGGGAGAGTATGGGTGGTTCATCCCAGCCGCACCCGGAGGCGCCCGCCACCGCGGGCAGCGGGTCGCGGGCGGGTGGCGGGCGGGGCCGTGCTGTCACGGAGCCCCGCCCGCCGCCCGCGCGGTGAGGGGTGGGAGGGGCCGGCTACGGACCGGAACGGCGACGGATCTTGCTCCCCAGCCACACCAGCGGGTCGTACTTGCGGTCCACGGCCCGCTCCTTCAGCGGGATCAGGGCGTTGTCGGTGATCTTGATGCCCTCGGGGCAGACCTCCGTGCAGCACTTGGTGATGTTGCAGTAGCCGAGGCCGTGCTCCTCCTGGGCCGTTCGCTTGCGGTCCAGTCCCGCCTCGGCCGCCGCGTCCAGGGGGTGCATGTCCAGCTCGGCCACCCGCATCAGGAAGCGGGGGCCGGCGAAGGCGGCCTTGTTCTCCTCGTGGTCACGCACCACGTGGCAGGTGTCCTGGCACAGGAAGCACTCGATGCACTTCCTGAACTCCTGCGAGCGCTCCACGTCCACCTGCTGCATCCGGTACTCGCCCGGCGCGACCCCGGCCGGCGCCACGAAGGCCGGGACCTCGCGCGCCTTGCGGTAGTTGAAGGACACGTCCGTCACCAGGTCGCGGACGACCGGGAACGCCCGCAGCGGGGTCACCGTGACCGTCTCCTCGCGGGAGAAGGTCGACATGCGCGTCATGCACATCAGCCGCGGCCGCCCGTTGACCTCCGCGCTGCACGAACCGCACTTGCCGGCCTTGCAGTTCCAGCGCACCGCGAGGTCGGAGGCCTGGGTGGCCTGGAGCCGGTGGACGATGTCCAGGACCACCTCCCCGTCGTGCACCTCCACGGTGAAGTCCCGCAGCTCGCCGCCCTCCGCGTCGCCCCGCCAGATCCGGAACGAGGCATCGTAGGTACTCATCCGTACAGCTCCTCTTCGGCGAGGTACTTGACCAGCTCTTCCTTCTCGAAGAGCGCGAGCAGGTCGGGTCGGATGGGGTCGGTGCGCACCCGGGTCAGTTCGATCCGGGCACCGTCGCCCCTATCCCCGGGCGCCGGGTCGACCGGCCGGCACAGCAGGTTCACCGGCCGCCAGGACCGCTCCATCGCCGGGCAGTCCTCGCGGGTGTGGCCGCCCCGGCTCTCGGTGCGCTCCAGGGCCGCGCGGGCCACGCATTCGCTGACCAGCAGCATGTTCCGCAGGTCGAGCGCCAGGTGCCAGCCCGGATTGAACTGCCGGTGACCCTCGACCCCGGCCCGCGAGGCCCGCAGCCGCAGGGTCCTGAGCCTGTCCAGCGCCTCGGCCATCTCGCTCTCGCGGCGGATGATGCCCACGAGGTCGTTCATCGCCGTCTGGAGCTCCTGGTGCAGGGTGTACGGGTTCTCGGCGCCCTCGTCGGCGTGGAACGGAGCCAGCGCCTCCGCGGCCGCCTCGTCCACCCGGGCCTGGTCCACGACCGGCAGCCGGCCCGCCTCCGCGGCGGCGTACCCGGCCGCGTGCAGCCCCGCCCGGCGGCCGAAGACCAGCAGGTCGGAGAGGGAGTTCCCGCCGAGCCGGTTCGAGCCGTGCATGCCGCCCGCCACCTCGCCGGCGGCGAAGAGCCCGGGCACCCCGACGGTGGCGGCGGTGTCGGAGTCGACCGCGATGCCGCCCATCACGTAGTGGCAGGTCGGTCCGACCTCCATCGGCTCGGCGGTGATGTCCACGTCCGCCAGCTCCTTGAACTGGTGGTACATCGACGGGAGCCGCCGCTTGATCTTCTCGGCGGGCATCCGCGTGGACACGTCCAGGAAGACCCCGCCGTGCGGGGACCCGCGTCCCGCCTTGACCTCGGAGTTGATGGCGCGGGCCACCTCGTCGCGGGGGAGCAGCTCGGGCGGGCGCCGGTTGTGGTCCGGGTCCTCGTACCAGCGGTCGCCCTCCTCCTCGGACTCCGCGTACTTCTCCTTGAAGACGTCCGGGACGTAGTCGAACATGAACCGCTTGCCCTCGCTGTTGCGCAGCACCCCGCCGTCGCCGCGCACCGACTCGGTGACGAGGATGCCCTTCACCGAGGGCGGCCAGACCATGCCGGTCGGGTGGAACTGCACGAACTCCATGTTCAGCAGCGGCGCTCCGGCGAGCAGGGCCAGCGCGTGGCCGTCGCCCGTGTACTCCCAGGAGTTCGAGGTCGTCTTGAAGGACTTCCCGATGCCGCCCGTGGCCAGCACCACCGCCGGGGCCTCCAGGACGAAGAACCGCCCGGTCTCGCGCTCGTAGCAGAAGGTGCCCGAGACCCTCTCCCCGTCCTTCAGGACCCTGGTGACCGTGCACTCCTGGAAGATCTTGAGCCGGGCCTCGTAGTCCCCGTACTCCCCGAAGTCCTCCTGCTGCAACTGGACGATCTTCTGCTGGAGGGTGCGGATCAGCTCCAGACCGGTCCGGTCGCCGACGTGCGCCAGCCGCGGGTACTCGTGCCCGCCGAAGTTGCGCTGCGAGATCTTCCCGTCGGGCGTGCGGTCGAAGAGCGCACCCCAGGTCTCCAGCTCCCAGACCCGGTCCGGGGCCTCCTTGGCGTGCAGCTCCGCCATCCGCCACTGGTTGAGGAACTTGCCGCCGCGCATGGTGTCGCGGAAGTGCACCTGCCAGTTGTCGCCCTCGTTGACGTTGCCCATGGAGGCGGCGATGCCGCCCTCCGCCATCACGGTGTGGGCCTTGCCGAAAAGGGACTTGCAGATCACGGCCGTACGGGCACCGCGCTCCCTGGCCTCGATCGCGGCCCGCAGCCCGGCGCCGCCCGCGCCGACCACCACCACGTCCCACTGCTGCCGTTCCACTTGAGCCATCTCAGAAGATCCTCGGGTCGGTGAAAGCGCCGCTGGCCAGCAGGTACACGTAGAAATCGCACGCGGCGACACTGATCAGCGAGGCCCACGCGAGCTGCATGTGACGGGAGTTGAGGCGGCTGATCCAGCCCCACAGGCGGTAGCGCACCGGATGCCGGGAGAAGTGCTTGAGGCGGCCGCCCATGATGTGCCGACAGGAGTGGCAGGACAGCGTGTACGCCCAGATCAGCGTGATGTTGACGAGGAACAGGAGTGTCCCGAGGCCCATGTGGCCCCACGCGTAGTCCTCGTCGCGGAAGGTCAGCACCGTGTCGTAGGTCAAGATCGCCGCGACCGGCACGGCCGCGTAGAAGAAGTACCGGTGCATGTTCTGCAGGACCAGGGGGAAGCGGGTCTCACCGCTGTACGAGGCGTGCGGCTCGGCCACGGCGCAGGCGGGTGGCGAGGCCCAGAAGCCCCGGTAGTAGGCCTTGCGGTAGTAGTAGCAGGTCAGCCGGAAGCCGAGCGGGAAGACCAGGATCAGCAGGGCGGGGGACAGGCCCCACCAGCTGCCGAAGAGGTCGAGGTTGGGGCCGCCGCGCATCTCCTCGCAGTTCTCCGCGAGACACGGGGAGTAGAAGGGCGAGACGTAGGGGGCCGCGTAGTAGTCGGCGTTGGCGAAGGCCCGCCAGGTCGAGTAGACGATGAAGGCGAGCAGTCCGGCCGCGGTGCCGGCGGGCGAGAGCCACCACCGGTCGGTCCGCAGGTGGCGGGCCGCGATCGCGGCCCGCGAGGGGTCGTGGACGCCGCCGGGCCGCTGGGATGGTGGTTGGGTGCCTGTGGCCAAGAGGGACTCCGGGTGGAGTGATGAGGGGTGGCCCGGGGGACCCGGCCGCCGTCACTGAGCGCGACGGACGGCCGGGTCCGGTGGGTCGTACGCGGACACGCTGGGGCCGGGTCAGGGAGCGTGGCGGTCGCGGGCGCCGAGGCCCTCGTCGTCGGAGTCCGTCCACAGCGAACTGTCGTACGGGGTGTCCGGGACGCTGACCATCGGGGCCTGGCCCGGAGGCCTGGCGGTTGCCGGTGCCTGCCGGGCGACGTCCTTCTCCAGCCGCTCGACGGAGCGGACCAGCTCGTTCAGGTTGCGTCGTACGGCGGTCAGATCATCTTGCAGGGACATGACTTGCCCTCACTTCCGCAGGTGCGGTGGCAACGCTCATGTGCGCCTGCGAGTGTCGCGCCTCCCGTCCCCGGTTGTGAAGGGACGTGCAGCGATTGCGGGCGCGCAGGCGCGAACCGTGCGCCCCTCCTGGCTCCATTTTCATCCCTCTTGCGGGGGAACGCCCGTGGAGCACCCGTCCACGGGGACCGCCCGGCGGCAGCCGGGGGACGCAAGCCGGATTGGTCCGCACGGGTGGGCTTCGCGGCGTGGCGGGGGTCTGCTGCGGGGGGTGCGGCGGGGCGTCGATTTCAGTGGGTTTCGGCACCCAGTGTGATCAGCTCCATATACCGCCGAACGTGATCAAGGCCCCCTCCTTTTCACGACTCTCCCTCACGCCCCGCCCCGGAGGTACCACCCATGTCCCAGAGAAGGCGCAGGTCCCTTGCGCTCCTGACCTCGGGAGTTCTTGCACTGCCGCTGCTCGCGGGCTGCGGCGCGGGTGAAGACGAGGGCGGCCCGGCCGCCGCCGGCCAGGACATCGCGACGACCGCCCGCGACAAGGTCGCCGACGGCGGGGTGCTGCGCTGGGCCGTGGACGCCCTGCCGGGCACCCTCAACACCTTCCAGGCCGACGCGGACGCCACCACCAACCGGATCGCCGGGGCGGTCCTGCCCCAGCTGTTCGTCCTGGACGGCAAGGGACGGCCGGCGGCCAATCCGGATTACCTGGAGAAGGCCGAAATCGTCGAGCGGGAACCCAAGCAGGTCGTCCTGTACAAGCTGAACCAGCAGGCCGTCTGGAGCGACGGCCGGGAGATCGGCGCCGCCGACTTCGTCGCCCAGTGGCGGGCCCTGAACGGCAAGGACTCCGCGTACTGGACGGCGCGCAACGCCGGCTACGACCGGATCGAGAAGATCGAGCGCGGCAAGACGGACCTGGAGGTCAAGGTCACCTTCGTCAGGCCGTACGCGGACTGGCGCTCGCTCTTCTCGCCCCTCTACCCCAAGCAGGTCACGGGCACCCCGGAAGCCTTCAACGAGGGCGCCCGGGGCACCCTCAAGGTCACCGCCGGCCCCTTCGCGCTGGGCGCCATCGACAAGAAGACCGGGACCGCAGCCCTGACCCGCAACCCGCGCTGGTGGGGGCGCCCCGCCAAGCTCGACACCCTCGTGCTCACCGCCGTGCCCCGGACGGAGCGGCCGGCCGCGCTGGCCGCCGGGAAGCTCGACCTGGCGGAGATCGACCGCGCCGGCGCCGAGCGGATCGCACTGGCCCGCCGCGAGTCCGCCAAGGCCGACGGCGCCCAAGGCCCCGCGGCCTCGGTGACGGCCGCGCAGGCCACCCTGTCCTGGGCGCTGGCCTTCGGTACGGACGAGGCACAGGCCAAGAGCGAACGGGAGACCCGGCAGAAGCACGCCGAGGCGGTGAAGCGCTACGCCCGGGAGCAGGCCGCCCTGCGCGCCTTCACCGTCCGCAAGTCACTGGAACCGGCCTACACCCAGCTCGCCATGAACGGGGCCGCCGGCCCGCTCGCCGACGAGCGCGTGCGCCGCGCCGTGGCCCGAGCCCTGGACCGCCAGGCGCTCGCCGACATCGTCCTCAAGCCGCTCGGCCTGCCCGCGAAGCCGGTCGGCAGCCACCTGGCGCTGGCCGGCCAGCAGGCGTACGCCGACAACAGCGACGCCCTGGGCGGCCTGGACACCCAGGCCGCCCAAGCCCTCCTTACCGACGCCGGCTGGCGCCGCGGCGGCAAGCTCACCGAGCCCCCCGGCGCCAAGGCGGGCCCGGAGGCCGCGCAGGGGACGGACGACTCGAAGACCCCGGCGGGCCCGGGCACCGGCAACGACGGCCTCTACATCGTGGGCGAGGACGACGACAAGCCGCCGGCCGGAGCCAGGGCCGCCGGGGCCGCCGGGCGGGCCGACCACCCCGACGCCCGCCCCGAGGGCCCCGAGGACCCGGCGGGCGGCGACCTGCCCGAAGGCGCGTACGGCTCCGACGGGGAGATCGTCGACGCCGACTCCTTCGCCCGCGGGACCCAGCCCTCCCCGGTGCTCGCCCCGGCCCCCTTCGCGGCCGGCCAGGAGCAGATGCTGCGCGCCCAGGCCGACGCCGCGGACGACGCCAAGCAGAACCCGGCCGCCCTGGACGCCGAAGCCGCCGGCGAGCCCGCCGAGCAGGCCGACCCCGCCAAGGCCAGCCCGGCCCCCGCCAAGCAGGCCGGACGCACCTCCGGCTCCATGCTGGCCAAGGACGGCAAGGCCCTGAGCCTGCGCTTCGTCCTGCCGTCCGGACCCGGATCGGAGGCCCTGCGCACGGTCGGCGAGCGGATCGCCCAGATGCTCCGCAAGGTCGGCGTGCAGACGGAGCTGACCAAGGTGGCCGACGAGAGCTTCTTCAAGGACCACATCGCCTCGGGCCAGTACGACCTGGCGCTCTACTCCTGGCCCGCGACCGCCTACCCCGCCACCGACGCCCGGCCGATCTTCGCCAAGCCGGAGCCGGCCGCCGACGGCTCGCTGCTCGTCGAACAGAACTACACCCGGGTCGGCACCGACCACATCGACCAGCTCTTCGACCAGGCGGCCGGCGAGCTGGACGAGGAGCAGTCCCGCGAGCTGATGCGCAAGGCGGACGCCCGGATCTGGGCCGCCGCCGGCTCCATCCCCCTCTACCAGCGGCCCGAGCTGGTGGCCGTGAAGCCGGGCCTGGTCAATGCGGGTGCCTTCGGACTCGGAGCGCCCCGCTACCAGGACATCGGCTGGAAGAAGCCGTCGGCCGCCAAGGCGCCCGCCAAGAAGTGAGCGGACGGGGCGAGCGGGACGCGCGGGACGACGGGAGCGGGAAGAAGTGATGACGAAGAGGTGCATCAGGGGTTGATCCGACGGTCCCAAGCTCAGATGTGACTCAAGTCCCTTGCCCGCCGGATGACCGGCGGGCAAGGTCGTGTCTACCCGTTGACCCGCGTGTATTCAGGCACTGGCGAGGGCCGAGACCCCCCACCCGAACCTCGGCCCCGCTCAGTCGTCCGGCCTCTTGACAGACCCCCCGGCAGGCGGTTCCCGCCATCCGGCGTACGATGGGGTAAGGCCGTGGCAGGTTTTCCGCCCGGTCGAGGCGCGCGTGCCGGACCGTACGCGTCGCCATCCACGATCCCGGGAGAAGCGCCGAAGTGCCCACGCGCCACGACATCCGTAACGTCGCCATCGTCGCCCACGTCGACCATGGCAAGACGACCATCGTCGATGCCATGCTCAAGCAGGCCGGTGCCTTCGCCGCCCACCAGCACCTCGACGACCGCATGATGGACTCGAACGACCTGGAGCGTGAGAAGGGCATCACGATCCTCGCCAAGAACACGGCGGTGAAGTACCACCCCAAGGACGGGTCGGCCCCGATCACCATCAACATCATCGACACCCCCGGCCACGCCGACTTCGGTGGTGAGGTCGAGCGCGGTCTGTCGATGGTGGACGCCGTCGTCCTGCTGGTGGACGCCTCCGAGGGTCCGCTGCCCCAGACCCGCTTCGTCCTGCGCAAGGCCCTGCAGGCGAAGATGCCGGTCATCCTCTGCATCAACAAGACGGACCGTCCGGACTCCCGGATCGACGAGGTCGTCAACGA
The DNA here is from genome assembly GCF_042736715.1 of Streptomyces sp. NPDC060049. Taxonomy (NCBI): domain Bacteria; kingdom Bacillati; phylum Actinomycetota; class Actinomycetes; order Kitasatosporales; family Streptomycetaceae; genus Streptomyces; species Streptomyces sp. NPDC060049. Next base: position 504,287 of record NZ_JBHWVV010000004.1, read on the forward strand.
GACGTACGACCTCTTCCTCGACCTGGACGCCGACGAGGAGCAGATCGAGTTCCCGATCGTCTACGCCTGCGGCCGTGACGGCGTCGCCTCGCTGACCAAGCCCGAGGACGGCACCGTCCCCGCGGACAGCGACAGCCTGGAGCCGTTCTTCTCCACCATCCTGGCCCACGTGCCGGCCCCGGTGTACGACGACGAGGCCCCCCTCCAGGCCCACGTCACCAACCTGGACGCCGACAACTTCCTCGGCCGCATCGCGCTGGTCCGTGTCGAGCAGGGCGAGCTGCGCAAGGGTCAGACCGTCGCGTGGATCAAGCGTGACGGCACCATCTCCAACGTCCGCATCACCGAGCTGATGATGACCGAGGCGCTCACCCGCAAGCCGGCCGAGGTGGCGGGCCCGGGTGACATCTGCGCGGTGGCCGGTTTCCCCGACATCATGATCGGCGAGACCCTGGCCGACCCGGAGAACCCGATCGCGCTTCCGCTGATCTCGGTCGACGAGCCGGCGATCTCGATGACCATCGGTACGAACACCTCCCCGATGGTCGGCCGCGGCGGCAGCGGCAAGGGCGCGGACGCCAAGTCCGCGGTCAAGGACCGCAAGGTCACCGCCCGCCAGGTCAAGGACCGCCTCGACCGCGAGCTGGTCGGCAACGTCTCGCTCCGCGTGCTCGACACCGAGCGTCCGGACGCGTGGGAGGTCCAGGGCCGTGGTGAGCTCGCGCTCGCCATCCTGGTCGAGCAGATGCGCCGCGAGGGCTTCGAGCTGACCATCGGCAAGCCGCAGGTCGTCACGCAGGAAGTCGACGGCAAGGTGCACGAGCCGGTCGAGCGCATGACGATCGACGTGCCCGAGGAGCACATGGGTGCGGTCACGCAGCTCATGGGCGTCCGCAAGGGCCGCATGGACAACATGTCGAACCACGGCTCCGGCTGGGTCCGCATGGAGTTCGTCGTCCCGTCGCGCGGTCTGATCGGCTTCCGTACCGAGTTCCTGACCGGTACGCGCGGTACGGGCATCGCCCACTCGATCCACGAGGGCCACGAGCCGTGGTTCGGCCCGCTGGTCACCCGCAACAACGGTTCGCTGGTCGCCGACCGCGCCGGTTCGGTCACGCCGTTCGCGATGATCAACCTGCAGGAGCGCGGCGTCCTGTTCACCGAGCCCGGCACCGAGGTGTACGAGGGCATGATCGTCGGCGAGAACTCGCGCTCCGACGACATGGACGTGAACATCACCAAGGAGAAGAAGCTCACCAACATGCGTGCGGCTTCCGCGGACAACACCGAGAACGTGGTGCCGCCCCGCAGGCTCTCCCTGGAGCAGTCCCTGGAGTTCTGCCGCGACGACGAGTGCGTCGAGGTGACCCCGGAGGCCGTCCGCATCCGCAAGGTCGTCCTGGACCAGAAGGAGCGCTCGCGCACCGCGTCGCGCGCCAAGTCCGGCAAGTAGTCGCGTAGGACCCGGGTCACACCCGGGTCCTGCCCGAACGTGCTTTTGCGAACAGCCCCTCCCGTCACGGTGTCCGTGACGGGAGGGGCTGTTCGCGTTTGTCAAGCGGATTATTTCGGTCCGTGTCCGCATACCGACCGTGACACTCCGGAAGAAGAGCTAACAGTCCGTTTCGTTCATGTCTGTCTCCTATCCGTTTGTCCGGATTTCGGGTTTTAGCCGTAGTGCGATGTTGTGAAAACGAGACCACTTAAGTGTGGTTTACGGTCTGGGCGTCCCTGAGGATGGCTCCATTGAGCTCGGGTCAATGGGTCACACGCTGTGGGGAGCGTCGACTCACGAGCACACTCGGGACACTGGTCCTTATCGCCGTCAGGGGTGTCGGCGAAACACACCGGTGTCCTTCACATCAGACAGTGGACTCATGAGGAGGAAACCCATGCGCGGTGCCAAGAGCGCCAAGTGGGTAGCGGGCGCGATTGTCGTCGCCCTGGCAGCGACTGCCTGTGGCGGTGGCGACAAGGGTGATAACGCCGCCAAGGGTGAAGTTGACCCGAACGGCATCTACTCGGTCGAGGTGGGCGAGCCCGAGAAGCTCCTCCACCCGGCCGACACGATGGAGTCCAACGGCTCGATCGTCATGTCGGGCCTGTTCTCGCAGCTCGTCGACTACGACGCCGACGGCAAGCTCGTCATGGTGAACGCGGAGTCGGTCGAGTCCAAGGACAGCAAGCTCTGGACCGTCAAGCTGAAGTCGGGCTGGACGTTCCACGACGGCACCAAGGTGACCGCCGAGTCCTACGTCAAGGCGTGGAACTGGGCCGCGAACATCAACAACAAGCAGGGCAACGCGTCCTGGTTCGCCGACATCAAGGGCTTCGAGGCCCTGCACCCCGAGGCCGAGGGCGCCAAGCCCACCGCCGAGGCGCTCGAGGGCCTCAAGGTCGTCGACGAGAACACCTTCACCATCGAGCTCGCCAACGCGGTGCCCTACTTCGGGTACAAGCTCGGCTACGAGGTCTTCTCCCCGCTGCCCGAGTCCTTCTACAAGGACCCCGCGGCCGCCGGTGAGAAGCCGGTCGGCAACGGCCCGTACAAGTTCAAGTCGTGGGAGCACAAGAAGCAGATCGAGCTCTCCCGCTTCGACGAGTACAAGGGCGAGAACAAGGCGAAGAACGGTGGTGTGGTCCTCAAGAACTACTCCACCCTCGAGACCGCCTACGAGGACCTGAAGTCCGGCAACGTCGACGTCCTGCGCCAGATCGGCCCGAAGGACCTCCCGGTCTACCGTGGCGACCTCGGTGACCGCGCCGTGGACCAGCCGTACTCGGCGATCCAGACCCTGGCCGTCGCGTTCTACGCCGACCAGTGGAAGACCCCGAAGCCGGTCAACCCGAAGGTCATCCAGGGCCTTTCGATGGCGATCGACCGCGCGACCATCACCAAGACCGTGCTCCAGGGCACCCGTGACCCCGCCACCGGCTGGGTCGCCAAGGGCGTCCTCGGCTACACGCCGGACGGTTCCGGTGACGTCGCCAAGTTCGACCCCGCGAGGGCCAAGGCGCTCATCGCCGAGGGCGGCGGCGTCCCGAACAACGAGATCTCCATCCAGTTCAACTCGGACGGCGGTCACAAGGAGTGGGTCGAGGCTGTCTGCGGCAGCATCACCTCGGCCACGGGCGTCAAGTGCACCGGTGACGCCAAGCCGGACTTCCAGGCCGACCTCCAGGCCCGCAAGTCCAAGCAGGTCAAGTCGTTCTACCGCTCCGGCTGGGTCCTCGACTACCCGGTGAACGCGAACTTCATCAGCGACCTGTTCCGTACGGGCGCCGGTGGCAACCAGGGTGGCTTCACCAACCCTGAGCTGGACGCGAAGATCGCCGCGGCCGACACGGCCCCGAGCCTCGACGAGTCCGTGAAGGCCTACCAGGCCATCGAGAAGGAACTCAGCAACTACATGCCGTCGATCCCGCTCTGGTACTACAAGGTCAACGCGGGCTTCTCGGAGAAGGTCCAGAACGTGAAGTACGCCCAGGACGGCGACCCGATCCTCGAAGGGGTCGAGGTCAAGAAGTAAGTCCCGCAGCGTAATTCCTTTCGACGGATGTGGGCCGGCGGGGAGCCGGCCCACATCCGGGCCTATACGCAGCGCCCGGGGGGCCCTTTCGCGACGCAGTGACGATCCCGTCACGTGCGTGCGTGGCGAAAGGGCCCGTCCGGCTGCGCCTGCCGCATCTTCTACGGAGGCATGATGGGGCGCTATGTCGCACGACGACTGCTCCAGATGATCCCGGTCTTCTTCGGGACGACCCTGCTCATCTTCATGATGGTGTACAGCCTGCCCGGCGACCCCGTGGCCGGACTTTTCGGTGACAAGGGCACGGACCCTGCGACGCTGGCGAAACTCCGCCACGAGCACGGTCTGGACCTGCCGATTTGGCGCCAGTACTACGACTACATCACCGGCATCCTGTTCCACTTCGACTTCGGGTCCCAGATCCGCAGCGGACGTGAGATCACCGATGTCATCGGAAGCGCCTTCCCGGTCACGCTCCGGCTGGCCTTCCTGGCGTTCGCCATCGAGATCGTTCTGGGCCTCACGCTCGGGATCGTCGCCGGCCTCAAGGCCGGCAAGTTGGTCGACAACCTGATCCTGATCCTGACCCTGCTGATCATTTCGATGCCGGTCTTCGTACTCGGCTTCATCGTCAAGTCGGTGTTCGCCTTCCAGCTCGGCTGGATCGCGCCGAACGTCAGCATCAACGAGACCTGGGGCGAGCTCCTCGCGCCGGCCATCGTGCTGGGTTCGCTGTCGCTCGCCTACGTGGCACGCCTGACCCGCACCTCGATGGCCGAGAACCTGCGCGCCGACTACGTGCGCACCGCCGTCGCCAAGGGTCTGCCCAAGCGCCGCGTCATCGGTGTGCACCTCATGCGCAACTCGATGATCCCCGTCGTGACCTTCCTCGGTACCGACATCGGCGCCCTCATGGGCGGCGCCGTCGTCACCGAAGGCATCTTCAACGTCAAGGGCGTCGGCGGTCTGATCTACGACTCGATCATCCGCCGCGAGGGCCTCACCGTGGTCGGTGTCGTCACCGTCCTGGTCGTCGTCTACCTGATAGCCAGCCTGCTCGTCGACCTCCTCTACGCGGTCATGGACCCGAGGATCCGGTATGCCTGATCTGACCCAGACCGAAACCGTGACGGCAAAGACCCCGTCGGCGCCCGGCGCCCCGGTGGCACCCGTGAAGGCCGAGAAGGCACGCAGCCTCTGGGGCGACGCCTGGGCCGACCTGCGCCGGAACCCCTACTTCGTGGTCTCCTCGGTGCTGATCCTCGTCCTCCTGGTCATCGCCAGCTTCCCGGGATGGTTCACCAGCGTCGACCCCACCAAGGGCGACCTGATCAACCACTTCCTCGGCAAGCCGGAGATCTCCAAGGTCGGTTCGCCCGAGTGGCTGGGCTACGACGGCCAGGGACGCAGCGTCTACGCGCGCCTCATCTACGGCACCCGGGCCTCGATCATCGTCGCCGTCGCCGTGACCGCGATCGTCACCGTGGTCGGTTCCCTCACGGGAATGATCGCCGGTTACTTCGGCGGCATCACGGACGCGATCATGTCGCGCCTCACCGACATCTTCTTCGGCATCCCCTTCCTGCTCGGTGCGATGGTCGTCCTCCAGGCCTTCACCAAGCGCACGGTGTGGACGGTCGTCTTCGCCCTGGCGTTCCTCGGCTGGACGCAGATCAACCGCGTCATGCGCGGCGCGGTCATCACCGTGAAGCAGGCCGACTACGTGCACGCCGCGAAGGCGCTGGGCGCCGGCACCCCCCGGATCCTGTTCCGGCACATCCTGCCGAACGCCATGGCCCCGGTGATCGTGGTCTCCACGATCGCGCTCGGCGGCTACATCGCGGCCGAGGCGACCCTGTCCTACCTGGGCCTGGGCCTCGCGTCCCCGACCATCTCGTGGGGTGTGGACATCTCCGCCGGCGCCGCGCAGATCCGAGTGGCGCAGCACATCCTGCTGTACCCCTCGATCATGCTCAGCATCACCGTCCTCGCCTTCATCATGCTCGGCGAAGCGGTACGCAACGCCCTCGACCCGAAGCTGCGCTGAGGAGGGCGTAAGTGATCACCATGGACAACACCTCCAGCGTTCCCTCCCCGCGTGACGGGGACCCGCAGGCGCCGCTCCTCGAAGTGCGCGACCTGCACGTCGAGTTCCACACCCGCGACGGTGTGGCCAAGGCAGTCAACGGCGTCAACTACAGCGTGAGCGCCGGCGAGACCCTCGCCGTCCTCGGCGAGTCCGGCTCCGGCAAGTCCGTGACGGCGCAGGCCATCATGGGCATCCTCGACATGCCGCCGGGCAAGATCCCGCAGGGCGAGATCCTCTTCCGCGGCCAGGACATGCTCAAGATGAGCTTCGAGGAGCGGCGAAAGATCCGCGGCCAGAAGATCGCCATGATCTTCCAGGACGCGCTGTCCTCGCTGAACCCGGTGCTCACCGTCGGCTACCAGCTGGGCGAGATGTTCCGCGTCCACCGCGGGCTGTCGAAGAAGGAAGCCCGCCTCAAGGCCATCGAGCTGATGGACAAGGTCAAGATCCCGGCGGCGAAGGAGCGTGTGGACGACTACCCGCACCACTTCTCCGGCGGTATGCGCCAGCGCATCATGATCGCCATGGCGATCGCGCTGGAGCCGGACCTGATCATCGCCGACGAGCCCACCACGGCCCTGGACGTCACCGTCCAGGCCCAGGTCATGGACCTCCTGGCGGAGCTCCAGCGCGAGCTGAACATGGGCCTGATCCTGATCACCCACGACCTCGGCGTCGTCGCCGACGTCGCGGACAAGATCGCGGTCATGTACGCCGGCCGGATCGTCGAGACCGCTCCGGTCCACGAGATCTACAAGCGCCCGGCGCACCCGTACACGCGCGGCCTGCTCGACTCGATCCCGCGCCTGGACCAGAAGGGCCAGGAGCTCTTCGCCATCAAGGGCCTGCCGCCGAACCTGCTGCGCCTGCCCTCCGGCTGCTCGTTCAACCCGCGCTGCGTCGCCGCGCAGGACATCTGCGGCTCGGAGATCCCCATGCTCCAGCCCGTCAGCGAGCAGGACGGCACCGAGCTCGTCGGTCGCCACAGCGCGTGCCACTTCTGGAAGGAGCAGATCCATGGCTGAGCTCACCAAGAACGCCCCCGAGCGCGAGCCGATCCTCCAGGTCCGCAACCTCGTCAAGCACTTCCCGCTGACCCAGGGCATCCTGTTCAAGAAGCAGGTCGGCGCGGTCAAGGCCGTCGACGGCATCTCCTTCGACCTGTACCGGGGCGAGACCCTCGGCATCGTCGGCGAGTCCGGCTGTGGCAAGTCCACCGTCGCCAAGCTGCTGATGAACCTGGAGCGCGCCACCGCCGGCGAGGTCTTCTACAAGGGCCAGGACATCACCAAGCTGTCCGGCCGTGCCCTGAAGGCCGTCCGCCGCAACATCCAGATGGTGTTCCAGGACCCGTACACCTCGCTGAACCCGCGCATGACGGTCGGCGACATCATCGGCGAGACCTACGACATCCACCCCGAGGTGGCTCCCAAGGGCGACCGGCGCCGCAAGGTGCAGGAGCTCCTGGACGTCGTCGGCCTGAACCCGGAGTACATCAACCGCTACCCGCACCAGTTCTCCGGCGGTCAGCGCCAGCGCATCGGCATCGCCCGCGGCCTCGCGCTCAACCCGGAGATCATCATCTGCGACGAGCCGGTCTCCGCGCTCGACGTGTCGGTGCAGGCCCAGGTCATCAACCTGATGGAGAAGCTGCAGGAGGAGTTCAACCTCTCCTACCTCTTCATCGCGCACGACCTGTCGATCGTCCGGCACATCTCGGACCGCGTGGGCGTCATGTACCTCGGCAAGATGGCCGAGATCGGCACCGACGCGCAGATCTACGACCACCCGACCCACCCGTACACGCAGGCACTGCTCTCCGCCGTGCCGGTGCCGGACCCGGCCGCCCGCGAGGGCCGCGAGCGGATCATCCTCACCGGTGACGTCCCCTCGCCGGCCAACCCGCCGTCGGGCTGCCGCTTCCGCACCCGCTGCTGGAAGGCCGAGGAGAAGTGCTCCGTGGAGGAGCCGCTGCTCGCCATCCCGGAGCGCTTCAAGGGATCGACGTCGCCGGCCGCGCACGACTCGGCGTGCCACTTCGCCGAGGAGAAGGCCGTCCTGGCGGTCTGACCCACGCGAACGACGTACGGGCGCCCGGTACCGGATCTCTCCGGTACCGGGCGCCCGCGCGTTCGCGCGGGGCGGCGGCCGCGGACGCCGCCCCGCCCGCACCTGCCGCGCCCCCGCCGGTATCCGCCGTGCGGGGAAAGTCGGTTGCGGGCTCGCCCCCGCCGGTCCGACAGTGGTCCGATGACCGACCTGCTGACCGTGCGGCCCGCCGGACCTTCGGACGCCGAGGACATCTGCGGTCTCCTCAACGCCGTCGACCTCATCGAGATCGGCCGCCCGGAGACCGACCTCCCCGCCGTCGAAGCCGACCTGCACCACCCCGACGTCGACCTCGCCAGGGACTCATGGCTCGCCTTCGAGGACGGCCGGCTCGTCGCCTACGCCATGGTGTGGGCCGACTCGGGCCCCGGCCGCGTCGACTGCGAGCACTACGTGCTGCCCGGGCACCGCGCCGCCGCCGTCCGGCTGCTGGAGCTGACGGAGGTCCGGGCCCGCGAGCTCGCCGACGGTGCCCCCGGCGCCTGCCTGCGGCTCCAGCTCAACGTCGCACCCACCCTCGACCCGGACGTGCTGCCCGGCCGGGGCTACCGCACCGTGCGCCGCTACCAGGTGATGACCCGGTCCCTGGACCCGGCCGAGGCGCCCCCGGCCCCGCCCGCCGGGCTCACCCTGCGCCCCTGCGACGGGGACGAGGCGCAGCGCCGCCGCGCCCACGCCCTGATCGAGGAAACCTTCGCCGAGCACTTCGGCCATGTGGACCGCCCGTACGAGCCCTGGCTGGACCACATCGACGCCCGCGGCCTCGACTGGTCGCTGGTGTGGATCGCGAGCCTGCCCGCGCTGGGCGACGTAGGGGTCCTGCTGACCCGTGACGACCGCACCAGCATGGGATGGGTCAGCCACCTCGGCGTCGCCAAGGACGCGCGCGGCCGGGGCGTCGGCGGATTCCTGCTCCGCCACGGCTTCGCCGCCTACGCGGCGCGCGGCCGCTCCACTGTGGGCCTCGGCGTGGACACCGACAACGAGACCGGCGCGCTCGCGCTGTACGAGGCGCACGGGATGGCCATGCACTACGCGGTGAACACCTGGGAGCTCCCTTTGCACTCGCAGGGGTGACAGCCGGGAGACGCGGGGGTGCAATCGGTCCAACCAGGCGTGTGAGGGATCCCTCATGGGGTGACATTGGCCCCTAAGCGAGTCTTGGGATCCAGTAGGAGGCACTCCATGCGCGGAGCCACCCACGCCAAGTGGGCCGCATGTGCGGTGGCCGTCGCCCTCGCGGTGACGGCCTGCGGCGGCGGAAGCGACAGCGGCGGGGGCGGTAGCGCGGGAATCGTCAGCTCCTCGTGGGGTGACCCGCAGAACCCGCTGGAGCCCGCCAACACCAACGAGGTGCAGGGCGGCAAGGTCCTCGACATGCTCTTCCGGGGTCTCAAGCGCTACGACCCGAAGACCGGCGAGGCCAAGAACATGCTGGCCGAGAAGTTCGAGACGACCGACAGCCAGAACTTCACCATCACTCTGAAGGACGGCTGGAAGTTCAGCAACGGCGAGCCGGTCACCGCCCAGTCCTTCGTGGATGCCTGGAACTACGGCGCGGACGTCTCCAAGAAGCAGAACAACGCGCCGTTCTTCTCCGACATCGTCGGCTACGCGGACGTGCACCCGGCGAGCGGCGAGCCCAAGTCCAAGACCATGTCCGGGCTCGTCGTCAAGGACGCCAACACCTTCACGGTCGCCCTCAAGGAGAAGTTCTCCACCTGGCCCGAAACCCTCGGCTACCAGGCGTTCTCCCCGCTGCCGAAGGCCTTCTTCACCGACCATGCCGGCTGGCTGGACAAGCCCGTGGGCAACGGCCCGTACACGGTGGACTCTTACACCAAGGGCACCGGCATGAAGCTGCGCAAGTGGGACGGGTACACGGGTGAGGACAAGGCGGTCAACGGCGGTGTGGACCTGAAGGTCTACACCGACAACAACACCGCCTACACCGACCTGATCTCCGGCAACCTCGACCTGGTCGACGACATCCCCGCGCAGCAGCTCAAGAACGTCCAGAACGACCTCGGCGACCGCTACATCAACCAGCCGGCCCTCATCATCCAGACCCTCACCTTCCCGCTGTACGACCCCCAGTGGAGCAAGGAGGGCATGGAGAAGGTCCGTATCGGCATCTCCCGCGCGATCAACCGCGACGAGATCACCAAGCAGATCTTCAGGGACACGCGGACCCCCGCCAGGGACTGGACCTCTCCGGCCCTCGGCGAGGCCGGCGGATTCGACTCCAAGGCCTGCGGCGAGGCATGCGCCTTCGACCCCAAGGAAGCCAAGAGGCTCATCCAGGAGGGCGGCGGCCTCCCCGGGGGCAAGATGACGATCACCTCGAACGTGGACACGGGCTCGCACCGCGAGTGGATGGACGCCGTCTGCAACAGCATCAACAAAGCCCTCGGCGAGGGGCCGGTCTGCACGGTCAACCCGATCGGCACCTTCGCCGACTTCCGCAACCAGCAGAGCGCCTTCAAGCTGACCGGCCCCTTCCGGTCCGGCTGGCAGGCCGACTACCCGCTGATCCAGAACTTCCTGGAGCCGCTCTACTACACCGGCGCCTCCTCCAACTACGGGAAGTTCAGCAACCCGGACTTCGACAAGCTCGTCGACGAGGCGAACCGGGAGAGCGACGCGGCGAAGGCGGTCGCGAAGTTCCAGGCAGCCGAGAAGATCCTCGCCGCACAGATGCCTTCCATCCCGCTCTGGTACCAGAACGGCAGCGCGGGCCACTCGGAGCGGATCTCGGACGTGGCGCTCAACCAGTTCAGCGTCCCCGTGTACGACCAGATCACGGTCAGCTGACCCGCCTACGGATCGAACCTGGAGCAGTCCATGGGACGTTATGTGATCCGGCGACTGCTCCAGATGATCCCCGTGTTCATCGGCAGCACGTTCCTGATCTTCTTCATGGTGTACGCGCTCGGCGACCCCGTCGCGGCCCTCTTCGGCGACAAGGCACCCGACCCCGCCACCGCCGCACGCATCCGCAAGGACCTCTACCTCGACCAGCCCCTGTGGAAGCAGTACCTCCACTACATGGGCCAGATCTTCAAGGGCGACTTCGGCACCGCCTTCAACGGCCAGGAGGTCACCGAGCTCATGGCCTCGGCCTTCCCGGTCACCCTGCGCCTGACCGCCATCGCCATCGTCATCGAGATCATCGTCGGCATCACCTTCGGCGTGATCAGCGGACTGCGCCGGGGCAAGACGGTCGACCACAGCCTGCTGGTGCTCACCCTCGTCGTCATCTCGGTGCCGACCTTCGTCACGGGCTACTTGCTGCAGTACCTCTTCGGCGTGAAATGGGGCTGGGTACGGCCCACCGTCTCCCCGGAAGCCCCGCTCAACGAGCTGATCCTGCCCGGCATCGTCCTCGCACTGGTCTCCCTCGCCTACGTCACCCGGCTCACCCGCACCTCCATCGCCGAGAACGTCAAGGCCGACTACGTCCGCACCGCCGCCGCCAAGGGCCTGCCCAGACGCCGGGTCGTCACCCGTCATCTGCTGCGCAACTCGCTGATCCCCGTCGTCACCTTCATCGGCACCGACATCGGCGCCCTCATGGGCGGTGCCATCGTCACCGAGCGGATCTTCAACATCCACGGCGTCGGCTACCAGCTCTACCAGGGGATCCTGCGCAACAACTCCCCGACGGTGGTCGGCTTCGTGACCATCCTCGTCATCGTCTTCCTCCTGGCGAACCTGCTCGTCGACCTGCTCTACGCGGTCCTGGACCCGAGGATCCGTTATGCCTGAGCCCGAGCCCCCCGCCTACGACCCGCTGGGACCCGGCGACAACGAGGCCATCTCCCCCACGGGCCTTGGAGGCCCGATAGACCTCGCACTGGAAGAGGCGGAGAGCCTGGAGAAGGAGCTCGGGACAACCCCGACGGGACCGCGCGAGAAGGCCAGGTCCCTGTGGTCCGACGGCTGGCGCCAGCTGCGCAGCAACCCCGTCTTCATCATCTCCACGCTGCTGATCCTCTTCCTCGTGGTCATCGCCATCTGGCCCCAGCTCATCGCGAGCGGCGACCCGCTGCAATGCGACCTGTCCAAGTCGCAAGAGGGCGCGTCCCCGGGCCACCCCTTCGGCTACGACACCCAGGGCTGCGACGTGTACACCCGTACTGTCTACGGGGCCCGCGCCTCCATCACCGTGGGCATCTGCGCCACCCTCGGCGCGGCCCTCCTCGGCTCGGTGCTCGGCGGGCTCGCCGGTTTCTTCGGCGGCTGGAGCGACTCGCTGCTCTCCCGGGTCGCCGACATCTTCTTCGGCATCCCCGTGGTCCTCGGCGGCCTGGTCTTCCTGTCCGTGGTCACCAGCACCACCGTCTGGCCGGTCGTCGGCTTCATCGTGCTGCTGGGCTGGCCCCAACTGGCCCGCATCGCCCGAGGCTCGGTCATCACCGCCAAACAGAACGACTACGTCCAGGCCGCGCGGGCGCTCGGCGCCGGCAACGGCCGCATGCTGCTGCGGCACGTGGCGCCCAACGCCGTCGCCCCCGTCATCGTCGTCGCCACCATCGCGCTCGGCACCTACATCGCCCTGGAAGCCACCCTGTCGTTTCTCGGCGTGGGCCTGCGCCCTCCGACCGTCTCCTGGGGCATCGACATCTCCAACGCCGCCCCCCAGATCCGCAACGCCCCGCACATGCTGCTCTACCCGGCGGCCGCGCTCAGCGTGACCGTGCTCGCGTTCATCATGCTCGGCGACGCGGTGCGCGACGCCCTCGACCCCAAGCTGCGCTGAGGAGCCCCCGCACATGCTGCTCGAAGTGCGCGACCTGCACGTGGAATTCAAGACGCGCGACGGGGTCGCCAAGGCCGTCAACGGTGTCGACTACTCGGTGGACGAGGGCCAGACGCTCGCCGTGCTCGGCGAATCCGGCTCGGGCAAGTCGGTCACCGCGCAGGCCGTGATGGGCATCCTCGACATGCCGCCCGGCCGCGTCGCCGGCGGCGAGATCCTCTTCAAGGGGAAGGACCTGCTGAAGCTGAAGGAGGAGGAGCGCAGGAAGATCCGCGGCGCCGAGATGGCCATGATCTTCCAGGACGCCCTGTCCTCCCTCAACCCGGTCCTGAGCGTCGGCGCCCAGCTCGGCGAGATGTACGAGGTCCACCGCGGGATGTCCCGCAAGGACGCCAAGGCCAAAGCGGTCGAGCTGATGGAGCGGGTGAAGATCCCCGCGGCGAAGGAGCGGGTGGGGGACTACCCGCACCAGTTCTCCGGCGGCATGCGCCAGCGCATCATGATCGCCATGGCGCTGGCGCTGGAACCCTCGCTGATCATCGCCGACGAGCCGACCACCGCCCTGGACGTCACCGTCCAGGCCCAGGTCATGGACCTGCTCGCCGAGCTCCAGCGCGAGCTGAACATGGGCCTGATCCTGATCACCCACGACCTCGGCGTCGTCGCCGACGTCGCGGACAAGATCGCCGTCATGTACGCCGGCCGGATCGTCGAGTCGGCCCCCGTCCACGCGATCTACGCCGCGCCCGCACACCCGTACACGCGCGGCCTGCTCGACTCGATCCCGCGCCTGGACCAGAAGGGCCAGGAGCTCTACGCCATCAAGGGCCTGCCCCCCAACCTGCTGGCCATCCCGCCCGGCTGCGCCTTCAACCCGCGCTGTCCCATGGCGCGGCCCGTCTGCCGCACCGACGTCCCGCCGCTGGCCGAGGTCGGGCCGGACCGCGCCAGCGCCTGCTTCTTCTGGAAGGAGTGCCTCGGTGGCTGAGTCCAAGACGTCCGGCGAGTCCATCCTCGAAGTGACCGGCCTGGCCAAGTACTACCCGCTGACCCAGGGCATCCTCTTCAAGAGGCAGATCGGCGCCGTCAAGGCCGTCGACGGGGTCTCCTTCGGCCTGCGGGCCGGCGAGACCCTCGGCATCGTCGGGGAGTCGGGCTGCGGCAAGTCCACCGTCGCCAAGATGCTGGTCAACCTGGAGCGCCCGACGGCGGGCTCCATCACCTACAAGGGCGAGGACCTCGCCAAGCTGTCCGGCCGGGCCCTGAAGGCCGTCCGCCGCAACATCCAGATGGTCTTCCAGGACCCGTACACCTCCCTCAACCCCCGGATGACGGTCGGCGACATCATCGGCGAACCGTACGAGATCCACCCCGAGGTGGCGCCCAGGGGCGACCGGCGGCGCAAGGTGCAGGAACTGCTCGACGTGGTCGGCCTGAACCCGGAGTACATCAACCGCTACCCGCACCAGTTCTCCGGCGGCCAGCGCCAGCGCATCGGCATCGCCCGCGGCCTCGCCCTCCAGCCGGAGATCATCGTCGCCGACGAACCGGTCTCGGCGCTCGACGTCTCCGTCCAGGCCCAGGTGATCAACCTCCTGGAACGCCTGCAGAGCGAGTTCGGCCTGTCCTACGTCTTCATCGCGCACGACCTGTCGATCGTCCGGCACATCTCCGACCGGGTCGGCGTCATGTACCTGGGCCGGATCGTCGAGATCGGCACCGACAGCCAGATCTACGACCACCCCACCCACCCGTACACCCAGGCCCTGCTCTCCGCGGTCCCGGTCCCGGACCCGCAGGCCCGCGCCGGCCGCGAGCGGATCATCCTGTCCGGTGACGTCCCCTCCCCGGCGAACCCGCCCTCGGGCTGCCGCTTCCGCACCCGCTGCTGGAAGGCCCGGCCCCGCTGCGCGACGGAGGTGCCGCTCCTGGAGATCCCCTCCTTCCTCCCGGGCGGCCCGGCGGCCCACCCCTCGGCCTGCCACTTCGCGTCCGAGAAGCAGGTGGTCCCGCCGTCGGGCGGCCCGCCGCCCCCGCCTCCGGAGACCGGAAGGCTGTCCAAGGAGTGATCTCGCAGCTCCCGGCAGCGCTCATTTCCGGCCACAGCTGCGGTCGCTGTCACAACTCGGTTTACATACAGGCAACTTGACCGTTTCTGCCCCGAGATATGGGCCCGGCAGCCTGAATTCCGTGCGGCCGTGCGGGTGCCGACAGCCGGCCGGGGAGGCGTACAGGCTCCCCGGCCGGTGTTCCTGTGACCCCGGACATGCGCGGCGTGCGCCCCTCGTGCTGCCGGAATCGATCGACGCGCTAGCACGGATAGTTATGATCCGTAGCGGACGGTGGGTATGACTCTGCCGTGCACGGAGTCGCGAGTACGCGTACCGATGTCCGCTCGACGTGGAGGTGAAACGCCGTGGCACTATCGATCTCGGCCGTGGTGCTGCTGGCGATCGTCGTCTTCCTGCTGGTCCGGCGGTCGGGCCTGAAGACGGGCCACGCGGTGGTCTGCGTACTGCTGGGGTTCTACCTGGCGAGTTCGACCATGGCCCCGACGCTCTCCCAGCTCACGTCCAACGTGGCGAGCATGATCAGCGGGCTCAAGCTCTAGACCAACCCCTTCTCGGATCCGGCGGGGCCCGCGGGCGTCCGGGCGGCGCCTCGTGGGGCTCCGGGCGCGCGGTCCTCGTAGTCTTGCCCCATGAACGGTCTTCCCGCCCGTCGGCTCCTGCTCGTGCACGCGCACCCGGACGACGAGTCGATCAACAACGGCGTCACCATGGCCAAGTACGCGGCCGAGGGCGCCCATGTCGCGTTGGTGACCTGCACGCTGGGCGAGGAGGGCGAGGTCATCCCGCCCGGCCTCGCCCACCTGGCGGCCGACCGCGACGACGCCCTCGGCACCCACCGCGTCGGCGAGCTCGCGGCGGCCATGCGGGAACTGGGCGTCACCGACCACCGCTTCCTCGGCGGCCCCGGCCGCTTCCGGGACTCCGGGATGATGGGCGCCGAGCAGAACCACCGGCCCGGCGCCTTCTGGTCCGCCGACGTGGACGAGGCCGCCGGGTACCTCGTCGAGGTGATCCGCGAGCTGCGCCCCCAGGTCCTCGTCACCTACGACCCGCAGGGCGGCTACGGCCACCCCGACCACATCCAGGCCCACCGGGTCGCCACGCGCGCCGCCGAACTGGCCGCGGAGTCCGCGTACCGCCGCGACTTCGGCGCCCCGCACACGATCGGGAAGCTCTACTGGAACCGCGTCCCGCGCACGGTCGTCGAGGAGGGCTTCGCCCGGCTGCGCGCGGCCGGGGGCAAGGCGCCCTTCCCGGGGCTGGCCCAACCGGACGACGTACCGGGGGTGGTGGCCGATGAGCGCATCACCGCCGAGATCGGCGGGGACGGGGACGCCGACGCGGCGTACGCGGCCGCCAAGGCCGCCGCGATGCGGGCGCACGCCACGCAGATCGCCGTGGACGGGCCCTTCTTCGCGCTCTCCAACGACCTGGCCCAGCCGCTGTTCGACCGCGAGTACTACGAGTTGGCGGCCGGCCTGCCGGGCGTCCCGGCGGGCGAGCGCGAGCGCGACCTCTTCGCGGGGGTGCGGGCGTGAGCGGGAGGTGGACACCGGGGCGGATCGCCGCCCTGCTCGGGCTGTTGGCGGCCGGCGTGCTGACCGGAACGGCCGGCTGGCTCGTGGTGGACCTGTGGTTCCCGTGCGGGCTGGTGCTGGCGCTGCTCGCCCTCTTCGGGCTGTTCCTCGGCGGCCGCCTCGCCCTGGGGACCGGGATCGGCGTGGGGGCGGGCGCGGCCGGCTGGTTCCTCGCCTACGTGATCCTCAGCGTCCCCCGGCCGGAAGGGGACTTCCTGCTCAGTTCGTCCGGAATTGGTATGTACACCTACCTTTTGGGCGGGGTGGTGCTCGCTGTGATGTGTGCCACGATCAGCGGACCGGGCGACCGGCCGATTTCGGCCGCCCCGCCCGCCAAGTGACGTGCCGTCGGACGACTTCGGCGGTCTGACGAGCCGCTCCGCGGACTTCCGGCAGGTGGTTCCGGGGCGTTCGCGGGGGGCGTGAAAGGGCTCAAGGGGAACCCTTCGCTCCCCGCGGCCGAGTGCGCCCGGGCGGCGGCCAGTATGGTGGACGGGCCGCCGAGCTGCCCGCGCACGGTATGACGGGCGGCGGAGCCAATCGGGAGAGCCTGCCTTGAGTCGTGAAACCGCGAGTTCGTCCTCCGGGCCCAACGGGCGCGGTGGAGCCGCCTACCCCTCGGGAACACCGCCGTATGGAACCGGCCAGTACCCGTCCACGGACGCTGCGGCGACCACCCCGGAGGAGAGTTCTGTGACCGTACCGCCTGCCAAGCCGCCCACGGCCGATTCCGACGGACCGAAGACGGAGACCACCCTGACGACCCGGATCCGGATCAACATCCCCGGATCGCGGCCGATTCCGCCCGTGGTCGTCCGCACGCCCATGCCCGAATCCGAGGCCGAGCCGGAGCCCGCACCCGCCGCCGCTCCGGCGCCCGCGCCCGAGCCGGGCGCGGGCGGCCCCGAGGACGCGACCAGCAACTGGTTCGCCCCCCGCAAGGGCGCCGCGCCCGGCCCGGCGCCGGCGCAGGGCGCCGGCGGTCCCGGTGCCCCGCGCCACGACACGCCCGCGCAGGGCTTCGCCCCGCCGCCGGCCGGTCCGCGTCCCCCGGCCCCCTCGGGCCCCGGCACCGGCCTCGCCGTCGGCCCCGGCCGGATGTCCGCCCCGGCTCCGGCGGCGCCCGGCGCGCCGCGCCACGACACGCCCGCACAGGGCTTCGC
>NZ_JBHWVV010000005.1:0-428993 GCF_042736715.1 Streptomyces sp. NPDC060049
ATCCCCAGCGCTGCGCGCTGGGGAAGGAATCCGCTTCGCTGCGCTCAGCGGGGCCCGGCTTCGCCGGGCCGGTGCCGGCCCTTCGGGCCGGAGTCCTGCGCTTCGCTCCGGACGGTTCGGGCCTGCGCTTCGCTCCGTCCCGAACGGCCCGCTGCGCGGGCCTGAGTGACCCCGTTTCACGGGGTCCGGGCCTTCAGCCCGTTGGGGTGTCCGCTCCGCTCCCACCCCGGTCCTTCCGGCTCCGCCTCCAGGGACCAGCCAGTCGCCCTTGGGGCTTAAGGACCAACAGGCGGCTCAGACGGCGGCACGTCAGGGAGCGAAGGCAGGGCGTCGGCAAGCGCAATGAACGCCGCGGCAGCGTCAGGAGGAAGATCGCTGACGGTCCCAGTATCGGGAAACCCGAGGGAAACCGCGAGCTGCTTCAGGGCGACCACCGCGTCCTGGGGCAACCTGTCGAGTGCACTGCGAACTAGCTCGGCCTGTGAAGGTTCCTCCGTCATACCTGTCCTCTCCTAAGCTGGGATGCATTCAACAAGCAGTGAGCCCACCGGACAACGAAAGCACCAGTCGTGCGGGCCTCTCCGACCCCGCTCCAAGCTGAGGCGTTTGCTGATCTCAGAGCTGACCGCGCGGGCATCGGCCCCAGTAGACCGCCCCAGGACGACTGGCGACAGTCGGTCTTCTGCCAGGTCAAAGCCGTGATCGGCCGAGAATCGCCCCCAACAGGTGTGCGATCAACACTCCCTGCGGCTTCGCCCAGCCACCAGAATGGCGGCCGACGCAGCGGGCCTTCGGGCCGGGGGTCTACGCTTCGCTCCGGACTGGGTTCGGGTTCCGCTGCGCTCCATCCGAACTGGGCCTGCGAAGCAGGCCCAGGAAACTCCCACGCTCCGCTCGGGAGCTGCCCCCGTCTCACCAGGTTTCCAGGCCCACAGCCCGTCCGGCGGGATCGCTCCGCTCCCGGTCCCGTCAGTTAGGGCACATCGCCCTGATTCAAAATGTGCCTCAGATAGATTCAGGAAATACCGCTTCGTACCGACACCAACCCGCCCAGACCGGTCGTCACGGACCGTCGGAACCGCGCAACGCTCAACCAACCTGCGCACCCCCGCCCAGGCCAACGAACACCGCAGGTCAGCCGACCAACGCCCCCGACGCTGCGCAGATTCAGTAAGCCGACCCATCACCAAACCCGCTCACTAAACTGCACAACCCCAGGTCAGAAGCATGACGACTGCTCAGTTCACTGACCAACGACAGCTGTCGTCAGAAGGCCGACCCTCCGGATGCACGAACCGCCCTTGTAGAAGTCGACAGCGTGACGGCTGCCCCTCCCGTGTAGCTGAAAGTAAGTCCGACCGTGTAGGCAGCCTCCTGAGCCGGCACCAGGTCCCCTTCAACAGTGCACGTTGCCCCCGGAATCAGAGGACCGCCACAGGCATCCATGGTCTGCGTGAACTCAGGCGGGAAGTTCTTAGTGATGGTGACGCCTCCCACCGCGGACCTCCCGTTGTTGGTGAAGGAGAACACCACCGGGTAGGACACCCCAACAAAGCATTCTTCAGGCAGCGGCGTCACCACTGTGCCGCGGGCGAGCACGGGCTTGGTCGCCTCGGGCGCGAGCCGGACCGGGGCCGGACCCTTGGCATTGGGCATGCTCTCGGACATGACATCTCCTCACCGGCCGGCACACTACCAACCAGGCCAAAGCCTCTCATGACACAGAGTTACTAAACAACCACACTTTTCGGCATCACGGCTGATAACAACTCCCTCCCGCCCCACCCATGGATACAAGCTGACCTTGCTCTGCCAGTTCGGTCCAGCAGATACCGCCTGAGGACGCCAGCGAGCCCCGGACCGGGGTATGGATCCCCAACCAGAAACAGCGCCGCAACCGGCTCCACCAAGTACAGCTCGCCGACCTTGGCGTGGGCTGGGCCCTGTGGAACAGCGGGCCAGTTCCAGACATCTGGAACAGCACCGCGGCAGGCGCTTCGCGCTGGGCCCCCTTGAAGGCGCTTCGCGCCGGGGCCCACCCCTACGGAGTGAAGGATCAACCGCTCTCCAGGTCGATGTCCGAAACGTGCAGACGCTTCCCGCACCCGGTACAGACGAACAGCCGGTCCGGCTGGACCCGGTACGGGCGCAGCCCGTCGCACGACGCGCAGGTGATCAGGGGCATATCGGTGCCTTCCCGTTGTGGCTTCTGGGGCGTGTCCCAGGAGGCCGCGCGGTGGGCCGCGTGCTTTTTGGCCCGGTGCGCGCCGAAGGCGCAGGGCCAAAAACCCTGCCCCGGAACGGGACAGGGCGGTCCGCGCAGCGGACCGAATCGCCGGTGAACGCGCCCGAAGGGCGCCCGGCGATTCGCCCGCAGGGCCCGGAGGGCGGCACGCGGCACGCCGTGTTGCAGCGTGGGCCGCGCCCCAGAAAAGCCCCCGCCACCGGCCCGCACGCGGCCTTGCAGCCCTGCTGCGCCCCGTCCCCGCGTGCAACCGCTCTGCCGGTCCTGCCGCAAGGCCAAGACACGGGCCGACTTCGGCGTGATGGCCGTTCCGTTCTAGACAGCGCAGCGCCCCGGCACGGGAGTTGAGGGGTCCGTGCCGGGGCCGGGTGCGCATCGTCGCCGCTAGAACTCGCAGGATCGACGGTGGATCAGTTTGCCCCGAAATCGGAATTATCAAAGTTGGAAGCGGACTCAGTGAAGCCATACAAATAGCCAATGTCATGAATTGCGTTCACGACATAAAACGCGTTAACAGTTGCGGCATTGGTGTTGACGTCAATCGAAGCCGCGCGCCCCTCAGTGGTCGCGTGTACCACCCTCAGCCCCGCCGGGACGTACTTCCCGCCGCTCACGACGATGACGGGCTGACCGTCTCGGTACTCGATCGCAAGCCTGCCGATGTCTTCGGGCTTGACCTGGTCGGCCGGGATGGGCGTCGGTGCGGTGGGCGTTGTACCTTCGGGTGTGGGAGTCAGGCCGAGCTTTGCGGCTTGACCCGGTGACATTTGAACCGGGGCGGGGCCGTGGTCGTTGGCTTCGGGTGTGGTCTCGGACATGACTGTCTCCCTGCTGGTCGGCACCCTGCCTACCAGGTCAGAGCGTTGCAGCAGGCGGCGACACCGGTCAGCGCTTCTCGGCGGAACGACCGGGAATCGACACAGTGGCGCGAAAGTCACTGTCGGCGCCGACACCGTCACTGTTTGCTGCCGGGTAGGCCGTGATGCTCACCGGCCGAACTCAGCCCGCCGCTATCCAGGTATTGGCCGCCCGATGATCCGAACGAAACGGCCTAGCCGCCGGGGCGCCAGCACGGACTCACCGCGGGCCGCCACCAGGTAGGTGGCGGCCCGGCCGCTAAACCGGAGGGTCAGTGACTGGTGAGCGATCGGGTGCGCAGTTCCGCGCACCGGATTCCGCCGCCGGGGTGCCACTCCATCACCGGGCCGGCTACGTCCCCGTGCTCCGCATACCAGGACACCGGGACCAAGCCCCCGCAGTCGTACCGGCGGCACGCGCACCCCTCCGCCGAGCCGGCGTACGGCACCCCGTGCCGGATCACCCCGCCCGCCGTCCCCTCTGCGGTGCCCCGCAGGCCGGCCAGCCACGCCAGCGTCACCCGCAGGCCACCCGACCCCGACCGGAACCGCTCGATCACCCGCACCTCTCCCAGTACCGCCAACGGCCCCGTGCCCGGCGCGGTCAGCCGGCTGACCGATGCCCCGAACTCTCCGGCCGCCAGCTCGGCCAACTCGTCGGCGTCGCCGTCCGTGAACCTGCGATCTCTCGCTTTCACGTCAGTACGCGACCTGGGCGTCTCTCACTCAACGACAGTGGATAGACCCCGATCTCTCACATCCAAGACAGTGACTACACACCCCCAAACAGCCCCCGACCAGCATCAACACACCAGAGCCCGCTGTCTCTCACACCGCTGTCACCAAACCGAGAGATCGCAGCTGCCGGTCCAGTCGTCGGCCGGGGCGATGACGCGGGAGCGGCGCGAACAGTCGGAGGAGATCGGCCCGTCCTGGTGCCCGGCGTGGCCGGTGACATGGCAGCGCTGCTTCCACCTCTTCCGGCAACACCTCGACGCCGGTGAAGCGCTGCCCACTCTGGCGGGCGAGGTCGTGCCCCAGGGCGAGGACCTCAGACGGTGGGTCACCTCGGTCCGGCATGGATGGGACCAGCTCACCGGCGTGCAGCAGTGGATGTGCGAGCAAGTCCTCGGCATCGAACCCGCAGGCGAGGACGAGAAACCGAAGCCGCGCACCAGCCAGGCGGACAAGTGGGCGATGCACCTCACCGCAGCCGCCCAGTACTTCGAGCGCGAGGGACACCTCACGGTCCCCCGCAAGCACGTCGAGACCATCACCATCGGCGACGGCGACGGCCAGGCGCAGCGGGACGTCCCGCTGAAGCTCGGGACGTGGGTCGACAACCAGCGCCGCCGGGCAGCGTCGCTGACGCCGGAGCGGGTGGAGCAGCTGTCCAAGGTCGGGATGAGGTGGGCGTGATGGGCGTCATCAACCACCTTCGCTTTGCAGACGAGCGCATCGCCGTCCTCGAAGCTGAGCTCCTCGATCAGCCGGGCGCCAAGGGTGGCCGGATCTCGTGACCTGATTTCGCTCTTTCGCCCTGCGTAGTTGATCAGATTCGCTTAGCCGCGACACCCGGCCCACCATTCGGAACGCCGACAGACCAGCTTGAGGAGCAAGTGTGACCAGCAACGAAGCAGAGACCACCGCCGTTGCCACCGACGAAGGGATCCAGCAGATCCCGGCGGTCATCGAGGTGACTGAGGTGCCTGCTGCTGCGGACGCCCGTGACGCGCTGCTGCGGGCGATCGGTGCCGAAGCCCAGCTTGTTGCGGACCAGTTTCCGGGCCAGGCGTCCACGGCGTTGGGGGAACTCGCCCGCGCTTACGCTTTGGTGACCGCCGGGACCACGACAGTTCCTGGCGTCGGAATCGTCAGCACAAGCGGCCGAAACGCCAATTTCTCGGGCAACGGCAGCGGCATTGCATGGAGCGACGACGGCCTCGACAACCTCTACAAGTGATAGTCGCGCCCGGGTTCCAGTGAGCGCTGGCCCCGATTCGTCGGCGACGGTCCCGCCATGCACTTGCCTGGCGGGACCGTCGCACACTCGGAAGAAGCCACCTTCCGCCAACAGTACGTCCATGACTCGTGGAAGATCACCTCCGAGACGGACACCTACGCGACGCATTCCAGCAGGTCAAAGCCGACTCGGTCCGTTCGGTGGTCGGTAAACTGGACGAGGGCGCGCAGGAGTACGCGCACCAGGGCAAGGGAGTGACCGTGACCTTCTGCGGCGACTGGGACCCCACCGGCCGATGCGTCCCCCGCTCCGTGGTCAGCGGATGGAGCGCTACGGCAACGGCGACATCGACCTGGACTTCCGACAGATCGCCATCACCGCCGACGACGTCCGATCCAGCCGGCTCACCACCCACGACGTCAACACCCGCGACGTCAACTTCGTCCGCTACCGCGAGGAGTGCCTGCGCGAGGGAATCGACCCGCATACCGCCGTCGAGGTCGAAGCCCTCCGGCCGGGAGAACTCCGCCAACGGCTCGGAGAGCAGATCGAGGGCTGGTGGACGACGTACGGCAGTGAAACACCGAGGCCAGAGCGGAGGCCTCGGAGAGGGAGCTGCTGCGCTCGCTGCAATCTGTCGTGAAGAAGATCGTTCGGGGCGAGCAGACAGAAGGGGACAACCGGGCTGAGTAGCCTGCCGGACGCGACGGGGCTCAGCCCGAGCGCGGCAGCTGCCCGCCCCCCACCAGCCAGGTCCGGGCAGTGCGCTCGCCTCCACGCTGGGACGGAACTGACGGCGGGGGTACGGTCCGCACCGACGAGGGGCCCGGCGGCCCGACGGCCGTGAGCCACCCACCGCCCATCTCTCGCAGCCCGCCGTCATTCAGCACCCCGACGGCCGGCAGACGGCCGCGGCGGTGGCGGTGGCCACGCATGCCATATGACGGATGCCGGTCTGAACCCCGGGACACCTCTACGGCAACGCGAACCATTCGGGTGAACCCCAGGACTCAGGCGTTGACGGGAGCCTGCGAGGGGATCCCCGCACCCGGGTCCGTCGCCGGGGTGACGGCGGGCTTCGTGCTCGGCCGGGCCCGTCGGTTCCGGGGCCGGTGCGTTCCGCGACCGCCAAGCCCTCATGACGCACCGGCGCGAGCAGTAGACGGCGTCCGAACGCCGGTCCACGCCAGCGACCCAGGGCGTCCCGAACTCGGGGAATGTCACCCGACCCGGACCGTTCAGCTCCACCATCACCCGGCGCCGCAACCGACGGGCCCGCCGCCATGACCTGGCGCGGCATGCCGTCGAGCAGAACACGGCGTCCAGCCGCGCGGCCGGCCTCAACCGGTCACCACAGCCGCCACACACCCGCGCTCCGGGCCACCCGGAACCCTCAAACACCACTACAGGCTACGGCCCCGAACACCTCGAAATCAGGGATATGGATCAGGCACTAACAAGATCTCAAGTTGCCGGCCTCACTGCTCGACTAGCTTGCTCGCCCACCGGACCATGCGTGCTGAAGCACAGGAACGGTGCCGGTCACGTTGCTGATCTATGCCCGGCCTTCTGCTCCGGCACGGCCTGGTCCTGCTCTTGGCGCGCTCCTTGTCGACCCGGTCCTGCCGTGCGGCGGTCACGGCCCGGTACTTGCAGTCATCGCAGAGCCGCGGGTGGCTGTCCTTCGAGGTGCCCCAGTCAGTCGCCTGGGCCGCCTCCCACCGTTCCTCGGTGAACTTCGCCCCGCAGTCGGCGCAGACGGGACGGCGGGCCTCACGCTCAGCGGCGGGGGAGGCTAGACATGTGGGGTGTTGCGGACTGCGGTGCGCATGGTCAGTCCGTGGGGGTTGAGGATGGCGCCGAGGACGGGTGTGACGTCCTGGTCGGTGGTGTGGGTCAGTCGCCAGCGGGCGGTGATGGTCGCGAGTGCGAGGGTGGCTTCGGTCATGCTGAAGGTGTCGGCGATACATTTGCGGGCGCCGCCACCGAAAGGGATCAGCGCACCGTTGCGGCCCTTGGTGTTCTGGCCCTTCCACCGGTCGGGGTCGAAGCGTTCCGGTTCGGGGTGCAGGGCCGGCTGGTGGTGGATGAGGTAGGGGCTGCAAACCACCGTGGTGCCCTTGGCGATCTGGTGCCCGTCGAGGTGGGTGTCGGTGGTGGTGATACGGGTCAGGAGCCAGCCCGGCGGGTAGCGGCGCAGGGTTTCTGTGATGATCCGGCCGGTGTATTCGAGCTGGGGCAGCAGGTCGAAGGTGGCCGCGGTGCCGGCCGGCAGGACGGTGTCGACCTCGGCGTGCAGCCGGCCTTCGATGTCGGGGTTGCGGGCGATCTCGTGCAGAGCCCAGGCCAGGGAGGCGGCGGTGGTTTCGATGCCGCCGAAGAAGAAGGACATGACCTGATCGGCGATCTCGCTGTCGGACAGGTGCCGGCCGTCATCGTCGGAGGCGGCAAGGAGCATGGACAGCAGATCGGTCCCACCGGCCCCGCGGGTGTCGCGGGTGCGGTGGTCTTCGATGATCGCGGCGATGGCCTGCTGCAGGTGGGCGCGGGCCTGGTGGTAGCGGCGGTTGGCGGGGATGGGGAGGGTATCGAGGGGGTGGGGCAGGAGCATCCGCTTGTAGATGCCGTGGGAGAAGGTGTTGAAGCTGGCCAGGAGACTGGCGAGGTCGCTGCTGGGGGCGTCGGCGAACATCGTGGCCATGGTGGTGCGGGCGGTGATCGCCTGCATGTCGGCCAGGACGTCGATGCTCTGCCCCTCCTTCCAGCGGCCGATCGCCTGGGAGACTTCCCTGGTCATCGTCTCGGCGTAGGCGGGCATGCGCTGGGCGTGGAAGGCCGGCTGGGTCAGGCGCCGCTGGCGGCGGTGGTCGCCGTGCGGGCAGGTACCCAAGCCGTTCCCCAAGCCTTCGCGGACCCGTTCGATGAGCATGCCGCCCTTGTCGAAGGTGCGGTCATCGACCAGGACCTGCTGGGCCAGGTCGGGATCGCAGACCACCAGCGCGCTCACCGGCCCGACCTTGATCTGCACCAGGCCGCCGTGAGCGGGCAGGGACATCATGAAGGCCAGCGGGTCCCGCCGCAGGGCCAGGCCGTGGCCGAGTAGAGGCAGGGCTCCGGGCGCTTGGGGGACCGTGCGGGCAATGCCCATCGTCGCTCCTGCAGAAAGAGGGTGGACGGCCGGGATTCTTGCTGCCGGCGTACATGGCCGGTCTCAGTGTTCCAAGGGGACGGGGCGAGCGCTGGAGGCGATCCGGCCACACTTGACCTGGGACTGTGGCCAATTCGGTCTGATAGACGGACCACGGTAGGGAAGCATCCGGGGCATTCAGGCTCCGAGGATGTTCTCGAAGTAGCCGGGCCCCGAACTGGGCAGCACTTTGGGGGCGCTGGTGTAGCGCAGGGTTTCGGTCTGCCAGGCGCTGTAGCCGCTCATCCACGCGCACATCACCTCGATGTACGTGTCGGCCGCAGCTCGCTCGCGGGGGGTGAGGCCGAGCTGGTCGCACACGGCCGGCACCTCGGCGGCCAGCTGCTGGAACCGGGTACAGCGCCGGCGGACTTCCTCAGCTGCGGCGGCCACTGCCTCCGGTCGTGAACATTTTCGTTCGTCTTCGAGGACCAGGACGAGGTTGTCGACGTCGCCGCGTGCTTCCTCCTTCTCCAGCGAGTACACGTCGTTGCACATCAGCGGGACATCCACCGCTATCTCACGCATGATCCGCAGCTGCGGACTGTGGAAGACCGAGGCCGGTATCTCGATACCCGCTGCCCGCTCGCCCATCGACACCGTCAGCGCGGTCCCCGCGATGCCGCGGCGGACCTGCAGGTACTGCTCCATGCCGGCCGGTCTCCCCCGCAGCCGACCGATGGCCTCATGCGCCTGGGCAGCGAAGTAGTACTCCCACTCATGAGCCACCCGCGCCACCCACCCCGCGGGCGCACCCACAGTGCTGCGGGACCACACTTCGGCGAACGCCGCCGCACACGGGGAACTGCCCGCCGGCAGCTGGGCGCCGTGGACGAGGTCGATCAGGCCCTGGCACAGGGCGGCGACACGATCAGGGGCCCGGCCGAGCGGTCCGTCGAGCTGGTCGTCGAAGACGAAGAAGAACGCCATCACATCCGCGCACAAGTCCAACTCCTCCCCTCGGGCGTAGGGGTAGCCGTACGCGGCCAGACGCGGCATGTCCCACAACCGGTACCAGTCCAACGAATCACCGCTGGTGACCAAACCGCCGGCCTGCACCCAGGCGAGATTGCGCAGGCGGGCGCCCTCCAGATCCTGACTCACGGCTAACGGGAAGGGAAGATCGAACTCGATGTCCTGCGGCATTGGGACCCCCATACGACTCAACCAGCTGTTCGAATGGAGTATCAGCGCGGCCAGCCCGGCGGTGACCTGCGGACACCGACACCGGGCTGAAACACGACGGCACGACGGCCGACCGACATCCCGTAGCCCCCAAGACAGCGGGCCGACCGCCGCGCCGTTCCCCAGGCGCCGCCTGCCCTCCGAGCACCTCAACTCGCGCCACACCCTGCACCGATCCAAGATCGAGTTCAGCGGGAACACTCCGGCTGGATGCCAGGCGTCACGGGCCAGCCCCTGAGGGGGCAGAGCAACGCGGGCACGAAGCTGCCAGCGGCCGGCCCGAGCCCTTGCGCTAGCGCGCCCACGCCACCCCGGCCCTTACTACCACGCAAGATCACTCACGACACGCGCCCGCCACACCCGCCGCAGACGGAAGGACCGATCTTCACCGGACGGCCGTCGGCAGCGTTCCGGAGAAACACCGCGAGCTCCGCAGAGACACCCTGATCATCAGCATGCACAAGCACATCGTTCCAGACGCCCGAACCGGCACCATCCACCTTGACCGAAGACATAGGGGCACCCCCCAAGAACACGTCCGGGAACCGGGCCTCACCCCCGCAACCCACAGCGGCACGGCCTGCCCCAGCCGCGCTCCCCCGGGGCACTTCCCAGCCACCCGACCGAAATCTGTCATTGCGTGGTCACGGTGCGTAATGCGACGCTCTGACCAGGCAGGCACCGCGCCTACCAATAAGGAGCC
Source organism: Streptomyces sp. NPDC060049 (assembly GCF_042736715.1). Taxonomy (NCBI): domain Bacteria; kingdom Bacillati; phylum Actinomycetota; class Actinomycetes; order Kitasatosporales; family Streptomycetaceae; genus Streptomyces; species Streptomyces sp. NPDC060049. The sequence continues at coordinate 10,141 of NZ_JBHWVV010000005.1, forward strand.
AGAAACATGACCGACGCCGCGAATTCAAAGGGTCCCGCCCCGGTTCAAGCACCCGCGTGGCTGAACCGGACCCCGGCCGAACCGACTACGGCACCCACAACGCCACAACTCATCCCCGCATCCGAAGTCAAGCCCGAGGACATCGGCACCCTGTCCATCGAATACCGGGACGGCAAGCCCGTCATCATCGTCAACGGCGGCACCGCCGTGCCCGGAGACCTGACAGTCCTCAACAACGCCGGCAACCCCGTAGCAAGCTACGTCGCAACACCCCGAGCCCACACCCAAGCAGTAATCAAGAATGTTATTTCGCTGTCGGACGCACACCTCGCGATCGATGCGGGCGCCTTTTACCTCTCGATCGTCGAGAAGGAACAGGATGCGAGGAACACCGGGCAGTAGCCCCGACAGAACCGGTCAGACTCCAGAAGACCTGCCCCAACCCCCTAAACGGCCCACCGGTCATGCTCCTTCACCCCGTAGGGATGGGCCCCGGCGCCTGCCCGCAGGGCAGAGAACCTTTACCCGCCCCTGCCCGAAGGCACTCAAAGAGCGGACCAGCCCCCAGGGCCCTCCACCAGACGCACGATAGACACACAAAGGGCGGCGCTTCCCTCGCCGCCCTTTTGCTGAACTGCCGCGCCTGCGAACCGCGGTCACATACCTGCGGGCGGCGCTCAGCCGAGCAGGCGCTGAGCGCCGCCCGAGCAGCGCGAAGCCCGCGCCGCCCGCCGCGCAAGCCGCCCGCGTGGCTGATCGAACACGGCATCGGCGCGAGCCGGCTGCCGGTCCGCGTCCACGCCGGGGACTGCTGGGACACAACGAACCGCTGCTCGCCCCTGAGCACCGAGGAGGCGCACCGGGCCCTGGCCGAGGGCGTACCCGGCTGCCCCCAATGCCGCCCTGACGTCGCCCTCGGAGTGCTGGAGTGCGCGGGTACCGGCAGGGTGGAGGGATGAGCCCTGCTCTTCGCGTGGTCGTCTATCCACCGGACGCCGAGGGCGGGCGCCGAGTGCGCTGCGACGGCCAGATCCTCGGCCGCGCCCTCGGCCCCGCCGACCTTCTGGAGTTCCTGCGGCGGGCCGGCCTGGACCCGGACAAATTACGGCATTGGGGCGACGGTCAGATGAGTGCGGATGCTGGGGAAGGGTCGAGGGAGGAGAAGCGCCGTGCACGTGTCTCGGACCGGTCGAGAGCGGCGGACAACCTCTCGCGCGCCTGCTCCCCATCCGCGCGGAGCCCGCAGAGGTCGAACACACCGAGGAAGCGCATCACTGGCATAAGCACTTCCTCGTGGTGGCATGCGGGCGTGTAGATGCCGGAGCGCACCATCGAGAGGGCCAGGGCGGTGAATCCGGGGGCACCGTGACCGGGTGAACGGAAGGACTCCACCACATCGGCACAGGCCCGCAAGGCCTGGTCCGGCCGGAGCTTCACCGCGTCTGTCAACACGGAGCGGTAGAAGAGCATGTGGCGGTTCTCGTCCTGGGCGATCCGCTGCAGGAGCGCCTCGCAGGCATAGTCGCCGCATACACGTCGGATGTTGCGGTACGAGACGCGGGTGGCGAGTTCTTGCAGCGTCACGTAGATGAGCGATGCGAGGACGTCTCCGCGGTAGTCGATGTCGTAGCCGCGTTCGGCGTGCTGACGGCGCGTATCTTCCAGCGCTACGGGATCAGCGCTGCGGGTGACCAGCAGATAGTCGCGGATGGCCAGTCCATGGCGCCCCTCCTCGGCCGTCCACCGGTTGACCCATGTGCCCCATGCACCGTCTCTGCCGAACAGCTCCGTGACCACCCGGTGATAGCTGGGCAGGTTGTCCTCGCTCAGCAGGTTGTGGATGAGCCCATCGCGAGCGGCCGTGTTGAGCCTGGACTGTTCGGCCTGCCACTCCTCTCCAGCCAGAACACCGTCAAAGTTCGCCCCCTCGCTCCATGGCACGTAGGCGTGCGGGTACCACTCCTCCGCATGCCGCAGGTGGTCGTCCAGGGCGCGGGCGGCGATGGGCTCGAGGTCGTTGAGAAGGCTGTAATCATCATGGAGGGAATCCGAGGTCACTTTTTCTCCGTGCGCACTAAATACGTCCCAATGGGTGATGCGGCGTCTCTTCGGATGGACGCGGATTCGCCGCGGACCGGCTATCTACGATAGACCGTTGCCCCACGGAGCAACGCCACGCAATAGATGAATCCGATCATCACAAAATCGCCGAGACGGGTCGTGTATTCCTATGGGCCAGGGCGATTCGTCTGGTCGGGAGCCTACCCGCGTTCGAATAGACGAATGCAACGTCGCACATGCGCAGGATCTAGCACGTCTTTTCATTTCACCTGTTTCAGCAAGGCGGAGGTACGTATGTCCGAGGAATACCACGCCGAGTTCGATCGTGACTCGCTGATGGAACTGCTGCGTGAGGAGTTCGCTGTCCCCGCAGATCGGCTGCGCAACGACGCGACCTTGGAACAGTTGGGGCTGGACTCCCTCGCGCTACTCGAAGTGGTGGTCGTCCTCGAAAACCGAGCGGGGGTGCGTCTGGAAGACGATCTCAACATCCGCCCCTGCGACACCCTGGAACACGCCGCCGAAACGCTGAAGGCTGGGCTTGCGGCGAGCCGTGGCCCTGCCGTCATCTCATAGAGTGCGAGAACGTGTGCTCACCGACGGCATCGCCGTGACCGGACTCGGCCTGATCACTCCCGCTGGCCTGGACGCCGAGACGTCCTGGTCCACCCTGTGCGCCGGCCGCTCTGTCGCCGCGGCGGATCCGGCCCTTGCCGGACTGCCGGTGGACTTCTCATGCCGCGTCCCTGGCCTCGACGTAATCGCGGAGATCGGCCCACAGCGAGCAAGGCGCACCGACCGGTTCACGCACCTGGCACTGGCTGCCGCCCACCGAGCGGTGGCGGACGCCGAGTTGGATCCGGGTGCCTGGGCATCCGAGCGCGTCGGCATCGTACTCGGGGTCGGCAGCAACAGCCTGGAGACATACCCGGCAGAGTTCAGTCGCCTGACGGAGGGCCGCCCACAGGCCGTCTCCCCGACTGCGGTGCACCGCAGTATCCCGAGCAACCCCGTCGGAGAAATCACACGGGATCTCGACACGACCGGTCCCGCCTTCACAGTGTCGAGCGCCTGCGCTTCCGGCTCGACCGCCCTGGGCATCGCACGCGACCTCTTACGAGCCGGCTCGTGTGACATCGTCCTGGCCGGCGGCAGTGAATCGGCCCGATCCCGCATGACCGCGACCTGCTTCGCGCAGATGCGCGCGCTGTCCCGCCGTTCCGCCCACCCCGCATCTGCCAGCCGCCCTTTCGATGCCGACCGTGACGGATTCGTCCTCGGCGAAGGCGCCGCACTGCTGGTTCTGGAGCGCGCCGACCACGCACGGCGCCGCGGCGTCACCCCTCGCGCCATGCTCCGCGGCTTCGCCTCCACCTCCGACGCATACAGCGCCACCGCTCCGCACCCCGAAGGCGCCGGCGCGGAGCGGGCCGTCCGTGCCGCACTGGCCGATGCCGGATGCACCCTGCGGGACATCGGGCACATCAACGCCCACGGCACCTCGACACGCTTGGGCGACGCGGTCGAGGCACACCTCCTGCACCGGTTGTACGGCGGTGCCACACCTCCCGTCACCGCGACCAAGAGTGTGATCGGCCACGCGCTCGGCGCGGCGGCGGCCATCGAAGCAGCCCTCACCGTCCTCGCCCTGGAGAAGCAGCAGGTTCCTCCGACGGCAAATCTCCGCGCCCAGGATCCGGGCCGCGAAATCGACATCGTCACTGGTCGGCCACGCGCATGCTCTATGGACGTAGCGATCTCCACGTCCTTCGGGTTCGACGGCCACAACTCGGTCCTGCTCTTTGCCGCGCCCTGATGTGCCATCCCTTTGCCGGGAGGCGCTGTTCGCGTCGGGAGAATTCATGCCAAGGACGCGCAGTACCCCTCGCCGGCCCTCCGATGAAGGGGGTACCGGAGACGGCCCTCTTCACTGTTCCATGCCGGGAGTTGGCCCTGGCCGCGTTCGCGGCGGTGCGGAATGACAAGGCGCGTGCCCCTGGAGCCGCCGTCCGCGATCACCGCCATACAGTCGGCTGCTCACACATGTACTCCTCCCCCGAGGCCAGCGGAGGCCGTCGCGGACCATACTCAGGCCGGTCACCGCGAGGCAGGTGCCTCTCGGCGACTGACACAGCCCCGCGCGCACTGACAACTGCTCTGTGCACGACACGTGGCGAACTCGACAGCCGCCGCCGGCGTGCTGTGGCCAGACGGTGGGGCGACGGGTGTGCCCGTGGCGCTGGTAAGCGGGCCGTCCCCGTGCCAGTCCTGGAACAGCACTGCATCTCCCGGAGCCCCACGGTCGGCCCGGTGGCTGACCGTCGGGGTGCGGAGCAGCTGTCATGATTCCCGCCTGGCGAGCCAGCTATGTGCCGGGCTCACCTCTGTTCTGAGGCTGTCCAGTCGATCAGCATCACGCCGCCGCTGGCACCGCTGGCCAGACCGAACAGTGCGATCTTCATTCCGGGGTGCAGGCGGCCTTGTTCGCCGGCGAGGGCGAGTTGCAGAGGCAGGGTGGCGGCGGCCACGTTGCCTGTGCGGGAGAAGGTGGGCACGACCGTGTCGGGTCGGACGCCGAGGCGTTGGGAGATGGCGCGCACGAAGGGGGCGGACGGCTGGTGGAGGCAGACCAGGCCAAGCTCGCCGGGATCGGTGTCGTGCTCCTTGAGCCACTGCAGCGCACGGGTGTCCAGACCGAGGAAGGAAGCCAGGAGCTGCTCGGAGTCGATGTCCAGTGCGTGGGGCAGGCCGGGGGCCTGGTAGGGGTTGAACAGGGTGGCGGCGGGCCAGCCGGCGGAGTTGGCCATGAACATGCTGGCGATGATCCCGGGTACGGGACTGGCTTCGACGATCAGGGCTGCGCCCATGTCGCCGCCGGTCATGGAGGCGAGCGCGGTGCGCATCTCGTCGCGGCTGGTCATCGTCCAGCGGCTGAGCCGGCTCAGAGTCTCGCCACAGGCGATCAGGACGCGCCGGTAGCGGCCGCAGCGGATGAGGGAATCGGCGACTTCGAGGGCGTTCAGGACGCTGTTGCAGGCGTTGGAGACGTCGAAGACCGGGCAGGACAGGCCCGTCTTGGCGGCCACGATGTGGGCGTTGGCGGGTTCTTGGACGTCGGCGCTGACGGAGGCGAACAGCAGCAGGTCGACATCGCCGGGCTCCAGCCCCGCCTGAGTCAGCGCTTTGCAGGCGGCATGGGAGGCGAGGTCGGACGGCAGGACGCCGTCGTCGGCGACGATGCGCTCCTGGAGCCCGTACGTCCGCCGCAGTAGCCCGGGGGGAATGCGCAGGGCGGGGCTGTGTTCGCGCAGGCGGTCCTCGATGGCCGTCGAGGTCTGCCGCCCGTGGGGCAGGTGGATTGCGACCTGCGTGATCTGGCTGTGGGCGTTCATGCCGCCACCTCTGCAGGTGCGGGAGGCGTGCCTGGTGCGGTGCGGGGCAGGCCGGTGACGGCGTGCTTGATCCGGTCGGAGAGCCACAGCGGTGTCATCGTGTGGAGGGGGATGAGGAAGCGGGCGTCGAGACCGACGGTGTAGCGGGCCCTGGGGCGCCGCGCGCCCAGCGCGTTGGCGATGACCTTGGCGACCGGCTCGGGTCCGGAAACGCGTTGGTTGACGGCGGTGAACAGGGTGCGCGATCGGCCGTACCCCGGCCTGCCGCCGGCGGGGTCGGTGTTGTCGAGGTCGGCGACCGCCCGGTCCAGCATGGCCGTCGCGAAGGCGCCGGGCTCCACCAACGACACCCGCACCCCGGCGTGTGCCGTCTCCACCCGCAGGCAGTGCGTGATCGCGCTCAGGGCGTGCTTGCTCGCGCTGTACCAGCCGCCCATGGGCCACGGCACCCGCCCGAGCCCTGAGGACACGTTCACGATCCGGCCGCTGCCCCTCCGGCGCATCCCCGGCAGCGCGAGCCGGCAGATCCGCATAGCACCCAGGAGATTCACTTCCAGCAGGTGACGCGCCTGCCCGTCGCTGACGTCCTCCACCGAGCCGGCCTGTGGCACACCGGCGTTATTCACCACCGCCCACACACCACCGCCCGTCATCTCCTCCACCCGGGCCATCGCTTCCTGGCAGGAGAGAGGGTCTGCCACATCCAGCACCACCGTCCGCAACCCCAGCCCCAGCCCTGCCGCGGCCGCGACCAGGGCGTCCGCCTTCTCCTGACTGCGAGCCGTGCCGATCACATCCCAGCCCAAGCCCGCCAACCGCAACGCCGTCGCCGCACCGATCCCGCCGGTCGCCCCCGTGACCATCACACTGCGTCCCGCGCAGCAGTCGGCCGAAGTGCCCGTCAAAGCCATCACGCCTGCCTTCGAAATCCCTGTCGGCCGTGCGACCTGCACGCCCCCGCCTCCCGTAATCAACGAACCAGACAGCGGCGTGGATACGACGGGCACGAGGACTCTCAAGGCTGCGATCACGGTCGGACCTGGCACCGTCGGAGGATTGCCGGAGGCTCCGGCGGCCGACTACTGGTAGCGGCCGGAAGCGAGCATCCAGCCCAGGTGGGTGCCGGACATGTCGTGGATGGCGAGGAAATCACCGCTGCCCTCGCCGGCCACCTCGGCACCACCCTCCCCGCCCGAGCCTGGATCACCGACGCCATCACCACTGCCGCCCGCATCAACCGGGCCGGAGCCGATGACCCCCGCGGAAGGACAGCACCAACCCCGAAAAGTCGTCGGAATCCTGTGGTGGGCGAAGGATGTTCGGGCGGTCAACCGTCCGCGGAGGACGGTCCCGCCCCGAACCGCGCAACGTCCTCCGCGGTCACGTCCAGGCGCAGCCGCTGGAACCGGAGCGGGTGCCGGAAGACGCCGCCGCGGTCGATAGCGCGATCCGCGCTGACCTCGGCGACCAAGGCGGGGTGGACGAGGGTGATGTCGAGGACGTCGCGGCTCCCCCACGTCGCCGAGAACTTCGCCCCTGTCCACGGGTGTCCGGGCGCGGCCGCGGTGAGATGTTCGGCGACCTGCCGGGCGGCGTCCGGGCGCAGCGGTACGGTGCGGCCCACAGCGCGTAGCCGGCCGTCGGTGTCGTGGCGGCCGAGGACGAGGAGCTGCGGGCGGGTCAGGGTGCCGGTGATCGCACCGACGATCGTCTCCGTGGTGTCCCGCCTTCTGATCTTGGTCCAGCCGCGGTATCCGGGCAGATACCGGCTGGTCAGAGACTTAATCAGGATCACCTCCACGCCCGACACGTCTGTCCAGGACTCCAGCCATTCCCTCGCCTTGGACAGGTCCGTCGTCTGCGGGCAGAGCGTCCACGGCGCGGTCAGGGCGTGCTCGGAGAACAGGTTCTCCAGCAGGGCGCGGCGCTCGGCGTACGGGCGCGTCAAAAGCTCCTGGCCGTCCAACTGCAAGACGTCGAAAACGACCAGGTAGGCCGGCCACCGGGCGGCCAGAGCCAGGGCGCCGCGGGCGCGGGTGGCGGCCCGGCGCTGCAACGCCTCGAACGACAACCGGCCTGCCTCGGTGTCCCAGACGACCAGTTCGCCATCGAGGACCAGGCCGTGCGGCAACTGTGCCTCGGCGGCCGCCACCAGGTCCGGCCACCGGTCCTGGACCAGCGCCCCGCGGCGGGTCTGCACCAGCACCGTGCCGCCCGGCCCGGCCGCGGTGAACAGCAGCGCCCGGTGACCGTCCAGCTTCTGCTCGTACGCCACCCCCGCCCACAAAGCGGCCGGGCCCGGCACCGACTCCGCGGCCTGCGCCAGCATCGGATCCACCGGCGGTCTGAGCATCACAGGAGCCTCCCTCACGGCGTGCCCGCCCCGCTTCCAGGGTCCGCCATGCCAGCCCGCGACGGCCCTGCAGGACGCAGCGGGGCCGTCAGAGGCGCCGCAGGACTTGTACGGCACGATGGCGGCATGCGTCACCGCGCGCCAACGCCCACGCCCGCCGCAAGCAGGCGCGGCGGGCGCCGACGCGTGATCATCCCGAGCGAGAGGTCTGCCGCGGTTTGGTCAGGGGTTGTCGGGGGTCCAGGTGATCCTCACGGCACCATCGTGTCCGGGCGCGCCATTCACACCCGGGGCACCGGGGGCGCCGTCTTCTCCGTCTTTGGACGTAGGCGGGCTGGTCATGCCGTTCCCTCCAGCGCCGCCTTTCCCTCCGGCACCACCGTGCCCTCCGGCGCCACCTTGTCCGTAGAGGGGGGTGTCGGTCGAGTCCGTGTCCTTCCCGGCCGCACCTCCGGTACCGCCGCGATCGCCCTCGGCGGTTGCTCCCGTGCTGCCCCGGGACTTGACGAGGGGCCAGACGTCTTCACAGTGGAGCCCGCCGCTCTGCATGTTCCCGCCGGTCCCGCCCTTGCCGCCGGCGGGAGTGCTGCCGTCAGCTCCCTTGGGGGTGACCGCCTCCTTGCCGTACAGCCCGCGGTTGCCAGGCCGAGGGCGGCCTTGCCCCCGTCGGCGCCAGAGGCCCTGGCGAGGATGCTCGGATTTCCCAGACTGTCGGTGTCCCAGACCAGTGTGTTCTGCCCGCCGCCCCCGTTGCGCGCGTACGGGGTTCCCGGACCCGTCCCGGCAGTCCCGTTGCCCGGGAAGTAGAAGCCGCCGTCGCCACCGTCGCCGCCCTTGCCAGGAGTGGTTCCCGCCGCCCCGCTGCGGCCGCCGCCGCCCACCCGAATCGTGACGGGCAGGCCCTCGGACACATACACCTTGCACTTCACGTATCCGCCGCCGGCACCGCCGCCGCCCCCCCCCCCCTTGCCCCCGCTGCCGCCGACCCCGCCCATGCCGTACTGGCGACCACCGCCTCCACCGCCGCCAGCCCCCGCACCGCTGCCGGCGCCTCCGCCTCCACCGCCCCACACATCGAAGGTCACCCACTGCGACACAGGCGCGATCCACGTGTGATCACCGCGCTTGTCGAAGACCACGGTCGCCACCGCAGCCTCGGCGTGGGCCAACGGAGAAACACAGGCCAGCGCGAGCGTCAGCGCCGTTCCAGCGATCACAGCGGTTCGTCGTGAAACCGTCATCAACTCTCCTGAATCCGAGGAACACCGCGCCTTGCGGCGCATATCCATCACGCCTCACCAACGAGCGTGACGGAGAGTAGCCACGGTGGCGGGCACGAGAAGCTCAAAGGAAACTCGAACACGTGTTACCACCGGGCCACCGGGCACCTCGCACCCCGGCAGGACGCCGCGTGGGGCGAGGACGACGAGATGGCGCCCAGAACATGGCCAACCTCCGACGCAAGGGCACCAAGAACGGCCTGGGCAAAGACCCCAAGCGGGCCGCCGAGCGCGCGGCGCAACTGACCGCGATCGACCCCGACTGGGACTGCCCGTGGCCGCTGGACTGGCAGCGCCACTACCGCGTCCTCGCGGACCTGGTCGACGCCGACGGCCAACTGCCCGACATCGCCCCCGGCGTCCTGATGGACGGCGGGCTCCAACAGCAGAAGCAGCCGGCCACCTGGGCACGGCTTCTGCCCGAGCAGCAGGAGCGGCTGACTCTGCTGGGCATCCAGCCCGACCAGGCACCGACTCTCGCGCCCGCAGCCACCCCTCGCCCCTGGGGGGCGTCGGGCTGGAGACCTCCCAGGACCCCGCCGCCGAGGACGAGACCCTCCACGCCACGAGGACCACGGTCTTCAAGTCCCTGATCGACCTGGTCAAGTCGTCCAGGGTCCGGTTCGTCGATTCGAAGGTGAAGAAGAGCACCGTCATCGTCCGTCCGGATACCGAGCCCCCGAACGACCCCACCCCGCCCGCCGGTCCCGGCCGGAACTGACGGGCGGTCGGCTGCACACAAGGCTGAGGGGGGGGAGTTCACAGCGTGCACGTAGACCGCGCCGAGCAATTGGCCGACGCCGCCCACATGATCAGCGGCGCTGCCGCGCACCGGGCGCTGTTCTTCGAGGGGCAGGAAGGGATCGGCAAGACCGCGCTGCTGCGCGAGATGCACCGCCGACACGGTGAGAACAACGTGTTCTACGTCGATCTGGGCTCCTCGTACGCCGAGTTCGACGTCCTGAACGAGATAGCCCGCCAGGCGTCCGGACAGGGAATCCGCATGGACGCCTTCAGGGCGCTCAAGCAGCGCTACGGCGACCTGCCGACCGTGAGCTTCACCAACGCGTCGGTGAACAGGTCCCACGTGGATATCGCGCTCAGCGTCAATGCGAACCGCGACGCCCAGAAGTCCGCGCTCAGCGATGAACTGGTCGCGACCCTGAACGAGTTGGCACCCGAGGTCCGCCCGGTGCTCCTGATGGACGGTTTCGAGCGTTGCGAGCCGCCGATGCGCGACTGGATCAGCGGAAGCTTCCTGCCCGACCTCCTGGCCGGCCGCCGGATAGCCGTTTTCCTCGCGGGTCAGGTGGTCCCCACCCTCCGCCATCCGCACGCGGGCGTCACCCGGACGCTGGTTCTGCCGCTCTTCGACACCCGGACCGTCGAGGAATGGATCGAACTGGCCGGCATCGACGCCCTGAAGGGGCACGCCGACCTGGTGCGCACCGGAACGGCCGGCCTGCCGTCCGTGATCAAGGAGTTCCTTTCCAACTTCCTTCCTCTGGAGGGGTGATACATGGACACGGACATCGTCCTTCGCAGCGTCCTGGCCTCCTTCGACAGGCTTTCCGAGAGCGAGCGCTCCCTCGTCGAACACCTCTGTGTCTACCGGTGGTTCGACCCCGGCATCGTGGAATACACCACCGATGCGCTCCACCTCCGGGTCGACAGCGGCCTCCTGGTCCGGTTACCCATGGTCGAACCGTACGGCGTCTCGTCGGAGCGTGAGGAGTTCCGCCTGCGGCCGCTGTTGAGACGGCATCTGCTCGACCAGCTGCGGCGCGAGCGGACCGGCACGCACCAGCGTGCCCACCGGCTGGCCGCCGCCTACTTCCACCAGCCGCTCGACCCCTTCGACGCCGACCGGATCGCCTGGTACGTGGAGGAGGTGCACCACCTGGCGTTCTCGGCTCCCGGTCGGGCGTTCGCCCGTCTCTCCGCCTTCTCGCACACCGCCCTGCTCCGCGGCTATCCCGAAGCGGCCAGCCGCGCCGCGGCCGAGGCTCTCAAACCGGCCGAGTCGACCGTTGACCTGGCCACCCTCGCGGAGATCATCCGAGCCGTCTCGGCGATCCTCGCGTCCCCGGCCCGGGTCGACGACCAGGCAGTCGTACGGCTGGACGGCCTCTTGATGCGCTCGCGCCCCGCACCCGACCTGGCTGCCTCGCGCATCACCCGGCTCGCCCGCGATCTGGTCACGTACCACAGCGAACGTCAGGCCGTCGCCGCGACGATGAGCGCGGTACTGGCACCGGAGGCGGTGAGGGGCGTGGACCGGCTCGGGATGCCGGAGACCTCCGCGGCCCTGGCCGTCGCGGAGGCCTTGGCCCACTTCCCGCGCAGCGTCCCCCGACGCGAGCACACGACGGTGCTGCTCGGAATGAGCAAGGTGCACCACTTGGTGAAGTCGACGGTCCTGTCCCGGGCAACCGGTTCCCAGAACACCCGGCCCGTTGTCGACCTGTTTCCGCTGGACGCCGGGTCGATCGTGGACGATCTGCGGATCAGGGACGCCAATGGCACCGTGATCACCTCCTTCACCTCCTTTGACGCGCGGTCGGCGGTCGCCAACGCCGTCTCCTACTGGCTCACGGAGGACGACGGGGCCAGCCGGGGCGAAGGGGTGGTCGTGCCGGCGCACAGCGAGATCTCGCAGTCCCTGTCCTCCGCCCTGCACGGGATGCAGCACGAGGCCGTCGGCGAGCTGCTGCTGACAGCGGCCGAGCAGACGCGTGGACCCCTGCGCGAACGCATCGAGGCCGCCACCCGATACCTGCCGCTGGTGGCGCAGCTCGACACGAGATCGGGCACGTCGCAAACGGTGGAGTACGGCTACGACGGCCCCTGCACGATCCGACGCCAAGGACTTATCGGGATCTCGGTGGAGCTTCCGCTCGTCCTGCCGACCGAGATCAAGAACCGCCTCACGCTGCCCACCCCGGACGGGGTCGAACTCGCCGGCGTCGAACTCGACAGCGACGGCGACGCCGTGATGGAGCCGGACGCCGCCGGCGCCGACCAGCAGTGGGGACGGCACGGACTGTCGGAGAAGTTCACCGTTCGCTTCCCGCTCCCCGACCAGGACGACGATGGCGCCGGGCCGCCCCACCGCCTGGCCCGGGCCACGCTGCACCTGCACTACGTGCTGCACAGGAGGCACATCCTGCAGGTGCGCCGCGTCAATCTGCTCTGCCTGGGGATCTGCCTTGCGACGACCTTCCTGCCCCTCTTCCTGGACCGTGTCAGGTGGGCGAGCATGATCTCCGTGGTGGTATCGGCCCTCGTGATGCTGGACGCCTATCTCCAGAACCGCCGCCCCGGCTCCGACGGCTCGAACGGCGAACTCAGCGCCTTCACGACCAGGCCCCTTCACGTGATCCTGGGGGCGAACGTGTTCGCAGCCGCTGTCGCGGCATCGATCGCCACCTTGAACGAGCCGGCGGTGACGCTGGCGTGCTCCGTGGCCGCCCTGTTCGTCTGCACACTGTCCAGCCTTGCCCTCCTCGCCCTCGCCGCCCAGCGCAACCGCCTGCTCGACAGTGCGCCCGAGAACGTAGGGCGCCCGGCGACGGCCCGCCTGCGGACCGCCCACCGCTGAGCTTCCCGCTGTCTGCACGGCTTGTCGTCCGGGGACTTTGTGCCCGGCCCTGGAGCAGGTCCGGCTCGGGCAGGCGCACTCGTGCGTGCTGGTCCTTCTCGGGGTGCGGCTGGACGGCACCGAGGAGCTGATCGCGCCGGCGGAGGGGCTGCGGGAGTTCACCGAGTCAAGGCGGTCCTCGCGAATGGTGTTCGGCGGTGGGGCGAGCCCGAGGCCGCGTGCCGGGCCTGGCGCCGGGGGTGCGGCGGGAACGGCTTCGGGCTGGGTGCCGCGCATCGATTGCGGGCTCGCGGGCGGTACGTGGTCGCGGATCGAGCCGCCGGTCACTGGGGCGTCGTGCGCGCGATGCGGAAGTGGCCGTGTACGACCGCGGGTGAGTGGTGCGTGCTCAGCGACCGGCGGCCGGTGCGTGGCGGACCGGCCATGCCGGCTTCGGGATCCTGGGCGCGCGGCGCCTGTGGGCTTCGAAGGCGAGCCAGGCGGCTCCTGAGGCGACCGTCGTGAGGAACGGCAGCGCCCAAGCGGCCAGCTGCCAGACGGCCGCGACGTCCAGGGTGCTCACCAGCGCCGCCGCCGGAGCGGCGGCAAGGGTCAGCAGCAGCGTGATCCTGGCCCAGAGCGGCAGCCTGCGGCTCACCGCGGCGGTCGCGAGGCCCAGGCCCGTGCTCGCCGTGAGGATCACGGCCAGGGCCACAAGGGCGACGGCGAGGGCGACTATCAGGGCGAGGAGTAGCAGGATCAGGCCCATGTCGTGCCCACCTCCGGTCTCGTGGCGACCCGTCGCGAGGGCAGGCGGATCCGACTCCGCTGCTCCGGCAGGTTCACCGGAAGCCATACTGTCAGAGGCATTGAACGCGTTCAACATTGCCTCCGGTGTCACCCGTAGGCCCTGGTATCGGCGGCGGGGTCCGGCGGTGGGGGCGTGGCACGATCGCGGGATGCAGTACCGGTACGCCACCGAGAATGAGTAGCCCGGTGTTCGCTCGGTCTCGCTCGTTCCCGAGCCGGAGCCCGCACTCCGGCTCGGTTCGTGCTCCGCCCCCCGCCAAACACGTCGACGGCGCCCGCTCCTTGAGAACTTGCGCACCGGACTGCATGAACGGCCATGGGAAGTGGGTGTCCCGGTTGTCAGAGAGCTCACTTGTCCGGGGATGAGGGCCCGGCAGGCTTGCTCTGGCTCGGATGGATGGTAGGCGGTTGTTGTTTGGATGGCTCAGTGCGCGGCGGATGAGCTCGCCGCAGGGGACGTATCGATCGAGCAGGTGGCAGCCGCGCTCGGAACAAGCGAGGCCGCGGCCAGCAGCTACCTCAGGAGCTACCTCCAGCCCTGACCCCGCGCCCCGGCCGCCACCGCGGAGCCGCTCCAGTTCCCGCACGCCGCAGCACTCGGCTGCCTGGAGTTCCGTTTCTCCCGTGAAACGTCGCGCCCGCCCGGGTGATGCCCACGCTGCCCCTGGCTGGTCCTGCCAGCCGTCCATGGGACCCTCGGCGAGAACTCCGTACTGCCGTTCATAACGGAACATCGCAGCGAGATCGGCATGATCACGCAAGTGCAGCACCTCCTCCAACGAGGGTGCCGTCGCCCGTCGCGAGTCCTGCCCTCGGACCTCAACCTGTCGCGCTGCCCAGCCTTCGTCAGCAGCCTGGAATAGAGCCACCATTCTTCGTCCTCGTGGTAGGTGGAACCAGGTCGTCATGCCGCCATCCTGACCCACGACCTTGAGCAACGACATAGACACCTCACGATGCCAACGCGTCAAGCTGATCTTGGGTTGGCGCGGGGGTGGTCGAACGGACGGGATCATCCAGCGCGAGAATCAGGCCATGGTCATGGCAAGGCGCTTGTATGCCTCTTCTCCCGTGGTGGACGGTCTGCCGTTGCTGGCAGAGCCAGAGTTCTGGGCCGCGCACTTGGTCGAGATGTATGAAGGCTCGCAGGTTGAGTCGTTCGGCGTTGATCCGGCAGACGTCGAGGGCATGCTGGAGCGCCTGAGCGACAAGGCCGCTTGGCCCATGTTCCGGATCCCGCTCGCGGGCGGGCACAGCATCGTTGTGCACTACAACAACGGTGAGGAGTACACCTCCATCGACTACTTCATCGTCCACCCGGACTGGTGGACGAACGACTTGGTCCTGGCCAGCACTGATGAGGACCGGATCGGCCCGGGCCTGTGCTGGGCCGAACTCGCCGCGCTCCTGCCAGCTCCGGAGGGCGGGGACGGAGTCACCGACCCGCACGCCCGGCTGCTTCTCCTGCTCCCTGTCCTGGGCGACACGAACATCCCGGCTGAAGCCGTCGCCCTGGTGCAGAAGGCACTGACCGCTCAGGGCACCCCGGACGACGGCGAGGCACTGGCCCGCCGCCTTCTCCAGGGGCACCCGATGTGGGGAGCCGCACCGTGGTCGTACGACGAGGACGAGCGTGCCTGGATCTGCGCAGGCGAACACAGCCCGCGCAAGGAGCCACTGAGTGATCACCTACCCGACGCGGAGCGCAGGGCGCTGGACACCTGCCTCACGCTATTCAGCGGCTGATCCGGTCAGGCGGCGCTGGCTTCCGCTGCCGGCTCGGCGATGGGGAAGGCTTGGGTCTCGTCACTCCATGGATAGCCGGGGTCCACTGGAGTGAGGTGCTAGGCGAGCTCGCGGGCTCCGTACGGGCGCAAGCGGCACTCCGCCCGTACGCATGAGCGCGGGCCCGGCGCTCCGTCATCGGGTTGCCGGGCCCGAGGGGCGGCCCGGTCGTACTGCCCCAGAGCGCGCTGGGCACCGGTCCCGACCCGCGCACCCATGTCGGCGCGGACTGATCACGACCCTAGCCCGGCCAGCTCTCCCCTGATACCCGAAGGGCGGAAGGGGGCCTCGGCCGTCGGCTCCAGTCGACGACCGGTCGTCATCGCTCTGGCGTCCGCACCGCCTGCAACGCGAACCAACTCAGGCCGTGGTGGGTGATCGTCGCCGTGACCTGCCTGGTGGGTAACGCCCACGGGACGTTCCGGTGGGACTGAAATGCCGACTCGCGTCAGTTCGGCGGGCTGCCATCATGCTCGGATGGCCCACGACATCGTGTTCTTCCTCGCCGCCGACGACGAGACCGCTACTGCGACGCGCCTGCGGGGACCTGGTGAGGCCTTTGAGTCAGTGACCTGTCCGTTTGATCGAGTAATGCCGTGCCGCAGGTGGACCAGCGTGGTCAGGAGCCGGTTGACGAAGACCAACTTGTACTTCGCGCCCGCACCGACCGCCCGCCGGCGAGGCCGGTCGAGCAGCTCGGCATCTCTGCGGGACTGCCAGACCGGCCCCAACTCCGCTACCAAGTCGGCGATCACGGACGTCGAGAGTCCCGTGATCCGACGCTCAGACATGATCAGCTTGCGCGCTTCAGCCCCCACCACGAACTGCCCAACGACCCAGCCCAAACGCCGTCACGCCAACCATGCACGAGCTCGTTAGGCACCAGTACCTCCGGCTTCCGCGACGAGGTCGAAGCCGAGGAAGCCCTCACCCGCGGCCAGGTACTCGCCGACATGGCCGCCGACCCCGACCGGCCCCGGCTGACGGGGCCGGCGGGCGCCGAAGCAGAGGCCCGCCTCACCGCCCTGGCCCAGTACGCGTCTTCGACGGCCAGGTCGTCACCGACGAAGCCCGTCTGCGCCGCATCATCGCCCGCCACGACCCACACCTCTACCCGGGCCGCTTCCTCACCTGCGTCTACGACCCCGACCGAGCCCTGTGCCGCCCCCCGGCCAGCTCAGCGGACACCCCGGCCATGGGCGACTGCCAGCCGCTGGCCTGCCGCAATACGGCGCTCACACCCGCCAACCACCAGGCCCTCACCGAGCACCTAACCCAGCTGACGAACGCCCTGGCCGACAGCGACCGCCTCGCCCCCTACCTGCGCCACCGGCTCACCGAACAGCGCACCGTCACCGAAGCCTTCCTCACCCGCCACACCCCGGAGACCGACCGATGAAACGCCCGCTGCCCGACGCCGACGCCGTCAAGGCCGCCCTCGACACCGTCCTCGAAGAAGCCCTCGCCACGGGCCGCCGCCCTACCGTTACCGCCGTCGAGCGGCATCTCGCCATCCCGCACGCGACCTTCCACCGCCACTACCGCGACCTGGTCGAAGAGCACTTCCTGCCCCGCATCCCGGCCCCGCACAGCCGACCCCAGGGGAAAGGGCCAGCGGGCGCGTGGAGGACAACCTGAGCCGGCTGCGGAGGGAGAACACCGACCTGCGCCGCACCCTGGTCCTGTACAAGGAAGCCATCCGCCAGCTCACCCTCGAAAACGACGCCCTCAGGCGGCAGGGCACGCTCATCGCGCTGCCCACCGGCCGACACCCGTAGAAGAGGGTGATTCCAAAGCGGGCCGGGGTGCTGCAAGCGTCTGCGCAGCCTCTGCGGCCTGCGCAGATTCTCGGTGGGGTGAGCAAGGCCGTCGAGCATGGTTATCCCCGCCCGGAGTGCTGCCTGGGTCACCTCTTGTAGACCGAGCGGCACGGCAGCCTGTGTGATGAGGAAGTGTTCCTCGGTGACCCTTACCCCCATGCCGAGCTCGCGCCAAGCGAGGGTCTGACAGGACGGTTTCGGTAGATCAAGATCGAGCGCCAGCTGATTGGTAGGCGGCGGTGGCGGCGGGCCGTCAAGTAGCGTGACCGCCCGTTGAAGGGACTGCCAGGCTGCCTCTACCTCGCCGTGGCGGCGTTGCAAAGAGGCGAGGTTGACCAGGGCCGCGCCTCGCTTGTCGGCGTCGTCCTGTAGGGACGCGTGCAGGCGGCGTGCCCGGATCGCCTGCCTGAGGGCCCCGAGGATCTTGAGCTCGTTGGCGAGAGAACCGAGCAGGGCCGCATCACGCGGGCCTGTGTCGTCGAGGATGCGTATGAGCGCGGCGCGGGCCAGTTCGGTCTGCCCCTGGCGGCGGGCCAGCGCCGTCCAGGTGAGGTCGTATTCGTCGTGGGGATCCTGGCCGTAGTTCGACTCATCCCAGTCGACCGCCCACTGGGTGAGGGCTCGTGCGGAATCGGGGAAACCGCCGAGCAGGAAGTGGAAATCGGGGTCGGACTCCCGCAGAGACCGCAGCAGAGCGTGGTCCTGCGTCTCACCGTGCAGGGCGACCAGGACCGCGGCGAGGCGGAGTTCTTCGGTGGGGCCGCGGCGGACTTCCTGTCGCAGGAGTGTGCGCAGAAGCCGCAGGTCGGCCGGCTGCCGGTCGTACTGGGCTGCGCGCAGAACGGTGGCTCGCCGTACCGGATCGCCCGCAATCGCGTCCCAGCAGGTGCGGTCCGCCCGCATCCGGGCCAGATCAGTTCGGCCGGGAGCGAGAATCGCCTGCCAGAGCGGCGGGCGCCGAAGACGGTCCAGCAACGCATACGCGCAGCCTTCGTCCGCGTTCAGCAGCAGGAACTCCGGCTCGGTCCGCAGAAGGGACTCCTGGAGCCTGTGCAGCAGCTCCCTCCTGGGGAGCCGGCGCAGACCCAACGCTGAGCAGCGTGCTGCGATCGGCGTCCAGCTCGGGGCCGTAAGAGTCCCAAATCTCGTCTTCGGTCCGGTTGAACACCGCCTCGAGCGCTTCGTCATCGGCCGCGACATCGGTTTCGGTGTAGTCGTGCCAGCCCGGCAGGCCGAAGAGAATCTCCAGAGCCTCGTCCATGCTGGCGCCGATGAGGCCCGCTTCGCCCTCGGAGCTCGCGTACAGCACAGCCCCATCAGCACATATGAAATAGGTTCCGCCGGTGTCGTCGCCCGCCACGGCCCTCAGCGGCGCTCCGCTCGCCAGACGGACCTCTTCCACGTGCTCGGCCCGGTCAAGATCAAAATCGAAGGATCCCGCAGCCAGCCTTACCAGATCAGGATTCCGGCGCAGGACAGCAAGTACGTGGTCGGGGCGTGTCATGGCCGGACCGTAACAGCCGCCGCTGACCCCAGATGGTGCACGGTCTCAAAAGCGGAGGGTTTACTCAGCTCCGGCCGGACACCGGACACCGCAGAACCCTGTCCATAACTTCGATTCGTACCACCACCCCGGCCCCGAGGGCAGCACCGCGACCGCTTCAGCCAGGGCGACGGACACGGGGAACTCTACCCCGCCAGCGTCCGCCGCCCGGCAGCCGCGCGCGCGGCCGACTGCGCCGTACAGCACCCCGCAGCGCGGGCGTGGAGATCGGCACTGGTCCGGCTACGGCCGCAGCAGCGGTCCGGCCCAAGGTGTCGCCTTGCCCCTTAAATCAAACATGTGAGCTACTGAGGGAATGGCTTCGCTTTTCCCCCACAACCTGATCCGCCTCCAGTACGAGTGGATCCGCACCTACGAGGCGCTCACCCGCCTCACTCCTGTCCAGAGCTCCACCGACCTGCGCCGCCGGCTCATCGAACTCTCCAGGGCGCTGGCCTCGCACCCGTACTGGGGCACCGCCGGATGCTCGCCAGCCCGGCATACCGAGCTGGTGCGCCGGGCCCGTGCGTACGGCTGGGAGGCGGTGGCGTGATCCGGCTGAAGGCGCGCAGGATCCTGATCTTTGAATCGATCTCTAACTACCTCGCGGTGCACGGCAGGGGCCCCACGGTCCGGGAGATCGGGGGGATGGTCGGGCTTTCAAGCAGCTCGTCCGTTGCGCATCAGCTGGCCCAGCTGGAGAAGGACGGACTGCTGGCGCGAGGAACGAGGTCGTGGAGCAGCGTGGAACTCACCGGCACCGGGCAGCGACGGCTCGCCGCCGCGCAGAGCATCACGGCCGTGGCGGCCCTGTCCTCCCGAAGCTACCGCGAAGTGACAAGTAGCTCTCTGTAGCAAGGCGGGGGTGCACTTGTCTGGGTTTTCGATCTTCTGGGGTCTCCGAGCGGACGGTTCCGCGAGGTTGGTCCGGTCACGACGACCGGAGGGAGCGCGGGGTGCGGCAGGACTGGGAGCCGGAGGACCTGATCGAGGTTTGGACGCTGCTGGAGGAAGACCAGGAGCGGCTACGGAACAAGTGGGGGGCGAACCGGCTGGGGTTCGCGCTGTTGCTGAAGTTCTTCGAGGCGGAGGCCCGGTTCCCGGAGGATCCCGGTGAGATCCCGGCGCCTGCGGTGTCGTACGTGGCCCAGCAGGTGAAGGTGCCAGCCGAGGAGTGGGCCGGGTACGACTGGCGCCGCCGGAGAACTCGTTGACTAGCCAGTACGTGGCTTCCGTCGCGCTGGGTTCCCGCGCAAAGGCGCCCACGTTCCCGCCCCTGAGCGTCGGCGCCGACGTGAACGCACTCAGCACCGATGGGTCCGCCGAACCGGCTCGCGTTTCGTCCTGGGGCGGCCCATTTCGTCGGTAGCCCACGTACAGCCAGGGGGAGACTCCTGCGGGGGTTGTGCCACGGGGCTACGCGCGGGAGGGGCTCACCCTGACCGGCGGCCGGTGTGGCGCCCTTGCCCGCGGTCGCCGGGAGGCACGATGATGTCGGTCGCTCACGCTCGTCCACCGAATCTCGTCCGATGAAGAAGGTGCCGAACATGCGCAAGACTCTCCTGACAACCACCATCGCGGCTGCCGCGGCGCTCGGTTTCGCCGCCGCACCGGCGCAGGCGGCCACCGGCGACGTGAACAGGCCCTTCGCCATGACGTACGGCAACAGCCAGACGTCGGGCTCGATCCACTTTACGAGCGGCTACACGGCGTCCCTCAGCGGCGTCGTGCACGCGGCCAGCGGCCAGCGCGCGATCTGCGCCGACGCCTACAACGGCAGCGCGAAGGATCAAGGCTATTGCAGCCCCTGGGCATACGCCGGCGGCCCGAACCAGGTCCTCAACGAGTCGTTCTCCATCCCCCTCCCCGGCGGGGTCCAGCGGGTCGTCATCGAGATGATCGACGAGAACGGCAACATCGTGGCAAGCGAGTCCTGCACCCGCTCGGTCTGCACGCGCACGATCTGACCCGTGGTCGGCGACGACCAGGCACGCGGCGGCCGCCCGACACGCCCCCGATGGAAAGCCTCAACCCAGGGCCTGACACCGGCCCTGCGCTCGATGGGAAACGAGTCCTGGCTGGCATCCTGACGGGCCCGTCACGAGCTCTGTTGGAGTCGCTCCGCAGCCTGAGCAGGGGTGTCGTAGTAGCCAGGCCGTGCCAGCAGGACCGAGCTGAAGTGGTAACCCTGTTCTTCCTCGGGCTCATCGTCGGCTGCGAACGGACGCCAGAAGCTCAGCAGCAAGGCGGGGGCGATGAAGGAAGCGTCGTCGTCAGGATCTTCTTCGATCGAGGTGAACTCGCCCATGCGCTGGACAACCTCGCGGGCCGGGAGCGTGAATACGTCCACCCCCTGAAACAACACTCGGTCCGTCTGGGACGACGGCCTTCCCAGCTCGATGGCTTCAAGCATGTCTCGCATGCAGTGGATGCTGATCATCAGCCCGCTGGGACGGAAGACGTGCTGCCCCGACCGGTCAGACTCCGAGATCGCAGAGAGATCTCGGAGCGAGTCCAGCGCTGTGTTGGCCGCGTGCCGAGTCATACCGATCCGCAACGGGCCAACGCCGGTTGGCGGGGCGAGGTCGAAGTCCATGTGGGCATGATCCCAAATGGACCTGTCAACGAGTCACAGGGCCATCAGTCCCAGCAGGTTACAGCGCGTGAGAGCTCCACAGAAGTTGGACTAGAACCGATCACGTCAACCGAATCAAGATGCTGAAGCGCCAGATGTTCGGCCGCGCCGGATTCGAACCTCTCCGGAAGCGCGTCCTGCTCTACTTCTGAAAAGGCTGCTCAGGACACATCGTCGATCGCCCCGAAGCCCTCCGGGAACGCTTCCAGGAACTCGCGGCGAGCCGGATTGTTCTCGGCGGCTGCCATCTCCCCGACCAGCTCGATCAGCTCCTGTCGCTGATCACTCGGCAGCATGCTGACCACGTGGGCCACACCCTCCATGAGCTTGACCGCGTCGTCCTGATCCATCTGGTCGTCCTCGCTACCGTCGATGAACCACAGGACGTCGACCAAAGCCTCGGCCAAAGCACGAGCCAGGGACGGGTACGAAGACGACACGAGAGCCTCCCAGCGGATCAACGGCAGAGTCCGGCCATCCCACCACACACCACCGACATCACTGTCCGTGAGGCTCCACAACAAGTGGACCAGAGCCGGATTCCACCCACGTAGCCAACCGCTGTGAAGGGAATAGCGCATGTATGGAATACCGCCTCTGCGCCAGTGCTCATCGAAGAGACCGAAGGAGCCCGGCGCGTTCTACGGAAGTGGGCCAAGGAGGGTGAGGCCGTCGCAGAGCCCGAGCTGCGACCCTGAGTCCGCACCGAGTCACCGATCGGTTTGAGAGCGCCCGCCAGGTCGTAGCCGGGGTTGTAGCGCCGAGTAGGCGCGGTGATGGCTGATACCGCCCACCACGCCACCGGTCGAACGGCGGGCCGGTCGAATCGCAGACGGGGTCGGTGCCCCGGGCACCCCCGCTCCTGCAAGGCGCGGGGGTGGGCTCACGATCGGGCTTCGGTGTTCTCCCGGATCGCGGCGGCGACTTCCAGCAGTGCGTAGGCGATGGCCGACAGGCCCTCTCCCACCGCCTGCGGAAGTTCTTCCTCACTGCGGTGCTCGATTGCGAGATCGGCGCGGGATTCCGCGTAGTCGCTGTAGTACGTGCCCCTTGGCATGCTGTCCTCCCCTATGTGCCGCGCTCGGTCGGCGGCCCCTGCACCCTGGCCGTCCGGCCGTCCCGGGAATCCCCGGCTGGAGCGTCGAGCAGAAGGAGAACAGTCGGCCGGATGGCCGAGATCTAGTCCACGTTCGCGGTTGCTCTAGAGGGTGCGGCTCCATGTTCCGGTCTCCCGACACATGGGGCCTCTCTCAGGCGGCCGATCAGCGCCGGATGTGGATCGTGACCTGGATACCGCCGAAGCCAAGCGCGGCTGCTCCGATGACGGCCACGGCTGTGGCGGCCTCTGTGTCGCCGACGGCGAACAGCACCACCGTGGCGACGATGGCTGCCAGGGCGGTGACGGCCGTTAGCCACTTGAGCAAGGATGCTTGGAGCTGCGGTACTTGGGGATTGGCGGCATCCAGTCGATCGCAGACCCCTCCGTGGTGGACCATCTCCAGCAGGACCTGGACGAGGGCTCCACGGAGGCCTTCAACGGCCAGCTCGGGCTCGACCGCGAAGGCCGCCCTGGCCCAGGGCAGACGTTCGTGTCCAAGACCAGGGTCGCGGGTACGACCGTCCAGGCATACACCAACACCGCTGCCACCGTCACAGTCTGGTGTTCCGGACTGCTCAGCCGAACCGGAGACACCCCAATCCCCGCGACATCCAACTGGATGACCATGGCGCTAAAGCTGAGCTGGTCCCCGGACGGATGGAAACTCCGCAAGATCGACCAGACTGCGGGTCCCACCCCAACCCCGGAGCCGCCGAGGTAGCGCCTCCAGGCGTAGGCGAGGACTGCCGCCCCCGCGTCTTCCTTGCCCGCAGGGGGCTGGTCGGTCGGGTTCGCGAGCATCGTCACCCGTGCTCCATCGGCCGCCGCCGGCGCGACCGTGAGGCTACGGGCCGTCAGAAGTCGTGCCCCATCGGCCGAATGGGGTCGAGGCGCTCTTGCGGACCGGTCCTACGCTGGAGGCATGGCCACCGATCCCTTGCTGAGACAAGGCCCCGACTCGACGGATCTGGTTCTGAGCGCCGGCCCGGCCGGGCCGGCGTGGAACGCGCTGACCTCGGCGGGGTCGGCGCTGTTCATTCCGCTCGTCCTGGGCGTGCCGACCCTGCTCGTCGCCTTCTGGATGGCGCTGGCTGGGGCGCGGGCGTCGACCGTGTTCGTGGTGGTGGGGGTGATTGCCGGGCTGGAGTACCTGCTCGGGTGGCTGGCGCTGGCCTTTTCCCAGGCCCGGGACATCCTGCGGGTGGAGTTCGCGCCGACAGGGGTGCCCGCGTCCCTGCGGTTGGTCCGGGCCGCCGGGCCGGACGACTGGCTGCCCGTCGACACCCTGCGCGAGGTGCGGCTGACGCACGAGGTGGTGGAGCCGTACCAGGGGGACCGCAAGCCGGCCGTCTCCACGCTCGCGCTGGAACTCGTCCTGCGGGGCGGCGGGAGCGGCTCGCCCCGCTCCCGTTCGGCGGCGACCCGCAACGGCTCGCCGACGCACTGGAGGCCCTACTCGGCCCGGCTGCGGTCGTGGTGCAGCTGCGCACCGAGCGCAGCACGCGCGATCGGCCGCAGCCCAACTCCGGCTGGACCTGCGGCGGTTCGGCCTCGGCTAACTCGGGTGGCGGCTGACCCCGGGGCCGCCCGCGGCGCTCCCCGGCCGGGGAGCGCCCGTCGATGCAGCCGGCCGCAGGCGGTGCGGGGCAGCCTGCCGCCACTTGGGCACGTTGAGCCGCCGGGACGGCTCGGCCGCAACCGGGTCCTCCGGCCACGGGTGGCAGAGTAGCGGCCGCGGAGCTCTCAGGACTTCAAGATCATCCCATTGCCCCTTTGACGCGTATCTCGGTCACACCCCATCGACACTGCCTGATGGAGCCCACTTCCTCGACATCGTCCTCGGTAAGAAGGTTGAGGACGGTCCGGGGTGTCGAAACCCGAAGCCGGGTCGACGTACCACGCCGATCCGGTTTCACCTTGATGGGCTCTGGGCTACGCCGTACCGCCCCCTGTCCGCCGGATGATCTGTCGAGCGATCTCCCGGCAGCCGCGGCGTGGGGTTGCCATGGACTCCGGATAAGCTCCCCGTCTCCGGGTTCAGTTGGCCCTTGTGGGTCGAGCACCGTCTACGCCCTTCGGTACACCGCCACCCGCTCCGCCGCGTAGGTGCCGTCCGGCACCCCCCGTCGGTTAGGACCTGTCCTGGCGATCATCCGGTAAGGCGCCTCGGTGGTATTTTGACCGGAATCGTGGGAAGGGGCGGGTGAATCCGTGGACAGTGACCTGCGGCGTGCGGTGGTCGTGACGCTTGGCGAACTCGGGCGAAGCGATGACTGGCGTGACCGGGCGGATGCCGGTCACAGCCTGGCAGGGTTCGCCGAGATGCCGGAGGCCGTAGAGCTACTGCTGGGCCTTGTGCTCGACCGTGGTGACACCTTCGTCACCCGGCGGACCGCGGAGGGCTTGCTTCGGCGAAAGGACAGGGTCGGACTGACGATAGTCGCGTCCGCACTGGCAGTCGCTAACGACAACCACGCCGATTACATCCACACCGCGATCGTCGATGTCTTCAGCATCTTCTCGGACGATCTGGACGAGGCGCTACGGATCTGCGACGAGATGTCGGGCGACACCGACGATCGTGTTGCCCAGGGGGCCCGTCGGCTGCACGAGAGCCTGGCGGAGATCGATCCCGTTCTCCGCCCCGCATAGCGGCGGTTCGATCGCTGTTGTGAGGTGCAGACCCTCGACTACGGCAGCGCGGAACGTTGCCGGATCAGTGACACGGAGCATTCCCGTCGATCATGTGCGGAGCCAGATCGTGAGAGCTGCCGCAGTGGCGGTGCCGAGGTAGACGTAATGGCGCTTGTCGTAGCGGGTGGCTACCGCCCGGTGCTGCTTCAACCGGTTGATAGCCCGTTCGACGGTGTTTCGTTTCTTGGACCGCTCACATCGAAGCCAGGCGGCCTCCCGCCGTGTGAGCCTTTGCGTAGGCGGGCGGCCTGGCTGTCGGTCTTCTCCGGGATCGTGTGCCGGATGCCCCGATGTCGCAGGTACTCGCGGCACGGCCCATTGCTGTATGTCTTGTCGGCGGCGACGTTGTCCGGCTTCTTGCGGGGCCTGCCCGGCCCGGACCTTGGGACGCGGATCTTCTCCAGCACAGGTTTGAACTGCGTGCAGTCCGCCCGCTGGCCGTCGACTGGGGGTCAGCGGTTCGCCGGGGCGGAAGCCAGGCGGACCATCACGGCTGTCAGGCCCAGCAGGCCAAGGCCCGCTCCGGCTGTGAAGGCCAGGACGGAGGCGGCGGAGGCTGCGAAACCGGCGAGGACGGCGACCGGGACGAGACGCGAGGCTACGGCCCATAGCCGTCCAGACCGGCGGAGGGGGCGACGTCACGCAGGGACGCTGAGCGGCGGGTGCTCGAGCACGCGGGGCTTGTACTCGACCAGCTGGATCCGGCCGTCGAAGGTGCGGTGCTCGATCATCTCGAGGGCAACGTCCGGATAGCCGTCGTAGATGCGTTCCTCGCCCGTGGGCCCCGGTGATCACGGGAACGACCCGGAAGCGGTCAACGAGCCCAGCTCGTAGCAGGGACCGGCACAGGCTGAGGCTGCCGATCGCGCTGAGGAGCCCCGAGCCACTCGACTTCATGGCGCGGACCGCCTCGACGGCGTCGCCGCGGACGAGCGTGGAGTTGGCCCACGTCAGTGGTTCCTCGAGTGAGGAGGAGAACACCACCTTGGACGCTTGCGTGAGCTCGTCGACGGACGCCTCTTCGGGCCTGAACTCGTCTTGGCCATTGGGGGCCTGGCCTGCGGCGAAGCCCGACATAAGGCGGTAGGTGTTTGCTCCCATCAGGTAGGTGGCTTCGGGCTGCCGGTTCTGAATGTCCGGACTGCGGCCGCTTCTCGGACCGAGTCCACGACCGATACCAGCGCAGGCTGAAGGACCTTCAGTCGCACCGTCGGCGCCGGGGCGGCGCGCCGGACAGAGCCCTGTCGGCGCCCTGCCGTGTCCCTTACTGAAGTCCGATCGCCTACGAGGCCATTCATTTCTGGTGTGCCTACGGCGAGGGGGCGTCTGCACCCCGGTGGCCGTAGGCCGCCGACCAGCGGAACGGCGGCGGGCTCCCTCTGCGAGCAGGGCCGGCGCGGACGTGCGGACCATGAGGCCGCTCGGGGCAGCCCGTCCGGCAGGGCGAGGGTCCGTTCGAGCGGCTTCCGTTGCTGCCGGGGTAGCGCCTCAGTACCCCCTTTTCGTCCTCTTGACGATATGAACGCATCTCGTTATCGTCGCATTGACGAAATGAAGGGGGTTCGTCATGGCCGACATCACCCGGCGCTTCGGCTGGCGTCATCTGCGCTCCGCGCCCACCACCCACATCCGCCACCACAAGCGCGGCCGACTCGTCCACGGCACCCGGACAGCCTGGAGGCCACCGAGGAGACGCTGAAGACCGGCACGATCACCGCCGACGCCCCCTCTCCGCCCGCACCCGCTCCGACTGGACCGTCCGCCTCGACCACCCGGACACCGCCTGGGACGTCCGCAGCACCACGAGCTCGAACCGTCACCTGCGACGCGCATACGTTTACCGCGACGGACGAGGTGAGCTGCACGGAGGGCCGGGAGGTGCTCTTCCACCGCACCTGGGAGAAACGGTTCCCGCGAACGGCGGGGTGAGGGCGGTGAGCCCCGTCGCAGGGTGTCAGGACTGCGCGTTCGGAGTCTGGACGTAGCCCAGCTGCAGGGCGCCGTTGCCGTTGGCGACGGGGGCCGTGAACTGGTATCCCGTGGCAGCCGACGTCCCCGAGATCTGGATGTAACGGAGCAGGGGATCGAGTTGCACGGTGAACTCGGCATCCTCTATGTCGTTGAGGTCCTGCGTCGAGAATGTGTAGGAACCCGAAGGCATGAGCACCCAACTGCTTTGGTACGGGGGAAGGTACTGATTCTGGAGGTAGTGCACGTCATCACTTGTTCCGTCGTAGCAGTTCAGCCAGAGCATGTTCTGCGTCAGGTTGGTGAAGGTGAGACAGCTGTACTCGCTGGCGTAGTCGGTGACGACGACGGTGAAACCCCAGCCGGCCAAGCACCGGAAGAAGTCCGCCTGCTGCACGCCGTTGTCCCAGATGTCCGTCTGCATCGCCTGTGCGGACGGGTAGATCTCATAGTTCGTGGACTCCGCGATCCATGCCTGGTAGGTGTCCGAATCCCACTTCGCCCAGGAGGGGACGTCGTCAGGGCGGTGATTTCCGAACGACACGAAGATCGAGTACTTCGCGGGCATGAGCATCTGCATGACGGCGACCTCGTAACCGGGAGTCGCAGCCGCGACCAGGTCCGGAGTCGTGCTCGGATCCCAGAAGAGCGAGCGTTCATAGGGCTGAGGCTCCACACCCGTCAGGGCCGGCTACGGGGCTGGCGGCTTGCGGTGACGGCCGGTTGGCCTCGGCAGGACTTGCGCAGGCGGGGCGGAGGCCGGCTCAGCCTGCGCCGCGCTGAACCCATGGAGCATCCACTGGGCAGCGGCATAGTCGGCGGCCACCGTCTCGGGCACCCACCGGTATCCGTCCCAGCGGGCCATCAGCCGGGGCGCGGTCGGATTGACGTGCGCGCCCCGGCAAGCGGATCCGTCTATCGGCAAGGCTCGCAGCGTGCCGACGCGGGCGGCCCGCCGGGCCAGGAAATTCACGGCCCACTCTTCAAATGGCTCTTCGGTCACGGTCAGCAGCCTTCCAGAAATCGTCTCGCCGCGGGCGTAACGGAAAGCAGTGAGAGGGGCCTTCAGGGCTGGCTGCGGCGTGACGATGCCGGTTTCCCCGGCGTTGGGCAGAGCGAAGGACCTGAGAGAGAAAGCTGGCGGTGATCATCTGGCTCAGCGGGCCGTTCGGCGGCGGGAAGCGCCCGTACACCGCCGCCTACAGGGTGGCCGCCGTCACCTGGCTCCACCACGTCGGGAACGCCATCGACACCACCGCCCTCACCCCTGATGAGACCCTCCAGCGGGCCCTCCCCCACCGCCTCTGGGCCCACGGAGGCCCGACCCTCGTACCGGAAAGCGATGCGCGATGACTTTCAGCACGACCACCAAGTCATTCCGGTTGGGCACCCGGCCCAGCCCCATGGCCATGGAACAGACCGGCCGCTTCGCCCGGGCCCTGCGCCTCCAGTACCCCGACCTCGACCTCGAGGTCCTGGAGATCACCTCCGAAGGCGACCAGCACCGCGGCCCGCTCGCGGAGATCGGCGGGAAGGGTGCTTTCACCCGCCGGGCCGACCAGTACCTCCTTGACGGCCGTATCGAGGCGACGATCGCCTGCGCCAAGGACATCCCCGGTCCCCATGACCGGGCCCCCGGGATCGTTGCCGGAGCGGTCTTGCCCCGCGAGGACGTGGCCGACGTCCTCGTCCTCCCCGCCGGCCAGCCACCCACCACCCTGGCCGACCTACCGCCCGGCACCCGCGTCGGCACCAGCGCACCCCGCCGGGCCGCTCTCCTTAAGGCCCTCTACCCCCGGCTTGTCCCCGTGCCAATCCGGGGGAATGCGGACACCCGCCTGCGCGCTCTGGACAACCGGACGATGGGAGCGGACGCGATGATCGCCGCGCTGGCCGGACTGCGCCGCCTGAACCTCGCTGACCGGGCCGCGCAGATCCTGGATCCCGCGGTGTGGCTGCCGGCAGCGGGCGCCGGGATCGTCGTCATCGAGCATCGCGCCGATGACCACACCACCCGGGCTCTCCTCGCCCCCCTCACCCACGCCCCCACCCGCACACTCTTCGACGCCGAACGCGCGGCCCTCGCTGCCTTGCACGGCGGCTGCATGACCGCGGCCTCCGCCCACGCGGTCGTCGACGCGTCAACTGGCCAGCTCACCGTCCACGCGGTCGTTCTCGACCCGACGGGCCAGGCCCCGCTTCGCACTTCCACGACCGGGCCCGCCACTGAGCCGGCACCCGTCGGCCAGCGCGCCGGCCTGCAGTTGCTCGACGCGGGCGCCCAGACGCTCCTCGGGCATCGACCATGACCCCGCCGCCCCACCGAGTACAGCGGATGTGAGACTGGTTTTTAGGCCTGTCAGGCACGGGTTCGGCCTGTGCCTGCATGCCCCGCTCACCGCCGTCGGGTCACGGATTGGAGGATTCTCGGTGGCTGCTTCATGGCGCTGGCATCTGCAAGGCTCTCCCGGATTCGAGTACTCCGGCGCGGAGGCACGCCAGTTGCTCCGCCACCGTCTGGATTGGGCAACCCAGGAGACGTGGTTCGAGGATGGCCGAGCCGCCAACCTGACCGTGGTCACCAACGGCGAGCGCGCGATGGTCAGCCTTCGGGATGGTGAAGCCGGCCGAGCGGAGCACCTCATCGATCCGCGGGAAAGCGGCAGCTCTGGCGGCTATCAGCTGGCAAATGGGCAGGTAGACGTCTACGCCGACCGGGACACCGTCACGTTCGAAGCTGCCGGCCGGGCCGTGGCGTACTTCATCGAGCACGCCACGTGGCCCGACGACATGAGCGTCGAGGACGACCACAGCGAGTAGGAGATGCTGAACGAAGAGCCGGATGCAACGCCTTCCGGCTCCGCATTCAGCGGAGCGTCCCCCTGGCCTCCATCCTGACTCGTCGCCATTCCCGTTACTCGGAGTGCTGCCCGTGCAAAGCCGCATCGCCCTTGTCGCCGTCGTCACTAGTCCACCTGGGACGGGGACGAAGACGCTCGCCCGGGCACTCGCCCAGGAGCTTGGCTGCCCGGCCATCATTCGCGACGAGATCAAGCAGGGCATGGTGATGAAATGTGCCGAATCACCAGGTCGACGTGAACGATCCCCTCAACATCGCGACGTTGGAGGCCTTCTTCAACGTGATCACGCTGCTCGTTCGGGCAGGGGTCACCCTCGTCATTGAGGCGGCCTTCCAGGACCGGCTCTGGCGCCCTGGCCTGGAGTCCCTCATGGGCTTTGCAGACCTGCGGATCATCCGTTGCACCACGGACACTTCGACGATTGTCGAGCGCATCACGGATCGGGCCGGGGTCGACGGCCACCGGGCGGACCACGGCGACACGGCCCTCCTCGCGGACATGGAGGCCGGCACCTACGACCCGGGAAGGTTCGAGCCCATCAGCATCGACGCGCCCACCTTGATCGTGGACACGTCCGATGGCTACTTGCCTGGAACACCAGAGATCCAGGCGTTCCTGCGCGCACCGCGAAGGTCACCCGGCCTTCGGTGACCGTCGCGTCATCATGTGCCAGAGTGGCAGTTTCGCAGGCCGACCCGCGGCACCGAAGTTGCAGAGTGTAGAGAGGTCGCCCGATGAAGCAGCGCGTCCGCGCCGTACTGATCACCCCGAAGAACACCATGCTCGCAATGAGGAGGATCCGCCCAGGCATCCCGGATTACTGGGTCCTGCCCGGCGGCGGAGTCGAGGCCGACGACGAGAGCCTTGAGGCCGCGCTGCACCGCGAGGTGTGGGAGGAGATCGCCGGCCGCGCCGAAATCACCGGCCTCCTGTACACCGTGGAGTCCAACGGCGAGCAGCAGTTCGTCTACCTCGCACGGATCATGGAATGGAACTTCGACGAGCGCAGCGGCCCCGAGTTCAGCCGAGACGACCGCGGCGAGTACTGGCTCGAGGAAGTACAGCTCAGCGCCGAGGCTCTCGACGCGATCGACCTCAAACCTGAGGTGATCGCCGTCGAGCTCCGCAAGGCCCTCAACGACGGCCGCCTGGCTGCCTCCGTATCCATCGAGAGTTGAGACCCGAACTCTCCAGCACACGCCGCCGATTCCCCGCCAGCGGTCGGTGACCAGGGTGTACGACACGTCGGTGACCGAAGCCATCAGATCGTCTGCTTGTACGGGCTGTTCCATCCCGGCTGGGGTGGCTGCGGTACGGCCAGGGTGTGGGCCAGGTGATCGGCGATCGCGTACGCGACCCTGGGGTCGGAGATGAACGCGGCCGGCTCGATGCTGCGGGTGACGATCAGCGGGACCACGGTCCACTCCAGGCCGGCGGGGGCCTGGCAGGCGCGGGCCGCGGCGGCGGCGTGGGTGGTGATGGTGGCGGCCTTGGCGAGGAGCTTGTCGCGGTAGCGCTCGGTGAAGCGCCGGATGTGCTGGACGAGGTTGTGCGGCGCGACGGCGCCTTCGGGGTTCTTCGCCTCGATCACCCACAGGCGCCGGCTGGCCGGGTCGGCGATCAAGAGGTCGATCTCTCCGCTCAGTCCCGGGATGCCGAGCTGCGCGGCTTCCTTCTCCAGTAGACGGAAGCGGTGGGGCAGTCCGGCGTCGAGGGCGATTGCCTTCAGGTCTGCCTCCAGGCGCTCGTCGAGGTGCTGGCGGTGGCGGCGCAGTGCCTCGCCGACGGGCTTGGGCAGGTCGGCGTGTGGCAGGCGGCCCTCGTCTAGGTAGGCGGCGTACAGCTCCTGGGCGGCGTGGATGACCCACGGCAGGACAAGTAGTCGCCCGCCGTGGTCGATCAGGGGGTGGGTGGCGGTCCGGGTGCGGCGTTCTACCTCGGTGTAGGCGTGCGGGCCGGTGGGTGCGGCGTTGTCCGGATGCAGGCGTAGTCGGTCGACGGCGGCGGCCAGGTCGGGTTCGGGCAGTCGGGACCATGCGGCGGCCTCGCGTACCAGGTCCTCGGCGGCCACGGCGGTGATGCCGTTCGGTCCGGTCGGCCAGTCGGCGGCGGTGGCCAGCACTGCGGTGAGAGCGGCGAGGCCGAAGCCCCAGTGCTGGTGCAGGAGCAGATCGGCCCGAGCGAGGTGGCTTCCGGCTGGCAGTCGCGGCGCGGTGAATGCGACGGGGGTTCGTACGCCTCCTGTCCCGAGACCGGTGGCCGGGTTGAGGTGTTCGGGGTCTGCGCTGCTGGCCTGGGTGATGAAGTGCTCTTGGCGGGCGTGCTGGTAGGAGTACGCGTCGAACCCCAGGTGCAGCAGTTCGCTGGGGCCGTCGGCGGATTCGTCGTCCGTGCTGGTGATGGTGAACACGCCGGTGGGGTGGATCTCCAGGTGGAGGTCGTGCAGGCGCCGGGCGGCGGCGACCGCGGTGGTGCCGCAGCGCTGGACGAGCTCGGCCAGGGCGACCAGCTCGGCGACGGCCAGGGTGTCGACGGGCCGGCGTCCGGCGGGCGGGTAGGCGATCGCCTGCTGGAGCAGGAGCTGCAGGGCGGAGGTGGCCGTGGCCGCGTCGATCTGGCAGTCACCGGCTTCCGCTGCCCAGTTCCCTCCCCAGGGGGCGGCGAGGTTCACCGTCACCTCGTGGCGGCCGCGGGTACGGCTGCTCCAGGCCGCGTTCAGGTGCCGCGCCAGCTCCTCGACCAGGCCCGGCTGGTGAGAGCGGATCTGCCGGTCGAGTTCGCCTTCGAGCGCGTGCAGCAGCTGTTCACCGGGGCCGCCGCCGCTGTAGGCCTCGGGGCCGTGCCAGGTGCCGGACGGTGCGCCGGCGCGGCGGACGGCTGTGGCCGCGGTGCGTAGGGAGCGGGCGTGGAGGTGCCGGGAGCGCGGCAGCGTGTAGTGGAGGGCGGTGGCGGGCCAGTAGGTGGTGGCGCCGGTGAGGCGCAGCACGGGGTGGGCGGTGTCCCAGGCTTCGGTGAAGGCCTCCGGGGTGCAGCCGGGTTCGGCGTCGCGGCCGTGGCGGATCTTGTCGGTCAGGTGGTGCAGGAGCAGGCCGAGGATGCGGTGGCCGGCGCTGCCGTCGCCGGTGAACGACTCCAACAGGGGTGGGTCGAGGTCGATGCCGATCCGGGCACGGCCGGGGTCGGCCCCGGCATGGAGCAGCAGCCGCTCCCCCGCGTCCTGATCCTCACCGCCCCGCTCTCGGTCTTCGGCCGGGGCCGGGTGGGGCTGGGTGCTCTCGGTGAGCTGCACCACCACCGGGACCCGGTCGGGCAGGGTGAAGTGCGCGGCGACCGGCGGGCATGCGGTGATGGTGATGCGGATGCTGTCCGCAAGCCCGGCCATCGCGCCCAGGTCTAGGACCGCACCCGGTTCAGCAGAGGGGCTGGCCACAATCGCGAGCGGCGGAAGGGTACTGACCCGCACCACCAGCCCAACGCCGCCTTCGCCCGCCTCCTGAAGGTCGGCGTACTCGCCGGGCACGCCCGGCTCGGGCTCGGCGAGGTGGGCGAAGCGCCAATGGAGCGCCGTCGGCAACCCGGCTGCAGCAAGGACGTCATCCACGCGCGCCCAGGCGGCGGCCCGCCGCCACGTCAGGTCGAACCCGGCAGGCGGGACGACGGCCACCTCCTCGCGGTGCGGGCCCGGAACCAGCATCGTGCCTTCCCGCAGCCAGCCGGCCCAGGCGTCGAGCGGGTTCCGGTAGAAGACCGCGTCGACCCCGGGGTGCTCGGTCAGCTCCAGCACGAACAGGGCCAGCAGCGCCGGGTCCCCCTCAGCGCCGGCGAGGATCTCGGCGAGCTCCTCGACGTGCACGTAGGCGGTGTCACGGATCAGCTCCGGCCCCAGCACCGCCGGCCCGGCATAGACCACAAGCCGTCCCCGGCCCTGCTCCCCGGCAGCGAGGGCCGAGCGCCCGTCCTCAACCCTCCCCGACAAGCCTTCGGCGAGTGCGCTGACGACCGCGATGTCATACCGGTGGGTGGGCGAGGAGATCACACACATCGGCCCCGGCCGCACCGGGGCATCCCGCAGACCCAGCAGGAGCGCAACGCGGTCCACCGCCAGCTCCTGCAGCCGCTGCTCGACGACCCCTCGGTCCGGGACGTCGGCGATCAGTTCCCGCAGCGCCGTGGCGAAGGTGTCCAGCGCGGCCGACACCGGCACCAGCCGACGCCGGCCATGCGCGACGACAGCGAGCACCGGCCCCAGCAGCGGCGCCGCCGGGTGGTAGCGCAGCGGCAGATCGGCCAGATCCGCGGTCAGCCACTCCAGCGCCCGAGCCGCCCGTCCCGACTCCCGGCACAACCCGACCAGCACAGCCGGGTCCAGCTCCCCCAGGGGTCGCGCTGCCTCCACTTCCTCAGGGCTGATTCCGCACGTGAACTCCCCCGGATCCCGGTCCTCGTACTCCTCCGGCCAGGCCGGCGCGAGCACGTTCACCACGCGGTCTGTGTAGCGCAGGACGAGCTCCAGGACGTCGGTGAGGGTGAAACCGCGTACCGCGAGCAGCACCTCGTCGACAGCCTGGGCCGTCATCTGCGCCCCGCTCAGGAACAGCAGCGGATGGTCGAGCTGCCCGGGATGGACCAGCAACCGCTCCCCCGCCACCTCCGCCTTCACCAGCACCCGGGGATCATTCGGCTCCGCCTCGGTCACCGTGCCCCGCCCCGGAGCAGCCCGGACGACGGCCTCGACCAGACCAGGCAAGTCACCGGCCCCCGCCTTCTCGCCCGACCGGGGCGGTGTACGCAGGACGCGGGTCCACAGAAGCAGCAGGTGGTCGTGGAATCGGGAACAGCCCGGGGAAGCAAGCGCGGCGTGGAGAAGCACCATCAGGGACTCAGTCGAGTACCGGCCCAAGGCCCAGTCGATGAGCTTCCACTGCACCCTCCGGTGCTGCGCGGAGGTGGATCGCTGCGCCGTTGCCATCGTTGGTCCGTCTCCCGTGCCGGTCTGTTGGAGACAGCCTGGCAGGACGGCGGCCCGTAATGTCAGGTGTTTCGTAGTCCGCCAAGGCGTCTTCGCTCCGGGGTCCGGCGTGGAGACGATCAACAGTTCGGCGGTCGGGAGGGCGTCGCGGCACTCTCCAGCGGGCCGGGTTCCGGCTCGCCGTCGCCGAGAGGTCGCGCCGGCGGACAGATGGCTGCTTACATCCGGCCAGGGCTGGCCCGCGAGGGGGTCTGGTCGTCGAACTGGGCGTGCCGTACCGTCCACGCCGTGGCGAGGACATTGCGGTTGGCGGTCGCGCAGAGCACGGTGCCGGAAGACCCCACGGATCGAGGAGCGCTGCGGGCGGCCGGGGAGGAGATCCGGGCTCTGATGGTCGAGGCCGCCGGGGCGGGTGCACGGCTGGTGCAGCTCCCCGAGGGTGCCATCGTCTATCCGAGCAAGCACGTGATGGCGGCCGGGGCGGCTGGAGAGCTGGTCTCGGCCGATTGGAGCCGGGCTGCCTGGGATGTCCTGCGCGAGGAAGCGAAGTCGATCGCCGCGCTGGCGGGGCAGCTCGGCCTGTGGACGGTGTTCGGGTCGATTCACCCGCTGCCGCCGCCGAACCGGCCGCACAACAGCCTCTACATCGTCTCCGATCGCGGCCGTTTGGTCGCACGGTACGACAAGCGGTTTCCTGTCGGACACCGAGGTCTCATACCTGTACTCCCCCGGACAGCAGCCGCTCGTCTTCGAGGTGGACGGCATCCGGTTCGGCTTCGCGCTGTGCATCGAGGCCAACTTTCCGGAGGTGTTCGCCGAGTACGAGCGCCTGGACGTCGACTGCGTTCTGCTGTCGGTGATGGTCGACGACGCGCCCAGGGCCCGCGTCGCCCAGGCGTACGGAACGCTCTACAACTACTGGCTGGGCTACTCCGTCCCGGCTCAGTTCAGCTAACAAAGGCGTTGGACGTGTCGGTGGGTGATGAGACAGGTGGCGAGTCCGAGGAAGGCTTCGTGGATGTCGTCGCGTCGTTCCCATCGGACACGTAGCCGGCGGAAGCCGTGGAGCCATGCGATGGTCCGCTCCACGACCCACCGGTGAACGCCGAGGCCGGAACCGTGCGGGACGCCGCGGCGGGCGATCACGGGTTTGATGCCCAGGGCCCAGACCAGGCGGCGGCATTTGTCGTGGTCGTAGCCGCGGTCGCCGAGCAGGCTGTCGGGTCGGTTGCGGGGCCGTCCGACCAGTCCGGCGACCGATGGGATCTTCTTCGGCAGGGGTATCAGCTGGGCGACATCGTTGCGGTTTCCACCGGTCAGCGAGACGGCGAGTGGGATGCCCTGGCCGTCGACGATGAGGTGGTGCTTGCTGCCCGGACGTGCACGGTCGACCGGGCTGGGACCGCTTTTGGGCCCCGCCGAGCAGCCCTGACGTGGGATGAGTCGATCACCGCCCGCGACCAGTCCAGCTTCTTCGCGACCCGCAGCTTCTTCAACAGCACCAAGTGCAGTTGGTCCCACACTCCGGCAGCGTTCCACGCGGCCAGACGCCGCCAGCAGGTCATCCCGGAGCCGAAGCCCAGCTCCTGCGGCAGGTACTCCCACTGGATCCCGGTATGCAGCACGAACAGGATCCCGCAGAGTGCCTGCCGGTCCGGCACCCGAGGGCGTCCCTCCACCTGCTTCGGCGACGGCTCAGGCAACAACGGCTCGATGAGCGACCACAGTTCATCCGACACGATCCACGGCCGCGACTGACGTTTCCCCACGGCCAGACAACGACCATCCGAACCGAAAGGCACATGATCAACAGCTTCTGTTAGGACCTCTAAGCCCCGCCGTTTCACTTGGCGTGAGACCGGTTGCTAGTGCTCTGGCCGCATAGGTGCACCGGGTTGCGCTCCGAGCGTCGTGGAGAAGTCGGATGCGGCCGCATCGTGTGTCTGCGATCATGCGGCGCTGTGGAGATCAACAACTTTGTCGTACGCCGTGCGATCGACTCCGACGCTGCCGCGGTGGCCGAGGTCTGGCTGCGTTCCTTCACGGCGGCGCTTCCGAGCGTGCGCCGAGCGCATACGGACGACCAGGTCCGGTCCTAATTCGGGGAAGTGGTGGTGCCCGACCTCGAGACGTGGGTGGCGACAGTCGAAGGCTCGGTGGTCGGGATGATGGTGCTGGAGGGCGAAGACCTGGACCAGCTCTATCTCGATCCCGCCTGGCAGGGCCGGGGGATCGGCGGCCGCCTGGTGCACCAGGCGAAGCAACGTCGTCCGGCCGGGTTGGCGCTGTGGACGTTCCAGGTCAACGAGTCGGCGCGTCGCTTCTATGAGCGGCACAGCTTCGCCGCTGCTGAGTGCACCGACGGTTACCGCAACGAGGAACGCGAGCCGGACATCCGGTACGTGTGGCGACTTGGGAAGCAAGAGCCCTGAGGAGGCTCAAGCCACCTGGCCGAGTAGTCGTCCGCCCCAGCGGATGCCCTTCTCGCTTCGGATGCGGGCGCGTTCCTTGCGTTCGGCGGCCAGGACGTCTCGGTGGCGGGCGTTGGCGTTGCGCCACCGCAGGTAGGGTGCAGGGCCCGAGTCTGGACGGTGTGGTTCGGGTGATTCGAATTGGCGATGGTGAACTGTCTCAGCGGTCCGAAGTGGGCTTCGATGGGGTTGGCCCAGGAGGCGTAGGTCGGGGTGAAGCACAGTTCGACCTTGTTCTTCTCCGCCCAGCGGCGGATGTCGCTGCCCTTGTGAGCGGACAGGTTGTCCATGATCACGTAGATCGGTGCTCCGTCGGGCCGGGCGGCGCGGATCGACTTCAGCGCGGCCAGAGTGTTCACGGCACCTTTCTTGCGGCGGTTGATACCCCACAAGGTATCGCTCCCGACTGAGTAGCAGCCGTGGAAGTAGCGCACTCCGTGGGTGCGGTGGTAGGTGGCGGGCAGCCGGTCGGGGTGCCTCTGGCCGGCCCAGCCCGAGCCTGCGGTGGGCCGGATCCCGAGGGGGCCGAACTCGTCGAACGCGAAGACCCGGTCAGGGAAGCGGTCCAAGACTTCCTCGATCCGGTCCAGTTTCGCCTCGCGAGCGGGATCGGGAGACTCCTTCCACGTCTTGGTGCGTTGGAAGGTGACGCCGCGGCGGGCAAGGAGGCGGCGTAATGCCTCGCGGCCGACGCGTATGGTCCGGCCGTGGACTTTGCGCAGGTAGGCGGCGAGTTTGCGTAGTGACCAGCGGGTGAAAGGCTGGCCGAGCTTGGCCGGGCGGGTGGTGGCCGTCTGGATGACGAAGTCCTCGTCGTCAGTGCTGAGCAGGCGGGGACGGCCTCCCGCCCACTGAGGGTCCAGGCAGGCCAGGCCGATCTCGTTGAACCGGTGGATCACGTCGCGGACGGTGTCGTCGTCGGCCTGGACCAGCTGAGCGATCACTGGGACGCGGTTCCCGCCGGCCGAAGCCAGCAGCATCATCGCGCGCCGATAGCGCACCGAACTCGTGCTGCCTCGGCGCACGATCTGCTGCAGCCGCTGTCCCTCTTGGTCGGTCAGTCTGCGCACACGGACAGGCTCGGCCACCGCACCTCCACCGCTCGGATCGGACGTCATCCGCATCCAACCGCCACGACCACCAACCCGGCGAACCTATGAGGTCACAGCACTAGCGCGGGGATGAGCACCAGGTCCGGGAACACACCGAGCATCAGCCCGCCCAGTACGGCGCCGACGATGGAGCCTGCGGCCATGACCGTGGTAAAGCGGAGGTTCGCGCCGGGGACGGCGAAGCTGCCGTCACGGCTGTATCGGGCGAAGGCCACCAGCATGGTCGGCAGCGAGACCAGCAGGGAGAGGCTTCCCGCTGTCTTGATGCCCTCCCCGAACAGCAGCACGATCGTCGGGATCAGGAGCTCACCGCCGGCCACGCCCATGATCGCCGCGACCACCCCGATACCGAAGCCAGCCACGACCCCGCACGGCACCTGCGCCCACAACGGCAGATCGAGCGTGCCCACCGCCGTGGTGTGCGTGACCATCAGAGCGGCGGCCATGAGCACCATCAGGGCGGCCAGCACCTTGTAGAGGGTGGCGGAGCGCATACGTACCGCCCAAGACGCTCCGGCCCAGGCACCCAACAGGCTGCCGGCCAGCAGGTTGACCGCGACCGGCCAGCGAGCGGCCACCTCGGCAGCCGGGACCGCCGCCAGACAGGCAAGCAGCGCGACCAAGACCACGACCAGACTCATCGCCTTGTTCAAGATGACCGCCGAGAGCGCGGCGAACCCGAACAGGCTGATCAACAGCGGCAGACGAAACTCCGCGCCCCCAGACCGATCATCCCGCCCAGAACAC
The DNA here is from genome assembly GCF_042736715.1 of Streptomyces sp. NPDC060049. Classification (NCBI taxonomy): domain Bacteria; kingdom Bacillati; phylum Actinomycetota; class Actinomycetes; order Kitasatosporales; family Streptomycetaceae; genus Streptomyces; species Streptomyces sp. NPDC060049. The sequence continues at coordinate 49,321 of NZ_JBHWVV010000005.1, forward strand.
CGATCGCGGCTCCGGCGCCGAAGGCGGCGGGCGCCGAGTGTGTTGGACGGAGCGGAGCGAGGTTCTGATCAGTGGTCATGACGGGCATCCTCGCTGGTGACAGCGTCTTCGAGGAGTTCGAGCATGAGTCGGCGCCGCTCGACGTAGGGACGGCCACGTACGCCCCCGAGTTCGGGGTGGGCGATCAGGTCGAACGCGGAAGCGCGCGGGTTCGCAGAATCCATGAGCGCGAACGCCCGGAACCCACACGTGACCTACCAGCTGAAGGGGTTGGACGTGCAAGTTCCGGGTTTTGGATGAGCACCTCGGCCTCGGCGGGCTGGATCGGTCCGGGTACTGCGCCGTGTGCTTCTTCCGGCCGGTGACGGAGTCGGCCTGATCGGACCGGGGGACGTCGAGGCACGGGCTGGCGGTGTACGTCTCAGGTGGGACGTACGGGTCCCGCACAAGGCCGCCGCGAGGGCGTTGGCAGTGAGGGGCCGTCCCCGTACGCGAGCGCGCTGCCCGGCCGGATCGGCCTGGCAGCGCGCTTGTCCGTGTCCTGCCCCGCGGTGATGTCTGGGGTGGCGCAGGGTCGGGGTTGCCTTCGCGCCGGTTACTTGGTTCCCGGGCCCCGGTAGGTGAGGTAGATACCGTGAGTGTTGGCCGCGGGGTTGCCGTCCCAGTAGGCGAGGCTGGGTGTGTCCGCGCTCCACGCACCGGCGATCTTGGTGAAGGCGCTCCAGGTGGTGCCGTCGTAGGTGGCCCAGTACAGGCCCTGGTCGCCTTCGGGGCCGCGGACGGCGCACCAGAGCTTCCTGTCCTTGACGGCCAGGCCCACGCCAGCGCCGGGAGCGGTCTTACGGGGCCCGGGGAGCTGGGAGGACATGTTGCTCCACCTGGTGCCGTCGAAGGTCATCGACGTGAGCGCTCCGTCGAGCTGCGGGAACTGCTCCCCGTGATTGGCCGGGTAGACGCAGTAGAGCGTCCCGTTGAACTCCACGAGGGCCGGGCTGCCGACGGCCTTGAAGGGGGCACCGATCGGGGTGAAGGGGCTCCAGTTGGTGCCGTCGGTGGCGCTGGCGTGCATCAGCCGGCCGTTGCTGCCTTCGGCCACGACGCAGTGCAGGGCGCCCTTGTAGGGGTACAGGGTCGGACTGTAGCCGCTGGTGATGTCGGGGAACTTGTTCGGGTCAGCGCCGCTGTAGTTGACGACCCCCCAGTAGACCGCGCGGTCCGTGCCCTTGCCCCTGAACGCGTAGATGGTGTCCTTAGAGTGCCGCGCCAATGCGGGGCTGGCACCGCAATCGGCCTTAAGACTCCACCAGGTGCCGATTGACGAGTTGTCGTGCTGGCGCCCGTGGAGCCATTGCTTGCTGCTGTCCGTCACGGCCAGGAAGTAGAGGTTGAACGACGGGGCCTGGGCGGGCCCGAAGGGACTGTTCAGGCCGATGGATTGGGTGGCGCTCCACTCGCCGTTGTCCCAGATCCCGATCTTCCTGTACACGACCTGCGTGCTGGCGGTCGGCTGGCGAAGGGGCTGGGTCTGGCAGCCGAAGGTCAGCTTGTAGTGGCCGTTGCCGGTGAAGTCCAGGACGGTGTCCTTGCCATTCAGCGCCTGCAGACCGGCACGGGTGTAGGCCACACTGCGCTCGCCCACCAGGTCGTCGTCGTTGGAGAGCCACCCCAGCAGCCAGTCCAGGAGCGCCGCGACGACCGCGATGACGGCCGCGAGGGCTGCTTCCTGCTTCTCTCCGTCCTTGATGATGCTGACCGCAGCCGTTGCGCAGGCGTCGGCCACATCCCGCAGCCGGGCGCGCAGTTCACCGAAGACGTCGCCCTGGTCCCTCTCCCAGCACTGGATGTTGGTCATCAGGTGATGGCCGACTTCCCCATGGAACAGGTGTGCCCCGGCGGGGAAGTCCCTGCTCTCGCCGCTGTCCACGTCACCGTACTGGGGTGAGGCGTAGGTGCTGCGGGCGTTGCTGTCGGCGCCGGCGGCGCACATCCAGTAGATCTCGTCCGAGCTGTTCCACTGGTCGCCGGTGGAGCGCACGCACGTGAACCTCTTCAGCGCCAGCGTGGTGGGCAGGACCAGCGAGTCGGGCACCTCCTGGGACAGGGGCGCGGTCAGCACCGTCGCACCGGACCCGGTCGCGGCCATCGCCTCCAGGAACGACTCGTCGTCCACCGGCTGCCCCTCGGCCAGCGTGGTGACGTCAACGATGTTCACGTTCGGCTGCGCGAGGATGCCGGGCAGCAGGGTGGTCAGGTCTCGGCCGAGGTCGGCGAGCGTGTACGGGTCCTGGACCGCGAGGCGTCCCACCACGTCGGGGAAGACCTGGTCCAATGCTGCGGGGGCGGCTTCCTGGTACGCCTTGCCGGCCGCGGCGATCTCCTCGTCGGAGATGGCTCCCCGCAGCATCCGCAGCAGGCTCTCCTCCAGTTCCGTCAGCTCCAGGCCCTGCTCCTGGCGGGCCGCGGCGTGCAGCGTGACACCGGCCAGGACGTTGGCCGGTCGGCGCAGCCGCAGCCGATCCACCGACCGGGAGACCTTCGGATCGTCGCTCAGGCCGGCCTTCAGCCGGGCAAGGCGTTCATCGAAGTTGGTGCCGAGCTGGGCCATGCATGCTCCTCCGGTCATGGAGGGCCGCAGGTCAGCCCCCGGAGCGAACCTAATGAGACAGACAGGGACCTTCAGCAGAACAGGGCAAAACGGCCAGTTTTCGCCGTTCCCCGCCTAAACAGACCACCACTGGCGCGGACAGGCCCGAGGTCATGAACCGCCGTCACCTTCTACTGACACATTCGTACGCGGCCGCACCCGCCGCCGCTCTGGCCAGCGGCGAGCTCGGCGGCGTCGGGCATCAGCGGATCCGGGGCAGGGCCTTGTCCGGGTGCGCGGCGTGTACGTACTTCACGGCGATGCTGGGATGGATGCCGAAGAGGCGGACGAGGTGGACCGGATCGGCGGTCTCGCGGGCTTCGTCCAGGACGCGGTCGGCCCACACCTGCCGTGGCAGCAGTCCGATCTGGTTGAACGCGGCCCGTATCGCGAGGTAGCTGATCTGCGGCGAGGCGGGGTGCCGGTAGGTCTGGGAGGTGATGAGCAGGTGCGGGTTGGTGGCCATGGGCCAGCGACGGCGGCGTTCGCGCAGCCAGTCGACCATCAGATCGGTGCTCAGGTCGTCGAGGTAGACGAGGTGCGTCCGCTCACCCCGGCGTACCGCCAGTGTCCGGCGGGCGAGGTCGGGGTCGGCCAGGTCGAGGCGGGCGACCTCCATGGCGCGCACGGCGTGGATCGCGATCAGAGCGACGATGAGCCGTGCGGCGGGGCCGTCCAGCCGGTCCAGGGCTCCGGCCAGTCGCTCGCTGGGCAACGGCCGCGGCAGGTGTACTCCAGCGGGCAGCTGTAGCCCGGCCGTGGGGTTGAGGAAAATTAGCCGTTCCTGCTTCAGGGCCCCGAAAATGCTGCGCAGCACGCTGAGCAAGCCGCGGGCCACGTTGCCCGGATGGCGGGCGAGTTCGCTCGTGATGTGCTCGGCGGTGACCTGCCGCAAGTCCAGCCCAGTCACCGTCCACAAGGTGAGAGCCGGCCAGGCGATACGCAGGTCGTGGCGGATGCGTCGGAAACGGGCCGGGGCGTGCCGGAAGCGGCCGCGGCCGCGCAGCACCCCGCCCGGACCGGCGTTTTCCCGCACCCTGACGGGGTGCCGACTGGTTCGAGCCCAATCCGAAACGACTGTCTGCAAATGATCTGTCGCTCACTGTTACCAAAGAGGAAGGATTCAACACGCGGACGTGTGCCGCGCGCCCTGCCCCTCTCCCGTTGGGATTTGCCTGTGTCGTCCGAGATCGTGGTTTCACGTGTTGATCGTCTGGACCGGTTGCGTGCCCATTTGCGCGGGGAGCCGGTGGCGAAGAAATTCGAGGCGCTGACGCCGCCGCCACGGGCGGCGAACCTGCTCCTGGGGATCCTGCTGCACGGCGCGGCCCGCGTGCAGGCCGGTCTGGAGCCAACGGACCTGGAGGCCCGCCTGCTCCAGTCGGTCACGGGGCTGCTCGACGAGGAGGAGCTGGGCGACTTCGGGCGCGTCTACCTCGAGGAGGCGTCCGGCCGTGCCGGGGTGTTCCCCGACAGTCTCGCCACCCGCTCCACCGACACCGGCTACACCGCCCTGGACCTGGCCGCGGACCTAACGGCGGCCGGCGAGGAGATCGGCGCGCAGCCGAACGCGAACGTGATCGACGTGGACGCCCCGGCCGCAGACCCGCGGGGGCCCGAGGCCGAGGAGTACGGGCGGGCGGTGGGCGCCTACGGCTACGGTGCCACGGTGATGACCTCGGCCACCGCCTGGGATCAGGTCGAGCTGACTGCGGCCCCGGTGATGACCAAGGTGTGGCTGGACCGCCTCTACATGTACGTGGGGTCCGACGAGTTCGGCTCCGAGGAGATCTACGCCGCCACCTCCGCCGCGGCGGACGGCGGCACCCGCCAGTGGATGCGCAGCCACGTCATCGAGGGCGTCAATACCGGCGAGAGCCATCCGTTCGGCCCGAACACGGTGATCTATCACGGGAGCGTCGACCGGGGCGTGATCTTCAATGTCCAGTGCTGGGAGGAGGACCACGGCCAGGCGACGAAACTGCTGGAAACGCTGGAGTCGATCTCGAAGACGGCGTGGGAGCTCGCCGACGCCCTGCCCGAGGGCAAATTCAGCGCCGGCTCGAGCGAGCTCCTCGCCTTCGCCTCGGGGATCGCCAACCTCATCAAGCTGTTCGTGTCGTTCTTCGCCGACGACCTGATCCAGCAGCGGGTCTTCGCCTTCGACCGCGCCGCGCTCAACGCCATCGCCGCCAAGCCCTTCCACGAGGAGGACCACCGCTTCGACGGCGGCGGGTTCCTGGGCAACGGCACGATCTACATGGCCATCCGTACGCGCGTCAGCAAGCTCCCCGTCATCGGCCTGCGCGCCCACAACGGGGGCGGCTGGCACAGCCCCGTCCAGCCCGGTGGCGTCAGCCACCACGCGCCCGCCCTCGCGAGCTTCGGCAATCACCTTTACAGCGCCCACGCCGGCATCGACAAGAAGGTGTACATCACCCGCTTCGACGGCACCTCATGGAGCGGCCACGCGGTGGTGCCCACCACCGGCATCCTCTCCGCCCCCGCGCTGGCCGTCCACGCCGGCCGCCTCTACCTCGCCCACCGCGACCTCGACAACCGGGTGATCGTCACCTCCACCGCCAACGGCGTCACCTGGACCTTCGCCGTCGTGCTGCCCGGGACGACCACCAACGGCCCGGCCCTGGCCACGTCGGACGGGAACCTGTACTGCGTGGTCCGCGGCGCCCAGGACCACAAGTCGTACTTCGCCCTCATGGAGAGCAACAACACCTGGAGGGCATTCGATCAGCACGGTGCAGGTGGCTCGTACTTCGCGACGAGCATGCTGTCCAACGGGAACGGAATGCACATGACCCGCACCGCCCTCAACGGGCAGGTCTACCTCAAGTCCCACAACAACTACGCATGGTCCGGCGAGACCCTCGTGGGCCAGTACTCCATGGCCGCCCCGGCACTGGTGGTTTGCGCGAACCTCCTGCACTGCGTCGTCCTGGGCTCCGACGAAAACCTGTGGATCAACCGCCAGAACGGCGGCGGCTGGGACGCCTTCGCACAACTCCCCGGCACCGCCAACAGCGTCACCGCAGCCGGCCTCGCCACCCACGGCGGAACCCTGTACGTCGCCTACGCCACCGCCACACCCGGACTCTGACCACCAGCCGTTCCGTGGCGGCGCCACTCCGGCGGCGCCGCGGAACGCTGCCCAGTCCTTCGGCGCGAAGCCCGAGGACCCCGCCGCCGTCCGGCAGTAACCGCCCACCCTCAACGCGGCTCCTCGCCGACTCGCCAGGCCTTCCTCGTATCCGCAGAAGCGACCACCCCGAACCCCTCGTAGGGCGACTCATGCCGATACTCAGATGAGACACCTGCAAGAGTCTGGAGAACCGTCCAACTTCTGCTCGTAGGCCACCCCTGCCCGCAGCGCAGCCGGGCCAGGCACCGACTCCGCGGCCCGCGCCAGCATCGGCTCAACCGGCGGTCTGAGCACCATCTCCGGGGCCTCCCTCGCAGTCCCCCTTCCAGGATCGCCCCGACCGGCGCGACACGGTCCGGCGGGACAGCCGCCACATCACCCATCCGAGGGGCGCAGCGGGGCCGTCTGGGCCGGTCTGGGGCCCGTGTGGGGGAGCGTGATCGCATGCGCCGCTGGTCTCTGTCCTGCTCCTCGCCGCGCTGCTCGCGGCCTCCGGATGCGTCACTGTCCACCCCGCCCCCCGCTCGGCCGCGAAGGCCTCCCCGGCCGCCGCGGCGGCCGACCACAAACACCCCGGCCCTGCCCGGCCCGGACAGCGCGCCGCCGAGCCGGCGGCACTGCCCCTCTCCCCCCTCCCCGGCGCCCACCCCTCCGCCGAACCCCTTATCGACCCCACACGGCGTGCGCCCGATCCCGCCCAACGTGCCCCCGCAGCCGCAGCGAACCAACAGAACACCACCACGCCCCGCCGGACCGACCAGGGGCCCACCCGGCCGCGCAGGGCCAGCCCGCACAAACCCGCCGCGCACCCCACCACGAGGGTCAGGCCAAAGACCACGGGCACGGCCAAAGCCAGCGGCATCCGTGCGCCTGCACCGCGCCGCCCTGGCCACCCCGCACCCGGAGTGCGGGCCGGGGACATGGCCGCGCTGTGCCGCTCCGCGCACGGCGTGACCAGCCCGACCATCACAGCGCTGTGCCGACACACCTACGGCCGGTGACACCCGGGGAGACTCGCAAAGAAAATCGAACACATGTTTTAGTTAAGAGGTGACACCGCACTACTTCCCCGCTGACCTCGTCGCTCTCCAGCAGACGCGGAAGCGGACCTACACGGCCCTCGCGCACACCCCCGCCGGGACCGGCACGGCCGCGCTGCGGCGCGCCCTGGTCCTCCTGGACCTCCGCCTTGCCACCCACCCCTACTGGGCCTCTCCCGCCCACTGGCGGGCTGGCGCCGGCGAGCTGCGCCGCACCGCCCTCACCCATGCCCCCGAGGCCGTGGACCGGAGTGCAGCATGAGCGAGCAGGCCCCCACCACCACCCGCCCCAAGGCCGTCCCTGTCACCTGGGCACCCAGCCAGACCGGACCCTGCGCTCGGTGCCACTCTCAGACCTGCCGTTACGGCCACGGTGGCAACCCCCTCTGCTTGGGCTGCCAGCACGAGCGGGACGAGCGGCTCGCCCGCACCCGACCATGAGTGATCCCGCCCGACGCCACTCGCCCGCCCGGCTCCCGCCCGTTCGCGTCCTCCTTCCCGACGGCGAGGTCGGCGGGCGCCTCGTGCGCAGGTGGCAGACCGATACCGGGCGGTGGGTGTACGTGGTGGCCCTGCGAGCCTGGGCCAGCCGCACCGCCAGCACCGGCCAGGACCTGACCGAGGACCTCATCGCGGTCGACGTTCCCAGCGACCGCGTACGACCCGTCCCCGGGACGTCGTACGAGGGCGTTCCCATGCTGCGCCGCCAGCAGCCCGCTCCGGCCGCGGCCCGGCCGCACCCGCGCTGACCGCCCTTGGCGAACCGGTCGCGGCCGGCTCGGAGATGTGGATCGGGGAGCGCGTATGGCGCCCCTCCGCCACGCCAGGCACCGACCCGGGACTACGCCTGCACCGCCCCGGCTCCTGGGCCATCGCAGGCGGAACCGGCGGCCACCTCTCCACCGAGGAAGCCCGCTTCATGGTCGCGCGCGACGCCATCGCCAGCGCCTGCGACGTGTGCGACGCCCACCAGACCCTGACCACCCCGAAGAAGTAGGCACAAGTCAGCTGGCCCGAGCCCGATCGTTATCCCATGAAGTAGCTCCAGGTCTGGTTGGCGCCGCCGTTACAGCCCCACTGGCTGGCCTGCGCGCCCCAAGCGGTGCTGAAGCCGGCTATCTCCAGGCACTGACCGCTGATCTCATTCCTGATCGGCACGGGCGGTCCGTGCTGTCACGTTCCGTCACCGTCCCCCAATGCTGGTTGGCTCCGCCGCTGCAATTCCACTGCCGAGCCTGTGCGCTGTAATCGGTACGCCAGTCGGCGATCTCCAGGCACTTTCCGCTGTACACGTTCCTGATCACAGATACGTTTGAGTAGGACCAGGTGGGCACGATGTCCCAGCGCTGGTCGGCGCCACCGGTGCATCCCCACTGCCGAACTGGCGCGCCGTTGTCAGTGCGCCAGTCCGCGACCTCCAGACACTGCCCGCTGGCACCGTTCTTGATCGTGACGTTGTGGCCTTCCGCATACGCCGACGCCGGAGTGGCTCCCAGGCCAAACACCAGCCCAGCCGCCACAGTGACGGCGGCGACTACCGATTTGGCGCGATTCATACCCATGTTTTCCCCCGTTTGTTGGTGCGGCTCGCAGGTAACGACTGCCACAACGAACTTGCTTGAAAAACCCGACAGTTAACCGGACACCACCGAGCCTAGGAACGAGCGGATCCCCGCCATGAACAACTGGCGCAGACTTCCTTGACTTCCAGCGCACGGAACCCAATGGGACTGACGCGTACGCATCAGTGCCTGTTCTGATCCCCGGCCCGAGGCATCTCGCCGCCCTGGGAGCAGGCGCCCTCTAGCCCGCCATTTCGCGGCCCTACGCGGGGACGGGCATGCAGGCCCTCGCGCAGCACATGGAACGGGAAGAAGGCGGCGTGGCGGGCGGGCCCACGTCGAGCGATGAACAACCCGTACCCGAGCACTTTCGATCCGGCCGATTCGCCGCGCGGCGCCGGGCCCTCCCAGCCCGGGTCCGCCGTCAGCACATCGGCGGCGCCCGGGGCCGCAGACTCAGCCGGGTCGCAGCCGCCGTGCTGGCGAGGAATGAGGCGAGGACGGCGAACAGGTACTTCTCGCGGACATTCACGACTCGACACGGTGGTGGAGCGCTCCCGCCTGGCGGCGCCGTCCACCTGGTCCTGATCGCCGGTCGCATCCCGGTCCTGTAGTCGGCGCCTCGGTGCGCAAGGGTCCTGGGTGCGCTTCGGTCACCGCCCGTGTCCGGCAGCTTTAACCAGCATTTAGCCCGGAGGAGTCCACTCCAAGGGTCTGCCGCAGGGGCGCGGCCAGATTCACTGCACGCCGGATCGGAGATCCAGTGTCACTTGGGAAAGTTGACTGATGCCGTCAGACAGAGGCGGCCGAGGCGCAGTTCGACGACGCCCGTCTGCCGGACAAGCCGGACGGCTACGAGGTCCGTGCCATCGGCCGGCGCACGGCCACCGGTTCCTCCTGGGGTCCGCGGCTCCACAGGAACCGACGCCGGGGCCGAGGCGTCCGAGCTCGATCCCACCCAAAAGCCGACGTTCGTCGTCGGAGCGTGGTGTCTCGGCTGACGCGACGGCAGCGACCTGATCGCCAGACCACCGTTTCGGCCCGTGCGGCCGCGGCGGGCAGCGGCGGGGAGCGGCGAGTCCTCGGTCGGCAAGGGCCTCACCGAGGGCGCCGGGGCGGCTTCCTGCCCGGCGGGATCAAGGGCACGCGCCTGCGGTCCCGCGCCGTGAAGGACGCCCCGGAGGTCTCCGGCGACAGTCCTGCGCCCGGGCTGCTGACGGCCCGGATCCCCCACTGACTTGGCCGTGGCCGCCCCCTCAGGCCGGCCACGGTCCACCCATACCCATACCCATACCCGTACCCAAATTCAGATGGAGCGTTGATGTCCAGCCGTTCACCAGGCGGAGGAATCCGCCACAGGTTGCCGTTGGCAGCGGCCCTGGCTCTCTCCCTCGCGGTGCCAGGGATACTGACCCCGGTCGCGGAGGCGGCCGATCTCCCCGGCGCCCCGAAGATCACCAAGCCGAGGGAAGCGAAGGTCCGGGCGGTCAACGCCCAGGGCGCCAAGGAAGCTCGCGACCTCGTCTCCAAGGACAAGGCCGAGAACAAGGTCCAGGCCGACCGGGCCCGCGCCGACGCCAAGGCGGACTGGCCCAAGGCGGCCACGCTGGAGGGTTCGGCCGCGCGGTCGGGTTCCCGCCCGCTGGTCGACGTACGGTCCACGGCGCGGGTCAAGAGCCCGTTGCTGAGCCCGTCGGTTCCTCAGGGCCCGGCCGCACCCGCCGCGACGACTCCGGCGAGCGACGGTCGGAAGTCCACGGTCAAGGTGCTGGACCAGAAGGCTGCGGAGAAGGCCGGCATCACCGGCGTCCTGTTCACTGCGACCAACACGGCTGACGGACCGGCGCAGTTGACCGTGGACTACGGGTCCTTCGCCTCCGCGGTCGGCGGCGGCTGGTCCACCCGCCTCGGGCTCGTCAGCCTGCCCGCGTGTGCGCTGACCACCCCCGAGAAGGCGGAGTGCCGCAAGACGACACCGCTGCCTTCGGCGAACAGCATCAAGAACCAGACGGTGACAGCGGATGTCACCGCGCTCCCCGCCGGAACCCCGTCCGCGGCCAAGTCCAAGGACAAGGCCCCGGCGCAGGCTCCGGCGGTCTTCGCCGTCATGGCCACGGAGACCGCCTCGCCCAAGGGCGCCGGGAACTTCGCGGCGACCCCGCTCTCCGCCTCCTCCACCTGGGGATCGGGAACCTCCAGTGGTGGCCTCACCTGGTCGTACACGGTGGCCGTCCCGCCCGCCGCTTCAGGGCCTGTGCCCGCGCTGTCGTTCTCGTACAGCAGCAGTGCCATCGACGGCCGAACGGCGAACACCAACAACCAGGGCTCCCAGATCGGCGAGGGCTTCGACCTGACGTCCTCCCACATCGAGCGCAAGTACGGCTCGTGTGACGACGACGGCCAGACCGACAAGAACGACTTCTGCTGGAAGTACGAGAACGCCTCCCTCGTCCTGAACGGCAAGTCCAGCGAACTCGTCATGGACGACACGACGGGCAAGTGGCACCTCAAGGGCGACGACGCCTCCCAGGTCATCCGGGGCACCGGCGCCGACAACGGCGACAACGACGGCGAATACTGGAAGGTGATCACCGGCGAAGGTACGACCTACACCTTCGGCCTGAACAAGCTCCCCGGCGCCGGCTCCGAGCGCACCAACTCCACCTGGACCGTACCCGTCTTCGGTGACGACTCCGGTGAGCCCGGATACACGAAGGGTTCCACCTTCGCCGGCCGCTCCGAGGTCCAGGCCTGGCGCTGGAACCTCGACCTGATCCAGGACGTCCACGGCAACGCCGCCACCTACTGGTACGCGGCCGAGACCAACAACTACGCCAAGAACGGCGACAAGACCAAACTCGCCGCCTATGACCGCGGCGGCACCCTCTCCGAGATCCGCTACGGCCAGCGCGCCGACACCCTCTTCACGGGCACGCCCTCGCACAAGCTCACCTTGGGCTACGAGGAGCGCTGTTTCGCGACGGACTGCACCAGCCTGACGAACGACACCTCGGACAACTGGCCCGACGTCCCCTTCGACTCGGTCTGCGCCGCGGGCGTCACCGACTGCAAGGCAACGGGTCCCGCCTTCTTCACGCGCAAACGGATGACGAACGTGAAGACGTACGCGTGGTCGACGGCTCTGGAGCCGGACAACTACGCGCTGGTCGACACCTACGACCTGACGCAGGAGTACCTGGACCCGGGTGACCTGGGTGACACCAGCGACCAGAGCCTGGTCCTCAAGTCGATCAAGCGCACGGGCAAGAACGGCGGCACGGTCGACGTTCCCCCGGTCGACTTCACCTACCACATGCGCCCGAACCGGGTGGACGTCGACGGCGACAACATCGTCCCGCTCAACCGCCCGCGCATCAACACGATCACCTCCGAGACGGGCGCGATCACCACGGTCACGCTCTCCAACCCCGAGTGCGTGCGCGGTACGAAGATGCCGGTGGCCGAGGACGACAACTCCCTGTCCTGCTACCCCGTTTACTGGCCGATCAACGGCGGCGACCCCCAGCTCGACTGGTTCCACAAGTACAACGTCACCGCGGTGACCATCGCTGACCCGTCGGGCCAGAACGACCTCGTCGAGAACTCCTACGAGTACGCGAACCCCGGCTGGCACCACAACGACGACCCGCTGACCCCGGAGAAGGAGCGGACCTGGTCCGACTGGCGCGGATACGGCAAGGTCACCGCCTCCACCGGAGCCGTCGGCAAGACCCGTTCCAAGACCGTGAAGGTCTTCATGCAGGGCATGCGCGGCGACACCCGCAAGGCCGGTGGCGCCACCCGCACCTCCACGGTCGCGGCCGTCCCGGTGGCCGGGCTGACGATCCCCGACATCAACGACGACAACCAGTACTCGGGCTTCCAGCGCCAGGAGATCACCTACGACGGAGCGACTCCCGTCTCCGTATCGGTGACCGACCCGTGGAGCAAGGAAACCGCCAGCCAGCAGAAGTCGTACGCCAACGCCAAGGCCCACTACGTCCGCACGGGGACCACGTACGCCCACACCTTCCTCACCGCGTCCAGCACCTGGCGCACCACCCGCACCGACACCACCTACGACGACGTCTACGGGATGACCACGCAGGTCTCGTCCTCCGGTGACACGGCCAAGACCGGCGACGAGACGTGCACCCGCACCTGGTACGCGCGCAACGATGCCAAGGGCATCACCAACCGCACCTCGCGCACCCGCACCGTCGGCGCCCTGTGCTCCGTCACCGACGACAAGCTGACGCTGCCCGCCAACTCGGCCACCCGCGGCGACGTCCTGTCCGACACGGCCACCGTCTACGACGACACCGCCGCCACGGGCTGGACGGCGAGCCAGACCCCGACCCTGGGTCTGGCCACCTGGACCGGGCGCGCCCAGGCCTACCCGGCGGCGGCCGGTACCGCCGACCGCAACCCGGCCGGCGCGGCCGGCTGGCAGACTGTCTCGAAGACCACCTACGACACGGCAGCGGCCAAGCTCGGCCGTCCGCTGAGCGTCACCGACGCCGCCGGCAACACCACGACGACCAGCTACACGCCCGCCGCGGCCGGACCGCTGGAAGTCACCGTGAAGACCGCGCCGAAGCTCGCCTCCAACGGGCAGCAGCACAAGTCGTACACCTACCTGGACCTGCGCGGATCGACCGTGCGCTCCATCGACGCCAACATGGGCTCGACGTTCAACACCTACGACGCCCTAGGCCGGTTGACCGCCACCTGGCTGCCCAACCGCGGCCAGTCCCAGACCCCGAACGTCAAGTACGGCTACCTCCTGGAACGCGGCAAGCAGCCGTGGACCTCGGTCGGCAGCCTCGCCGCCGACGGTAACTACAAGACCGTCTACACGATCTCGGACGCGCTCCTGCGCCCGCTGCAGACCCAGAGCCCGTCACCGAACGGCGGCCGGATCCTCACGGACACCCGCTACGACTCGCGCGGGCTGGCCTACGAGACGTACGCCGACATCTGGGACAAGGACAAGGCGCCCGAGGGTACGTACGCCCGTGCCGAGTACGGCAGCACCCCCAAGCAGACCCAGACGGTCTTCGACGGCCTCGGCCGCACCATCAGTTCCTCGCTCCTCGTCTACGGGGTGCAGAAGCAGACCACCACCACCGGCTACACCGGTGACTCGACCGCCACGACGGCCCTCCAGGGCGGCAACGCAACGCGTACGATCACGAACGGCCTCGGGCAGGCCACGGAGACCCGCACGTACGGCGGCACGACGCCGAACGACGCCGAGTACGGGGGCACCGCGCCGGTCACGCCTTACACCAGCGTGAAGCAGACGTACACGGTCGACGGCAAGCAGGCCACGGTCACCGGCCCCGACAACGCCAAGTGGACCTACGGCTACGACCTCTTCGGCCGTTCCGTCAGCACCACCGACCCCGACAAGGGGCAGGCCACCACGACGTACACCGTCCTGGACCAGATCGCCTCCTCCAAGGACGCCCGCAACACGGTCCTGGAGTACGGCTACGACGAGTTCGGCCGCAAGACGGGCCTGTGGAAGTCGCCGAAGTCCGACGCCAACAAGCTCGCGGCGTGGACGTACGACACCATCCGCAAGGGTGCCAGCAGCGAATCCGTCCGCTACGAAGGCGGCGTCACCGGCAAGGCCTACACCAAGTCCGTTACCGCCTACGACACCCTGGGCCGTCCGGCCACGACGCGCCTGACCTTGCCCTCCGACGATCCGCTGGTCACCTCTGGCGCCATCACCGCCTCCACCGACACCACGGTCAACTACCGGCTCGACGGCACGCTGGGTTCCAGCTCCGCGCCGACGGCCGCCGGCCTGCCGTCGGAGACCGTCCAGGTGAACTACAACGACTTCGGCCTGCCGAAGGGGATTTCCGGCGCCACCGACTACGTCCAGAACATCGCCTACTCCCCCATCGGTGAGATCGAGCAGCTGACCTTGGCCCGCTCCGCGGCCGCCGGTGTCCGCAAGACGTTCATCGGCAACACCTACGAGGACGGCACCCGCCGTCTACTCAAGTCCACAGTCAACGACCAGACCCACAACGGCATGATCCAGGAGCTGACCTACAACTACGACCAGGCCGGCAACGTCCTGTCGATCTTCGACTCGGCCCCGCTCAGCGGCTTCACCAAGGCCGACAACCAGTGCTTCACCTACGACGCCCAACGCCGTATGACCGAGGCCTGGACCCCGAAGACCGCCGACTGCGCCGTCTCGGGCCGGACCGCCGCCAACCTCGACGGCGCCGCCCCCTACTGGAACAGCTACACCTACACCGCGTCCGGCCAGCGGGCCACGGAGAAGACCAACACCGGCACCTCGACCACCCGCACCTACTGCTACGACCCGGCCCGCCCGCACACGCTGGCGGCCACCACCACCGGCGCCACCTGCACCGGCATCACCCCGCAGTACACGTACGACGCGACGGGCAACACCACCAAGCGCGCGGAAACCCCCGGCAGCACCACTTCCCAGACCCTGAACTGGGGCGCGGAGGGCAAGCTCACCAAGACCACCGAAGGGGCCACCGCCACCGACTACGTCTATGACGCTGAGGGCGAACTCCTGATCCGCCGCGACCCCGCCGGCGAGACGGTGCTCTACGCCGGCTCCAACGAGGTGCACCTCAAGGGTGCCAAGAAGTGGGCCACCCGCTCCTACAGCATCTCGAGCGTCAAGGTCGCGGTACTGAGCAACGAATCCGGCACCGCCAAGCTGTCCTTCGTGGCCGGCGACCACCACGGAACGTCCTCCCTCGTGGTCTCCGCCGACGACACCCAGACGGTGTCCAAGCGGTACACCACCCCCTTCGGCTCCGCACGCGGACCCGCCGCCACCAACTGGCTGGACGACAAGCGGTTCCTCGACAAGCCGGAGGACACCAACACCGGCCTCACCCACGTCGGCGCACGTGAATTCGACGCGGCCCTCGGCCAGTTCCTCAGCGTCGACCCCGTGCTGAGCGTCGACCAGCACCAGTCCCTCAACGGCTACAGCTACGCAAACAACAGCCCGGTCACCTTCAGCGACCCGACCGGTCTCGAGAGCTGCGGCGACGCCGGCTACTGCGGTGGCGGCGGCTGGACCAACGGCAAGCACATCGAGGACATGCCGGAGGACGAGGTCGAGGAACACTACAACGGCGGAGGAGGCGGAGGCGGAGGCGGCGGAGGCGGCGGAGGCGGCGGAGGCGGCGGAGGCGGCGGCGGCGGAGGCGGCGGCGGCGGCGGAGGCGGCCTCGGAGGCCGCGGAAGCTGGAGCGGCAACTCGTTCGGTCGCGGCGATATCTTCAACCCCATGCCCCTGGGCTGGAACCCCGCCCTTGCCCCGCTGTTCACGGCTCCGCGGGAAAAGTTCGGGATCATAGACGAAGGGGGTCCGTACAACTCGTGGGAGACGTCGCGGGGCCTGTTCTTCGGATGGCTCTGGGGTGGCGGATACCCGCTCGGGCCCAGCCAGAAGTTCCGCGGCGGTGACACGTTCACCCGAGTGCTGGCGGGTGACGAATGGGTGGGCAAGGCCCGGTCAGAGCTTCTGGGACAAGCCCTGAAGAGCGGAATGGATGCACCCAACGCAAAGGAGCCCATGAGTTTCGGATACAAGGACAGGGGTCCGGAACCGGGGAGTCCCTGGTATCGGGCCAACACGGTACGCGGTATCTACAACGACATCTCCAGCGTATTGACCAACGGTAAGCTCGGTCACGCCAACAGCGCCGACGCATTCCTTGGAACCTACTCCGGGACTGCCCGCATCAGCGGCGTGGACAGAAGCAAGGGAGAAATGCGAATACAGTTCACCGTCCACAACCAGAGCGACTGGAATTCCGCCACGCACGCGATCCCCAGAACCTGGAATCCCCTCTTCGAAAAGACCTTCGGCGCCGCCGTTACGCAGGACTTCTCGTGGCAGGAGAGGGTTCCGCTCAACATGTGCGGATGCTACGCACACTAGAAACTCACCCACATCTCGATCCTCGGAATAGCTTGGAGCCAACATGCGCGGCCGTCGACCATTCCTCCTGGCAATCGTCCTGCTCCTCTCTGCCTGTGGTGGTTCAGGAGAGGCCAAAGGCACGGCGGAAGTAGACGACATCAAGGGAGACTGGACGACGGCAGCCGGCGCCCATCTGTCCTTCGAGGCGGACCACACCTTCACCTCACAGGGGTTGCGCTTCGACCCTTCGCTCGCGAAGGGCTGCCCCGCCGGAACGGGGAAAGGGAGCTGGGGTTTCTACGTTGACGAAGGAACTCCGGGCGGGTTCGTCGCAATGTCGAAGGAAGCACCGCGCGGTGACACCATCGGAGTGACTTTCGCCGGAATCGCCCAGGGCGACTGCAGCATCATGCTGAGCGTCCTCAAGAGCGGCGAACTGTGCGCCTCGATAGACCTCGATGAGGTCTGCAGCTTCAGCGACCGGTTCACCAGAAACAAGGCGACATCGACCCCGTAGATGGGGCAGCGGAAAGGCGATAGCCGATCACTGCCCCATCCACGGGCGGTGGGTTCATCAAATGCGGCTTTTCGCAATGAGGAATCACCACGTTCCTTCGATATCGGCACGTCAGCCTTCCATGAAGACCCGCCGCTTCAACGACGCTGTTGGCCGATACGGCCAGTCGCGTGACGTCGGCCTTCGAGACCCGGTTGTGGTCTCGAAGGCCGACATTGCTGTTTGGGGTCAGTACGCTCCACCGCCGACGAGGTGCGCCGGGGCCACGACGTCCGGAGAGGCACCGACCTCGGTCCACCCCTGCGACCCGCCCGCAGTGCCGCCCTAGCGTCGCCCCCGCAGTGCTGCAGTGGCCGGGCACCGGCAGGGTGGAGGGATGAGCCCTGCTCTGCGCGTGGTCGTCTATAGAGCCATGCAAGGCGAGTTCGTGCTGTCTGCCCGTGATCAGCATGGCCGACCTTGGCGAGGAGGGCGAGCGCAGGTCGCGTCCGCAGGGACCACCGCCTTGAACACCACCGGGGCCGACACGACGGGCCTCCGAGTCCCGGAGGAGGGGCGCAGCACTTCTTCTCATTCGTCCGCACTTGTGCGGGAGAGTCGGCGCTGGCGGACCGCTGTGACGGGCGGATCTCCCGCCCCTTGGCGGCGTCCCTTCCCCCTGAGAGCTTGCGCTGCCGGTGCGTTGCGCCGGCGCCAACGACCATGAGGCGGTAGCCGGACTCTTCCGTGACCGACGAGAGCGCAGCCGTGGCGCTCGACGGCAGCGACGTGTACTCCACGCGCACGCGTCGGCCGTGGTCCCAGATCTCTACCGGCAGGGCCCGCCCGCTGCGGTCGTCCGTCGACTCGAGCACCTCGCGCACACCGTCACGGCGGGCCACGACATAGCGGTCCCCGTCCTCGATGACACGGACCTGCCCTTCCTCAGCGACGAGGTCACGCTCCGAGGCCGGGATCCAGGAGATAGCCCCGGCCCGAGGGCAGCGTCAGTCTGCCCGTCGTGGCCGCGTCCAGCGCGCCGGCCTGCCGCGACTTCCCGCGCCCAGCCGACCCCAGGAATCCGGCGGTCACTCAGATTGCTTGCAGGGCAGGAGGGTTGAGACTGTCGTGAGACTGCGGCGGCCAGTCCGGTCGGTAGCGTCATGCCCGCCGGATCCGGACGGGGAGCACCCCTTCCGGACGGTGATGATCGGCTCGGGTCGGCGCCGCCCGCCGCGGCGGATGCGGGGCCGGGTGCTGGTGCCGGGACGGACGGTGTGGGGGGCGGGGCCGGTGGGAGGCGGAGCGAGCTGGGTGAGCTCGGCCGGCTCCTCGCCGTACGGTTGCGGACCGGGATCGCCGATCGCCACCGGGGCGTACTGGATACGGGACGGGCGGCGGGCTTCGGCGGCGATGCGGGCGGCCAGGCGCTGCATGAAGTCCTCGGTGCTGCGGCCGACCACCTGGGCGCGGATCGCCTCGGCCTGGTGGGCCATCAGCTCGGCGGAGGCCTCCGTTCCCGTGCCGGCCCGTGCCGGGTCCGCGGACGGCTGGTCCTTGGTCCCGTCGTCCTCCGCGTGGGCGGTGGGTTCGTGTGCGGTACCGGCCTGCTGGTTCAGGAGGTCTTCCGGCATCAGGAGTCCCCTTTCTCCTTTGGAAGTTCCGTGAGCATGAGTATCTCCAGGCGTTTCCTGGCTCTGGAGGCGTTGGTCTTCGCGGCGGTCTCGGTGATGCCCAGGGCTTGGGCGATCTGCGGGTAGGACAGGCCCAGCAGGTCGTAGAGCTGGAGGCATTGGGCCTGCAGCGGTGCGATCGCGGCGAGATCCTCCATCGCGCGGTCCAGGCGGTCGTAGCGGCCCAGCTCCATCAGGTAGGTGGTGGTGGGCAGCTCGGCGACCGGACGCTCGTTGCCGCTCAGGCGGGCCGCGCGCCGCAGGGAGTCGATGATCGCGTGGTTGAGGATCCGAAGGGCCAGCGCGAGCGGGTTGGGATGGACAAGGATGCGTTCGATCTTGCGGTGCATGATGAGCATGGCGTCCATGACGGCGTCCTCGGCGTCATGGGGGTTGCGCAGGCTGTAGGTGGCTATGCCCATGAACATGTCCCAGTGCTCGCGGATGAAGTCCTCGCCGCGGGGGTCGAGGACGGGGCGGGCGGGTTCCGGGCCGAGAACGTCGTTCTCCCTGCCGAACGGGTCGTTCACGGTGAACGACCCGATCGCCACCACCACGGAGAAGGCCGACGCCACCTTCCACGTCGGCTACTGACGGGGGTCGGCTCGGGCCTTTGGCTTCACGGCCGTTGGGAAACGCCGGCCTGGTCCCCTCGGGGTGAACCCGAAGGGACCAGGCGGTGTCCGTGGGGAGATCGACCCGGACGGGCCCGTCGACCGTACGCGGTGGGGCAGGGGGAAGTCCGCTTACGGAAGGTGAACGCGGGCGCGTGTCTTGACGCGCACCGCGCGGGGCTGGCTTCATGTGCCTACGAATGGGAGTGCTCCCAGCGGTGCGGTGCTGGGGTCTCCTGCCAGCAGTAGCTCCCCAGCGGGACGGTCGCGGTGCAGACACCGTCGGCGCCGGTGGTGCAGGTGGCGCCCACGGACGTGTCCGGGGCGGCGCTACCGGTCTGCAAAAGGCCGGAGATCAGCAGCGGGCGGGGCGCAGCGATCGGCGCTGCCTCCTGCGGTGCGCCAGACGTAGCGCCAGTTCCGGTAGATGCCCCGCATGGTGGCATCGGTGGAGTCTGCGAACAGCACCGACCCGGTCTCGTCCCGGAAGGTCAGAACGGCGTCGTGGAGTCGCCGTTCGACGCCCTGACCCCGGGCAATACCGCCAGGTCCCCGAAGATCGCGAAATCCTCACGCGGCAGTTCCACGGTGGCCCGGAACGCAGCCGCCTGCGGGCCACCCCACGGGCCGGGACCGGCGCCGAGGTAGACCAGGTCCAGGTCAACGACCCCGGCCTTGTTTGTTACCTGACCGCCGACGCCGGCGCGGAGGCCGACGGCCCGGCGCGCCACGGGTGGGTGGCGTTGCTGCCGGGCCGTCGGTCACTCATGCGGTCTCACTTCCCGTGCAAAGCCCTGCGGCGACGTCCGCGAAGCACCAGCACGCTTCCGGCGGCGATGGCCAGCAGGCCACCGAGGGCGCTGTAGGCGATGGTGTTGCTCACCCCGGTGGACGCCAGGCCGCCGGACGTGCTGCTCGGGGTCGGCTGGCCGACGGGTACGCCGCGCTCCGCCTGCGCACGGGTGCCGGTCGTGCCGGAGGCGGTAACAACCGGCGTGGCGGCGGTCGGCGTGGGGGCGGGCGTCGGCTTGGCAGCGCCGGCGGTCCCCGACGCGGGCTTCAGCTGAAGAGTCGTGATCGAGTACGGCGGCAGCGTCTGTGCGACCGCCGTGCCCCGCTCCGCCGTCGTCAGGGCAGTATCTCCCTTGGCATGCGAAACGGTCGTGACCGCCCCTGCGGCCGGAGTGAATCCGGCGTACGAGAGCGACACCTGCGCCGCGTTCTGCGGGCTCTTGTTGATCAGCATGACGTTCAGACCGCCGTTGCCGCTCCGCACCGCGTGCACGGCAACCGACGGGTTGCCCGAGGACGACTTGACCATGGTGTCGCCGGGCTGCGCCAGTGCGGTCAGCGAGCGGATGCCCCAGTAGGTGGGAAAGGGCGTGTCGCGCGGCGGTTCGCACTTCCCCCCGGCGCAGGTTCCAGCGGAGAGAACACCCCCGTCCTGGTAGTCGGTCTCGCCGAGGACGGTGGTGGGTGCTTCGCCCGAGCCGTTGTGCAGGTTCCACCAGTCCACGTGGGTGGCACCCTGCTCGAACCAGGTCATGTAGGTGTCCGGCGCGAACAGGGCCGCGGCCTGGCTGGTCAAGGCGGGCGAGCCGACGGCGTCGGTCTCGGTGACCGCGATCTCCACCGAAGCGGCGCGCGAGCCCGCGTACTTGGCGATCAGCGAGCGCAGCGAGGACGTGGCCCCGGCGATCCGCGAGGGGGTGTTCAGCAGGTCGGCCGTGGTGGTGCCGCCCGGATACCAGTGGACGATGACGAAGTCGATCGAGCTTGCCGCGATGGAGAGCACCGTGTGGTTCCAGTCGGCGCTGTCACCGGGAGCCTTCTCCGTATCCGGCCAGCCGCCGGGGGTGGTGAGCACCGCTCCGATCTTCACCTTCGGGTCCACGGCCTTCATCGCCTTCGAGTAGGCGACCAGGTTCTTTCCGTACTCCTTCGGGCTCTTGTCGGCGTGGGTGTCGGTTTCCCAGCCCTTGCCGTTGCCGTAGTGCCCGTTGCCGTAGACCTCGTTGCCGATCTCCCAGTACTTCACGCCGTAACCTTTGTCGACGTTGGCGTACTTGACCCAGTCGGCGGCCTCCTGGGGGGTGCCGGAACCGTAGTTCGCGGTCAGGATCGGCTGGGCGCCGACCTCCTTCGCGGTGGCCATGAAGTGGTCGAAGTTGGTGTTGGAGGGGATCCAGCCGCTGCCGTCGCCGGAGGTGTGGGTCTTCCAGTGGTATTCGTCTGCGCCGGAGCCGCCGGGATAGCGCAGTTGCCGGACTCCCGCGGCCTTCATCAGCGATGTCACCTTGGGGTCCCCCATGTGCTCGTCGCCGAAGCCCGTGTTGAGGCCGACACCACTGCTGGGCACCGTGCCCAAGGAGGTACCGGCATCCACACTGATGCGGACGGTCGGTGCGGCGCCCGCGCTGGGCGCCAGGGAGCCGACACCGGCCGAGGCGGCGAGCACCGCCACCGCCCCCACGACCAAATGCCGGAGCGTCCGGATACGGCGAGGCGTGCGACCCCGAAGCATCGGCTGCTCGGGGGATCTCGGGTCGTCTGGTGACACGTGGGGCTCCGATCGGGTGTTGACACAGAGGGCATAGCGCCGCTGACCGCGGCTCGCCCTCGTCGGTACACCCCTAAGTGGCCGCTCAAAGCGGAAAGGTTGCCATCTCCTTTGCGACCTTCTCCAGCTCGATCAGCATCGTTCGATCATGCAGCATCCAGGTTTCTGCCGGAACCTGTGAGGCTTCGGCGCCGCCTGGCACAGGTTCGCCGGAACGTGTGCGCTTTTCGACATTGGTCGTGAGGATCGTGATCGACTTCAGATACCTCCGATTGATCACCTGGAAGAGGGCCGAAGCGCCGTCGCCCGGCAGCGGGAGATAGCCCAGTTCGTCAACGCCGCCGGCGACGCCGCCCCCCGACGCCTGGTAACGCCTCGTCGCCCACATGCTCCGCTCCTACGCCAACCCGGAGCCCCCTGCCCCCGATGCCCGACGCCCCTACACCCACCGCCCTCTACCGCGCCATGGTCCGCCTCACCCGCCCCGCTTCCGAGTGACCAAAAAGGCTGCCGGTCGAGCGATTGAGCAAGCCGGGGCCTCGCAGGTGACAACCAAGCTGCTTCGACCGGTCCCATTCGCCCGACGGGGCCCAAAAGCGGGCCCAGCCCGGTCGACCGCGCACGTCCGGGCAGCCAGCACCACCTCATCGTCGACGGCCAGGGCATCCCGTTCGCTGTCTCGCTGACCGGCGGCAACCGCAACGACGTCACCCAGCTGATACCCCTGCTGAAGAAGATCCCATCGGTCGCCGGCCTGGTCGGACGGCCAAGGAAGCGGCCCGACAGCCTGTTGGGCGACCGTGCCTACGACCACGACAAGTACCGCCGCCTGGTCTGGGCGGCAGGGGTGAAACCGGTGATCGCTCGCCGCGGCGTCCCGCACAGGTCCGGACTCGGAGTCCACCGGTGGGTGGTCGAGCGGACCATCGCCTGGCTGGGGCCGCGAAGGGGCCCAGTCGGCCCAGGAAGCCCGCCTGGCGCAGGGCTGTTCCCATGGGGCATGGCGGGTCCCGGCACTCCTGACCGGGGGACGTGCCTACTTTATCTGCCGCCCGCGCCAAAAGTGTGAGCGCTCACATCCAGCTCGTCAACAACCCTGACAAGGACGAGATTCTGATGACACCTCATTAGCAGACCGGTTGCGACACGGTACTTGACGACCTTTCATGCCCCATG
Source organism: Streptomyces sp. NPDC060049 (assembly GCF_042736715.1). Taxonomy (NCBI): domain Bacteria; kingdom Bacillati; phylum Actinomycetota; class Actinomycetes; order Kitasatosporales; family Streptomycetaceae; genus Streptomyces; species Streptomyces sp. NPDC060049. The sequence continues at coordinate 72,188 of NZ_JBHWVV010000005.1, forward strand.
GTCTTCTCCCTGAACACACCAGATGTTCGGCTTTCAAGTTGTTAGCGCTAACAGTGCGCCGGAGATCCGGTGACCCCCACCCCGCAGGGGTCACGTCTTGCCGCTGCCGCGGACATGCCGTGCCCGGTCCGCACGCAGCGGGAAGAACCGACCCTGCCCAGTCGCCCCTAGGAGGGTGCAGATGAACGCTTTCGATACAGCTCCACGAACCTCGACACGGCGAGGATGGCGGCCGCGGATGGCCGCCCTGCTCTCGATGGTCTTCGTGGCCGGCTTCCTGGCGATGGTGAACCCGTCGTCCGCCTCGGCGGCCTCGGTCGACACCGGCAAGTGGTACGTGCTGGTGAACCGCAACAGCGGCAAGGCGCTGGACGACTACAACTTCGCCACCGCCGACGGTTCGCCCGTCGTCCAGTGGACACGGTCAAGCAACGAAGCCCAGCAGTGGCGCTTCCTGGACTCCGGCAGCGGCTACTACCGGCTGCTGAACCGTAACTCCGGCAAGGTCCTGGACGACTACGGCTGGTCCTCGGCCGACGGCGCCGACGTCGTCCAGTGGAGGGACCTCAACGCGACCAACCAGCAGTTCCGCCTCGCCGACTCCGCCAGCGGCTACGTCCGCCTCCTGAACCGCCACAGCAGCAAGGCCCTCGAGGTCCAGAGCGCCTCCACCGCCGACGGCGGCAAGATCGTCCAGTACACCGACTGGGGCGGCAGCAACCAGCAGTGGCAACTCGTTCCCGTCGCCGACGCCGGCACCGGCACCGGCACGTGCGCTCTTCCGTCGACCTACCGCTGGACATCGACGGGTCCGCTGGCGGAGCCGGCGAACGGGCAGGTCGCGTTGAAGGACTTCAGCACCACCGCGTACAACGGCAAGCACCTGGTCTACGGGACGACCTCCAACGGAACGTCGTGGGGCTCGACGGGGTTCAGTCCCTTCGCGAACTGGTCGGACATGGCAACGGCCACCCAGACCGGGATGAACGATCCCGCGGTGGCGCCCGAAGTGTTCTACTTCGCGCCGAAGAACGTCTGGGTGATGGTGTCCCAGTGGAGTCAGTGGCCGCTCTATTACCGCACGTCCAGCGACCCCACCAACCCCAACGGCTGGTCCGCCTCGCAGCCGCTGTTCACCGGCAGCCTCCCCGTCGGCCCCCAGGGCCAGAAGGACGCCCCGATCGACCCGACCATGATCGCCGATGACCAGAACATGTACCTGTTCTTCGCCGCTGACAACGGCAAGATCTACCGGGCCAGCATGCCGATCGGGAACTTCCCCAGCAGCTTCGGCTCCTCGTACACGACGGTCATGAGCGACACAACGGACCTTCTGTTCGAGGCGCCGGAGGTCTACAAGGTCCAGGGCCAGAACCAGTACCTCATGATCGTTGAGGCGCAGGGTACGAACCGCTACTTCCGCTCGTTCACCGCCTCCAGCCTGAACGGTCCGTGGACCGTCCAAGCCGGCAGCGAGAGCAGCCCCTTCGCGGGCCAGGCCAACAGCGGTTCCACCTGGGCCAAGGGCGTCAGCCACGGTGACCTGGTCCGCAACAACCCCGACCAGACCAAGACCATTGATCCCTGCAACCTGCAGTTCCTTTACCAGGGCCTCCCCACCAACACACCGGCGGGCACCGACTACCCGAGCCTGCCGTACCGGCCGGGTCTGCTCACCCTGCAGCGCTGACCCGCCTGATCCACGATGATCGCGATGGAGCGCGGTCCGCCGACGCGTAGACGAGCTGTCTACGGCGTGGGCAACTCCACCTACTCACCGCACCGAGGAACCCCAGCCGCGCATCGGCAAGATCGCACACATAGACCAGCAACCTGGCCCCAGCCCTCTTCCTGCCGGCATCTTCGACTCCCTCGCTGGCGTGGGTGACGGGCGGTGGTTCTCAGTCGGCCAGGACAACGTGTACTACGACAACATCCGCACGTTCGGGAAGACCCTGGCTCCCCTCATCCACACCAGATTGCACGACCTCGCGTTCTCCTCGCGCCCGGAAACCACTCCCCGTTGGACGGGGCCCAGACTCGATTCCGTTCTCTCACTGGACGTCACCGTCGTCTCCCTGCTCCGCAGCGTCCAGAAGCAGAGCGTTCGAGGCCAGTTCCATCGGATCGCCACAGGGGGCGCCCGGCGCTGCGTTCCTCAAAGGCAGTACACATAGTGGCGGCGTAGTCGGCGGGTGGACGGTGTTGGTCTGCCCCAGACCCATGGCTTCGCGCGAGCGTTGAGTTGGGAGGTTGCAAGTTCGGTTGCCTGGGTGATCTCGTCTGGGCCGGCGAAGGTCTGGCCAGCGAGTGCGGCTTTGCGGAAGATGCGCCACCAGCCTTCCTGGAGGTTGAGCCAGCAGGCGCCGACGGGTATGAAGACGTGCCGGATACGCGGGTGGTCCTCGAGCCAGGTCCGGGTGGAGAGGCTGTTGTGGGAGGACACGCTGTCCGTGACCACGTAGATGTCCCCACGGGGGTTGGCTTCCTCAAGCAGCTCGAGGAACTGCTGGTAGAAGACGCTGTTGCGGGAGGGTGCGGTCATGGTGACCTGTTGTCCGTCTGCCACGCGCAGGCCGCCGTAGACCCAGGTCTTCTCCGGGCCGCGGCCGTAGTCGAGCTCTGCTTTGATGCGGTGTCCGTCCGGCGACCAGCCCGGCGCCGGCGGGAACGTACGCGGGATCACCGGCCCGAGCTCGTCGGCGCAGATGACCGTCGCACCGTCGAGCGGGCAGGTATAGAGGCCGACAACCCGCGTCCTTTTCCCTCGAAATCTGGGTCCTTCGAGCGAATCCAGGAACGGGTACGACGCCATCTGACACCCTCGGCCAGCAGGATTCTGCGGACCTGTGACCGGCCCACCTCGATCCCGTGGCGGCGGGCAGCCTCAGCAAGGGCGTCGAGTGTCCACTCAGGTGCCCCCGACTCGTCCTCCGCAGCCAGTTCGCCATCCTCGTACCTGGTCAAGCGCCCCTGCGGGGCTTGCCTGACCAGCGCGATGATCCTCGACCGCTCAGCCTCGGTGATCCGGCGCGGCCGGCCAGCCACCGGCCTGTCCTCCAGCCCTTCCACCCCCAGCGCGTTGAAGCGGTGGAACCACCACCGCACCGTCTTGGCATGACAGCCCAGCTCCGCTGCGATCGCCGCTACCCGCAGACCGTCCCAGCTCAGGGCGATGATCCGGGCTCTCATCACCAGATCAGCCGGCGCCTTCCGCGCTCCTGCCAGCCTGGCGATCACCCTCTCCTCATCCGGGCCCGACGCAGCCCGAGCCCGCAGCAATCCCGGCACAACCCACCCCCAGCAGCCACCCCAACAGAGCATTCATACCCATAACTTGAGGAACGCAGCACTAGCGGGCGACCAGCGGCCGTACGTGGGCCAGCAGCAGTTCCAGGAACCGCTCCGGCCGTCGGAACGCCGCGAAGTGGCTGCAGTCCTCGATCACCGCGAAGCCCTTGACCGGCGCCTGGACGTCGTCAAAAAAGCGGCGGGCGAGCTCCGGCGACGTAAGGACGTCCTTCTCGCCCTGAAGGATGAAGAAGGGGAGCTCGAATTTCGTGCCGTCCGCCCAGTCGTCGAACCCGGCGGTGGCCTGAGTGATCTGCTCCGAGAGGGTCATGCCTTTGACGAAGAGCCCCAGCTCTCGCAGCGAGTGCAGCGGCGAGAACCACAGGGACCCCATGACGATCTTCTTCATCGTGTCCAGGGTCAGCGGGTCGCTGGTGGCCAGCAGCTTGGCGTGCATCGCGCGTTCGCGGGCTGTCCACTGCTGCTCATCGGGGTGGAGCGCCCCAACTGCCGCCAGTTCCTTACGCTTTCCGGCAGCGCGCAGGCGGTTGAGCAGGGCCTGGTGTACGGAGTTGTCGCGGCCGGCGTCGTGGATGTTCTGGTCGGTGCCGACGTATGAGGAGTAGCGCTCGGGGAACTCGCGGGCGAGCCGCAGGCCGAAGGCACTTCCGTAGGAATGGCCGAGCAGGACGATCTTGTCGGCGCCGAGGCGGGTGCGTACGTGGTCGGTGACCTCGATCGCGTCCGCGTAGATCCGGTCGAAGGTCATCTCGCCCTGTCCCTCCGGACCGCCGCGGCCGAGGGTCTTGAGGGCGCCGCGCATGTCCCAGCGGACGATCGTGAAGTGCTTCTCCCAGGATCTGGTGCGCGGCCCGAAGATCGCGGTCGAGGCTCCGGGGCCGCCGTGCAGTTCCAGGATGACCGGGTTGGCCAGATCCTCGCCGCGGACCGAGATCCACTGCTCGATGCCGCCGATGCGGACGAAGCCCTGCTCGTCGATGCCGTTCGGGGCGTCGATCTTCATGAGGGAGGCGTTGCGGGAGCGCTTGAAAGCGCGGTAGCCGAGGACGCCGGCCGTCGGCGCGGCGAGGAGGGTGGCTGCGGAGGTGGCGACGATGGTGGCGAGCATGACGACTCCTTGAGTGTCCGTTCCAGCGAAACTGTATATGCCGTAAGCGGTTGGCTATACGTTATAAACAGTTAGAGTGAGGTGTCAACGGGAATCGGCGGAGGAGGCGTGTGTGGCCACGAAGAAGGTCGGGAAACAGGTCGGCGTGAAGGCGAGCTTCGCGCTGCTCTGGGGCGAGCAGGAGCTGCCGAGCCGGGGCCCGAAGCCCTCGCTCACCGCGGGCCGGATCGCGGAGGCGGCCATCGGGATCGCCGACAGGGAGGGCCTGGACGCAGTCTCGCTGGCGCGGGTGGCCAAGGAATTCGGCGTCACCGCGATGGCCCTCTACCGGTACGTTCCCGGCAAGACGGAACTCCTCGACCTGATGGTCGACCTCGCGATCGGCCCCCCGGTCCCGGTCGGCGACATCCCCGGCGGCTGGCGCCCGCAGCTGACCGAGTGGGCCCGGCAGTGCCTGGCGATGTACCGCCGCCACCCGTGGATCCTGACGGCGACCGGCATGCGCCGCCAGATCATGGGCCCTCATCAACTCGGCTGGCTGGACACGGCCTTGGCCGCACTGGCCGAAACAGGGCTGTCGGCCACCCAGCGGCATGACACGTTCCTCCTGCTCGTAGGCCATATTCGCAATGTCGCCCAGCAGTACGTCGACCACGACGAGTCGGCGAACGAAGAGTGGGCACATCTGACGGCCGAAGTCCTGGAGCGGCACGAGGAGCGCTTTCCCGCCCTGACGGAGGCGATCGCGGCGGGCGCCTTCGCTCCGCAGGGGGGGAGTCCGCTGGACTTCGGCCTGGAGCGGATCTTCGATGGTGTGGCGGCCCTGATCCCCCAGTGAGCGGGGCATCAAACTGACCGGTCGCGAACGCAGCTGCGGCTGACAGCCAACTGCGACACGCCGCTGCGCGTTCCCAGAACTCACGGCCCTGCGGGGCGCTCAGGGAGGCGTACAGCGGCTAGAGCGGAGTTGCTACGGGCTGCACGGCGGGGGCTGCCAAGGTCAGACTCGCTCAGGCAGTCGGCGGACCTCAGCACGCGCTCTAGCCCGCCCACGGTGTCGCGACTGAGGCTCGGCGCGGCCCACCTTCCCGCCGGGCGTGCCGAGCTGCGCCAGCCCACTTTTGCCCTGACCCGCTGCCTGACCGGCGAGGGCATGCGCCCCGGACGCATACGGGTGCAGGGGATGGGCAGGCGCGATGTGTCCACGTGGTGGGGAAGCGACGGACCGGGGATGCCGGAATCAGTCCGGCACACCGTGAGAAAGGAATCGCACGATGGAACAGTCTGAGTTGGAAAGCAAGGTCCAGGAGCTGGAAACGGCTCTGGCCGTCCAGGAGGCGACCATGGCCGGAGCGCAGGCCACACAAGCAGCCACACAGGCGGGAATGACCTCGACGTTCAGTGCAACACACGCGGGAACGTGGTCCGTGATGGTCACCGGCAGCGTCGCACTGCTGGCGGGAATCTTCCTCGGCATGGCCATCGCCAAGGAAAACTGACGACCGGATCCCGCCCTTACCGAGAACGCGCCGCGTCTGGCCCTACGCCGCCCTCTACCCGGCCACACGGCCGCCGGTCGGAGGGCGGGTCGCTGTGAGGTGCCGCTCTAGCAGCAGAGCTTGGTGCTCGCCAGACCGAGGCCGCCCCAGGCTGTATCAGCCGGCCCCCGCAGCCGAACCCCGCAACGTGCTGCGCGCCCATGTCCAGGCGTAGCCGCTTGAAGCGCAGCGGGTGGCGCCACACCCCGCCCCGGTCGACCGCCCGGTCCGCGCTGATCTCCGCCACCAGCTCGGGACGGACCAGGGTGGTGTCCAGAGCCTCCCGCGCCCCCCAGGACGCTGCGAACCGGACGTCTTCCCACGGATGCCCGGGGCCGGCCGGGGCCAGGTGCTCAGCGACCTGGCGGGCCTGCTCCGGGCGCAGTGCGGTCGTCCGGCCGACGGTGCGCAGTCGACCCGTGGAGTCGTGGCGGCCCAGGACGAGGAGCACCCGTCCGCCCGGACCGGCCGGCGTGAACACCAACAGCCGGTGCCCGTCGAACTTCTATTCAAAAGCCAGACCCGGACCGGACCGAGGCCCGGGATCGTCTCGGCAGCCTTCGCCAGCATCGGCGCAACCGGAGGCCTCAGCACCACAACCGCACACCTCCACCCCGCGCACCGGCCCCCACGCCCCAGCCTGCCGCCCATCCCGCCTCCCGGCCCGCACACAACGCCGGACGGGTGCAGCCAGGCCGCCTTCCACAGGCTGCGGCCCGCCCATCCGGGTGAGCCCGTCCCCGGCGTACTGCCACGCCCCGACGTGCAACCGTCCCCCCAGGTCCAGCGGCTGAGTTCGGGGGGACGACCAGGTCCACGGTCAGGACTAAGGAGTGGAAGCCGCCGAGTCGATGCGCCCCTGTTCACCCGTACGCCGTCGATCGTCAGCACCACGATCGAGGGCGCAACCGGATGGAGCCGAATGGGCGAGCTCCAGGTCGGCTGAGCGCCGCCGCGCAACCCGTCGTCCAAAGGCTCGTTGGATGCCGTATGACGCATGCGGGCAGGCACAAGACCGGACGGCTCCTCGCGGCAGCAGCGGCCGCCGCCCTGGCCGCGATCGGACCCCTCGTCGCGGCCCCGGCGGGGGCCGCCGCGGCGGGTCCGGTGCTCGACCGGGACTTCGCCGACCCGGACGTCGTGTAGGTAGGCCGTACCTACCACGCCTACGCGACAAACGGCGACGGCAAGTACCTGCAGCACGCCACCTCGCGGGACCTGGTCCACTGGACGATGGCCGCCGATCCACTGCCCGAACCGGGTAACTGGGCGGAACCGAACCGCTCGCTGGTGTGGGCGCCCGAGGTCTTCGACAACGGCCACGGCTTCACGCTGTACTACACCGCCCGCGACCGGGCGAGCCGCCGTCAGTGCATCGGGGCAGCGCTCTCCGCCTCCCCCAACGGCCCGTTCACGCCGGTTGGGGACGGCCCACTGGTCTGCCCAGCCGGCCTGGGCGGCGCCATCGACCCGTCGAGCCACACGGAGAACGGTCAGCGCTACCTGCTGTGGAAGAACGACGGCAATTGCTGCGGGATGGACACCTGGATCCACCTCCAGCCGGTGTCCCCCGACGGCACGCGCACCACGGGCGAGCCCGTCCGGCTGCTCCGGCAGGACCGCGCGTGGGAGGGCGCGCTCGTCGAGGCGCCCACCCTCGTCAAGCGGGGCGGCCGGTTCGTGCTCTTGTACTCGGCGGACTCCTACGAAGGGCCCGCCTACAAGACCGGCTACGCGGTGGCGAGCCGGCTGACCGGCCCGTACACGAAGGCGGACGCCCCGCTGATGACCACGGAGTCCTTCGGCGGCACCGTACTCGGCCCGGGCGGCCAGGACGTGGTGACCGGTCCCGACGGGCGGGACCGGATCCTCTTCCACGGCTGGAGTCCGGACGGTACACGACGGCGCGTCCTGTACGCCGCCCGCCTGGACTTCGCGGGTGGCCGCCCCGTGGTCCGGGGCTCCGTGGTGACGGGGTGAGGGATCAGCCCCAGCGCTGAGCATCCGAGCGGTCGCAGGCCCCGGCGTGCAGCCCGGCGACGCCGTCCGCCAGGCACTGTCCCGTGCTCTGGTTCCTGACCTGGACCGAGGCATCGGACCAATGGGTGACCGACCACTTCTGGGACGGTGACTCGCCGCAGGCCAGCGCGCGGGCACCGGTGTCTGCGCTGTCCAGGCACGCACCGGTGGCGTGGTTCTTGAGTTCGCTGGTGCCGTCCAGATCTGTGTGAACAGTCCACCGCTGGTAGCTCATGCCATTCGGCGCGAACGAGCGCAGCCCCTTGTCGAGGCTGTGGTCCAGGGAATTGCCCGTGGCGCGGTTGACGAAAATCCGGATCTGGTCGTCCAGGCCTTGTGGGGTGCCCTCGTCCTGCTTGGCCCCGTCCTTCTTGTCGACGTCCGGCGCCGTCGCCGCCCCCGCCGGCCCCGCCGCCGCGTTCCATCTGGCCGCGGGGTCCTTCGATACGGCGACCCAGGTGAGGACCGCGCCGAGCAGCAGGCCCGCGAAGGCCCCGGCCGCGGCCCACCGCCAGCGGCTCCCTGTCCGGCTGACGAACACACCCCGCAGGCGGCGCCCCCGGGAGCCTCCCCCGGGGGCCGCGCTCGCGGGCGGCGCTTTGACCTGGCATCGATCGGCCGCTTCCCACAGCTGCTTGTAGTCCGCGGGGTTCCCCTTCAGCGCCAGGCACAGATCGCGCACCGTGGCCCACGGAGGAACCGTCGTGCCGCGCAAGTAGCGGGACAGGGACGAGTCGCTGATCATCACCTCGGACTCCAGGTCGCGCAGGGTCTTGCCCGACCCTTGCTGAAGGTTCTTCAGCGCGCTGCCCAATTGTTGCCCCGGGGTGGACTGCTGCCCGCCGACGCCCGTCATGTTCGCCCCTTCCGGCCCGCGCCCCGGGTGCTCCCGGCGGGCCGCGCTCGTCCCGGGATGGTCGTGTCCCAGCAGGTCAGAACCTTAGGGATCCCGACATCCGTGAAGCAACCGGGACATCCTTGCGATGCCGCGACCCACCCCCGCAGACTCCTCGGCATCCGGTTCCGCAGCCCTCGGTCACCTGAGGGTGCCTTCGCCGCACCCTGACGTGTCGCCCGGCGGGGACGCGTGATTCCTGTGAATCCCCAGCCCCAAAGCGCGGACCGGCGTGATTCCCCCTACGAGAAGTCGGAGATCCAAGATGTCCAAGAACACCACCCGTCGCTGGAGCGCCGCGGTGTTGACCGCGGCCGTGTGCGTGGGCTCCTTCGTACTGGCGTCGCCGTCGGCTCCCGCGGCGCAGCTCCCGGACCGGGCGGCCGTCACCGCGGCCTCCGCGCCCGGACATGCCACTGCCCCCGCCTTCCAGGCGGCACCGCGGATCAGCCGGGCGCAGGTCCTGGCACGGGCCAAGACCTGGCTGACCGCCAACAACGGCCGCCCCGTGCCCTACAGCCAGACCAAGCAGTGGAAGGACGGATACCGGCAGGACTGCTCCGGATACGTCTCGATGGCCCTGGGCCTGTCCAAGCCCGGCCCCAACACGGTGTCCCTGAAGAACGACGGCTTCACCCGCCGGATCGCCATGAAGGACCTGGCCCCCGGCGACCTGGTCATCAAGGCCAACAGCAGCAGCGCGAACAACCGGCACGTCGTCATCTTCGACGGCTGGGCCAACGGCGCGCACACCGTCTACAAGTCCTACGAGCAGGCGGGCGGCGGCGCCGGCACGCGCTGGAAGCAGCACTCCTACGGCGTGAACGGCCGCGACGGCTACCACGCCTACCGCCCCGTCAACATCACGGGCTGACCCGCACCGACGACCGAGGAAGCGACATGACCACCATCAGCACCGCGTACCGGACCCGAACATTCGCGGCAGGCGCCCTGCTCGCCAGCGCCCTGACCCTGGCTGTCTCAGCACCCGCCACCGCCACCAACGCCACAGCGCTCGCAGGCGCGCTCGACACCGTCCAGACCGTCCGCAACGCCGCGACCGCGGACTGCCTGGACGACAGCGGTGGGCGGTATGCGACCTGATGTCGTATCTGTCGTCGCTGGAACCTGTGGGACTGCAGCATCACGCTGACCAGCGAACTCGGCCGTGCTGGAGTGTCTCCCGTGAGCGGCCGCCAGTCCTACAAGAGCGACTTATCCGACGAGCGCCGGGCCTTGATCGAGCCCGTAGTCAGCGCCTGGAAGGCCCGACACCGCTCCGTCAGCGGCCACCAGGGCAACTACGACATGCGGGAGATCGTCAACGCCCTGCTGTACCAGTCCCGTACCGGATGCCAGTGGGACTACTTCCCCCACGACCTGCCTCCCGCCGGCGCCGTGAAGTACTACTTCTACAAGTGGCGCGACGACGGCACCGACCAGACCATCCACGACCTTCTACGCTGGCAGGTCCGGGAGAAGAAGGGCCGATTAGCCGACCCCGGTTTGGTGGTGCTCGACACCCAGAGCCTGCACGCCGCCGCCGGAGTCCCGGCTGAAACCACCGGACGGGACGCGAACAAGAAGGTGCCCGGCCGCAAGCGCGGACTGGCCGTCGACGTGCTGGGCCTGTTGATCGCGGTGGTGGTACTGGCCGCCTCCGTCCACGACAACGCCGCCGGCATCGCGCTGCTCGACAGAGTAGTGGCCAGCACGGAGCCGGGCACCGTGAAGAAGGCCCTGGGGACCAGGGGTTTAAGAACACCGTCGCCGACCACGGGGCGAAGCTGGGCATCGAGGTCGAAGTCGTGAAGCGCAATCCCGGCGACACCGGGTTCGTCCCGCAGCCCAAGAGATGGGTGGTGGAGCAGGCGAATGGGATCTTGATGCTGCACCGCAGGCTGGTACGTGACTACGAGCATCGGCCCACCTCGGCCGAGTCGAGGGTGTACTGGGCCATAAGCGACCGCATGTCGAGGATGCTGACCGGGACCTCCGCCCCCACCTGGCGCGGCGCATGACCGGCGGAGAGCTGACCTTGGGGGTGGTGCTGGCGCGCCTGGAGGAGCGGGAGCGGGAAATCGCCGCGCAGGCCGAGACGGCCCGGGAGCAGATCGCCGAGCTGACCGCGCTGCTGGACGGGCTCGGCAGGGTGACCGAGGAGATCCGGATCACCCGCAAGACGCTGCTCGAGCTGCCCGATCCGCGGCCGCCCGCGCCGCCGACCGCGAAGCGGCCGGACCGTCCGGCTTACCAACAGATCACGGCAGTGTTCGCCACAACCGACGCCGCGCTGCGGGCGCGAGCGGTGTGCGAGGCGATGGACATGGAGATCGCGCCCAACAACATCAACAACGTCCGCCTGAAGCTCAAGCGGCTGGTCGAACGCGGAATTCTGGTCGAGACCGAACAGGGCTTGTTCACCCAGCCGCGGCCATAGCCGCCCAGCGAACCCGCGGCCAGGCCGCTCGCCTCAAGCGAAAGGGCAACACGGGCATCAACTTCACATAGAGCCCTCTGAGTTGCCGATCAGTCGATGCGGTCGCTCAGGCCCAGCACCGTCGGGTTGTCGCTGGGGAAGTTCCTGGGCATGCCGGGCACGTCGATGGTGCGCCCGTACACGCCGGCCAGGAACTCGACGGCACCGACTGGGAACTCGATCCAGTCGGCGTTGTCCGTGCGGACGACCACCGGCCATGCGTCCGGATCCGCAGGGCTCGTCCTCCAGTAGAAAATGTCCCCCGAATTGGACGACGCCCAGGAGATCAGGCCTCCCGGCTGCGGGAAGGGAACGTAGTCCTCGGTGTCGCCGATCCCGTACAGATCCTGAAGGATCTCGTCGTCCCTGGACGCGGACGCCCATGGCGCCTCGGCGCCGGGCGCCGGAAGGGACACCATGAGGAAATCATCGATGACAAGTATCGGGTACGCCTCCGCCAGAGAGCGGAAGTCCGAGGGCAGCGCCGTCCCGAGGCCCACCTCGAGGACGGTCCAGTCCACGCACTGTCCGCCTGGCACACGCCACCGTGTCATCGAAGGCAGCGCGGCCTCCAGCTCTTCGACCCTCACCATGTCGTCTGCCAATCCGGGGAGTTCTCGACCACGACGGTCTCGAACAATACTCCGTCCTCGACGCGGGCCGACGCGGCCACATAATTACTCAAAGAGTTACGAACCGCCCTCTGAGAACCGACAGAGTGGCGCGAGAGTCACCGTCAGCGCCAATCTGGCCGCCGTTCGCAAGCCGTAGCAACCTGCATGTGATGCTGGCTGCCTGACCTGGCCCGCAGCAAAAAAGCCCCCACCTGGAAGGTGAGGGCATTGCGCCGACCAACTCGCTCTCGGCCGCTCGCGTTGGGCAGGACGGACACGGACGGGAACGTCCAACCGCTCTGCCGTCCGTGTCATCGGCTCAAGACCCGCGAGGACTTCGGGGCGAGGTCGACGCCGCCTTAGAGGTTGTCTCACGTGGCAAGTTTCGCGAGCTACTTGTAGCAGGTCAGGGCGGCGGCCAGGCCGAGGAAGGCGAGGAAGTGCAGCCCTTTCGTTCGTATCGGACGGTGAGGCGGGCGGTAGCCGAAGAGCCAGGCGATCGACCGTTCGATCTTCCAGCGGTGCCGACCGAGGCGTTCGCCGGACTCGATGCCGGGTCGCGCGATGCGCGCGACGAGCCCGCGCTCGCGCAGCCAGGCCAGGTGTTCGGCGGAGAAGTACCCTTGTCCGCGCGGAGTTTGACGGGTCGGCGCCGCCGTGGTCCCCGGCGGGACCGGACGGCGGGTATGCCGCGGATGAGCGGCTTGAGGGCGAGGCTGTCGTGCATGTTCGCGCCGGACACGGCGACGGCGAGCGGGATGCCCTGGGCATCGGACAGCACGTGCAGCTTGCTGCCCTTCTTGCCGCGATCGACCGGGGTCGGCCCGGTCAGCGATCCCCCCTTTTGGCGCGAACGGAGGCCGCGTCGACGATCGCCGAGGTCCAGTCCACCTCGCCCCGGGCCCCGAGTTCGTCCAGCACTGCCCGGTGCAGCCGACGCCACAGGCCGGCCTCGGTCCATACCGTGAAGCGGCGATGCGCGGTGGCGGGCGACGTGCCGAACGTCGGCGGCAGATACCACCAGGCACAGCCGCTGGTCAGCACGTACACCACTGCCGTGAACACGGCCCGCTCGTCACACGGAGCGGTCCCACCACCTTGCGGACGAGCAGCGAACGACGGCAGCAACGGGGCGGCCAGCTGCCAGAGTTCATCAGGAACCAGACGCTCCGATAGATCAGCACCCACGACCGGCAGCATGCCGCACGAACATCACGTCACGTGAGACAACCTCTAAGCTTTGATTGGTGCGGCTGACCTGGCGGCCTGCTCGATCTTCGCGCAGTAGGCTGCACGGGCTTCCTCGTCGATCTGCTTCTCGTGTTCGGCGCGCAACCCGGCCCGGCCGTCGAGGCCCTCGCGCAGGATATCGGCGTGCCCGGCATGCCGGATGGACTCGCCGAGGACATGGACCATGACGGCGAACAGGTTCGTGTCGGCATAAGGCTCCGGCCACCACGGCACGTGGCCGGGGGCGTCGAGGGGAAGCTCGTTGATCGTCGCGTCCGAGTGTTCCCACGTGCGCCGGTAGAACCCGATGATCTGATCGCGGGTCTCGTGCTCGGTCGCCCACAGATCGCTGCCGTTGGAGTCCTGCCACCGGGGCAGCGGTTCCGGGGAAGGGCGGTCGAAGACCTCGCCGAAGTACCTGGCCTCGACGCTGGCCACGTGTTTGACCAGGCCGAGGAGGTTGGTCCCGGTCGCTGTCAAAGGTCGGCGGGCGTCGTATTCGGACAAGCCGTCGAGTTTCCAGAGCAGCGACTTGCGGTCCCGCCGCAGTCTCCCGTACAGGTTGTCTTTCGCGAATTCATCGATCATGCGGCATGAGCCTGCCATGGACTGCTCGTGGTCTCAAGATCCCGTACGTGGTCCGCAACGACTGGCAGAGCCGAGGCCTGGCCATGGCCGCCGCCCTGACCTGCTACAAGAAGCTCGCGAAACTTGCCACGTGAGACAACCTCTTAGTCTCCTGGGCGACTCAGAGGAGCGTCCAAGCTGCCCGGCGTATCAGCGATCTACTCCAGGGACTGGTAGTGCTGTACGAACACGGTAAATTCGGCTGCGGGCCCGCGAGGCACTCGCGAAGGGCGATGGGGCACACGAGGCAGCCCAGGCCGCGGCAACACCCAGGCGGGCGGTTGTCCTGGACATGAGCAATGACCGAGCCGAAGCCGCGCTGGAATTCATCATGGACAGTCACCAGGACCGGGCCAGCAGAGCAAATGACGAGGACGATGGGCTGCTCGGGAAGATGCGCACGACGCAGCACCCGAATGCCGACCACCCGATGGCACTCGCAGCCATCGACCAGCTCATGACCGTCGCTGGCGGCAGGCACCGGCTCGGCCAGACGCGGTGGCGGACGGTTCTTCGCCGTACGCCGCTATCCCAACAGCGGTGAAACCCCACGGCGGTGTTGTCCGTTAGCCCGTGCCCGTCGCACCCCGCCTACAGCCACCCGCATACTCCTACGCTGCTCACCCATCCGAGGGGCGCAGCGGAGCCGGTGGGGCGTGGGCGGGTGGGGGTGCGGGAGCGTGATCACATGCGCCGCTGGTCCCTGTCCTTGCTCCTCGTCGCGCTGCTCGCGGCCCCCCAATTGCGTCATCGTCCACCCCGCCCCCGGCCCGGCCGCGAAGGCCTCCCCCGCGGCGGTGGCCGACCACAAGCACCCGGGCCCCGCCCGGCCCGACCAGCGCGCCGCCGACCCGGCAGCGCTGCCCCTCTCCCCCCTGCCCGGCACCCACCCCACAGCCGAGCCCCACACCGACCCCGCACAGCGTGCGCCCAGCCCCGCCCAAGTTGCCCCCGCCGCCGCGGCGGACCGGCAGAGCGCGGGCGCTCCCTACCGGGCCCACCAGAAGCCCACCCCGCCGCGCAGGGCCACCCCGCGCAAACCCGCCGCGCACCCCACCACCAGGACCAAGCCCAGAACCAAGGCCGGCATCGCCCCGGACGCCATCTCGGCCAGCGCATCGGCGTCGGCGTCCGTGGACCAGCCGGACAACTGGTCCCCGTCAGCTGGGCGCCGTACGTCTGGGTTCCGGCTCGATGGCCCGCATCTGGTCCTGGCCGAGGAAGCCGAGGCCGACCACGACCAGCGAGGCCGACGTCATGCCAATGGGCACGCCGATCTTGTCGTGGGCAAGCAGCCACGCGACCACCGCTGACCGGTCGAACTGCGGATGTACCTCTGCCGGCGCCCAGGGCCCTTTCGGCCCGTCGCATGACGTCTTGCGCTCGGGACTCCCACCCGAACTTCCCGAGCATCTCGGCCATGGCGCCGCTCAGCTCCACCGCGCCTTCGGGGTCTTCCTTGGCGAGCTCGAGCCATGCGGCGTGTGCGTTGCGCAGGAGCTGCGCGGTCTCGGTGCGGGGCTCGGCTCCGACTTCGCCGCGGCGCAGGGCTGTCTGAATCAGATGGTGAGGTAGCGGGCGATCTGGTCGATGCTGGTCTCGGTGGCGACGTCGTGTTCGCGGGATTTGGCTCGCACACGAGACGTAGCACGTGCGCCGCGTCGCGGCAGGAACCTCGCGCTCTGGGCCCGCCGAGGACTGCAGCGACGACCTCATCAAGGCGCTCCCACCGCGCACAACACGGCGCGGCCCGACGGCTCGGCCCGCGGTCCGCGTACGGGCCCCCGATCTCTCGCGCCATGGCAGCTCACGCCCAAGCACTGGTTACACCCTCACGCATCGAGCTTGTCAAGCCCCGAATTTCCGTCGCTTTGGCTGATTCCTCACAGGAGACAGCATGGCCTTAAGGAACGGCTTGCCGCGTTCTGGAAAACGCGACCATTCACTGGAGAGGAACATCATCATGGCGAAATACATCCTGAAGCGCATACCTCGTATCGCCACCATTTCTTGCGTTGCCGCGATACTTACCGGAGCGGTAGGCGCGGCGAGCGCTGAAGCAGCTACTCAGACGCCGAAGGCTGGGGCGCAATCACTCGCAGGCGAGGGCATTCAATGCTATGGGATGAGGGATCCGGCAACCGGTGAGCTATTCAGTTTCCCGAGCAATTGCACAACCAACAGCGTTACCGAGGTAGATTCTCGCGGGAACCCCGTCTACTCGAATACTCCCCCCACCCCCAGCACGCCGAACACTCCGAACACTCCGAACACTCCGAACACCCCCAGCACCCCGAGTACTCCCCTGACCCCAGGTGGCGGCAACACCCCGAACACCCCGAACACCCCTAATTAGCTAGTGCTGTGACCGCATAGGTTCGCCGGGTTGTTCAGGCCGCAGTGGCGGCGGGGCGTCCGCCCCAGCGGATGCCTCTCTCGCTGCGGATGCGGGCGCGTTCCTTGCGTTCGGCGGCCAGGACGTCGCGGTGGCGGGCGTTGGCGTTGCGCCAGCGGAGGTAGGCGTGCAGGGCCCGGGTCTGGACGGTGTGGTTCGGGTGATGGCAGTGAGCGGATGCGGCAGTTCGGGTACGAGACCTGCCAGGTGGCCCGCATGAAGTCGGCGGTGAGCGCGAGGTCGTACTCGCTGACGAGGACCAGCACGGGGACGGTGCTGCCCTTCACGGCGGCGGACAGGTCGAGCGGCTGCCAGTCGGCGAGGTAGGCGGCGAAGGCCTCCGCGCTCCGCTCCGTCGTCCGCCCCCGCGCACCATTCCGCCCCCTCCCCCGACGGCGCAGAGACCTGCTTCCTCTACCCCTGCCCAGTTCCTGAGCACCTACTTGGCCAGACGGGCCAAGTACAGCGCTAAGTCACAGAAGGCTGGGCACCTGGATCGTCGGCGCATGCCTCCCGGACGAGCAGACATCGGGCTGAAACCGCCGTGTCCGGTGTCGCTGTCCGGGGGCGTGGGGACGGCCGCCACCACCCACACCGGCCCGCCGGCCCCCGCCACACCCCCCGGCACGGGAGCGGCGGCCAGGGCCGTGGCCGGTACGGCGGGCACCGCAGGTATGGCGGGCACCGCGGGCCGCTGACTGCGCTGCGAGGATCTTCATGCCCGGCCAACGGCAGGATGCGCCGGTCAGCCAGCCGCCGCAGCGCTGAACGGCCTGTATGCGGCACGGTGACAGCCATGCACCGCTGGTCCCTTCCCCTGCTCCTCGCCGCCCTACTCGCAGCCCCCAGATGCGTCACCATCAACCCCGCGCCCGCCCCAGTCGGCGTCCGTGCCACGGCACCGGCCGACTACAAGCACCCGGCCGACCCTCGCGCCGTACAGCCCGGGACAGCGCTGCCGCTCTCCCCCCTCCCCGAACCCGCGCCCCCCGCCCCCGCCGGCCCCGCACCCCAGCAGGAGCATGCGCCCGGCCCCGGCAGCCCCGCCGCCAAGGACCGCAGCAGCACCCGCGAGACCCGAGCCACCCCGCCCCAGCCCCGCCGGACGGCCCGGCCAGCACCGACACCGCCCCGCCGGGCCACCGCCCCCAATCGGGCCAAGGCTCCCGCAGCGAACCCGAAGACCAGGGCGAAGCCGCGGCCGAAGGCCCCGGCGCCGCACCGGCCCGCCCGGCCCGCACCCGGAACGGGCGCCGGAGACATGCGGGAGCTGTGCCGCGCGGCCCACGGCGTCACCAGCCCCGCCGTCGCGTCGCTGTGCCACCAGACTGTGACTGAGCACCGCAGTTGGTTCTGACCGCGCTTCCGTGATGGCTACGCCAGACAGGCGGCCCGCGTCCAGGCTGGCTCTCTTGCTACCCCTCGTCTTCGTCCGTGGCCGTGTCCCGGGCCGGGAGCGGTGTTCCGGACGCAGTCGTGATCCGAAGAACCTCGCACCCCATTCGGTGGACAGCGGCGAAGAGGCGCTGCTGGACCTGTCCGCTGTCTTCGGGTGGGAAGTCGATCCGGATTTGGTGGGGGCGGGAGGCGTCGTAGGTGAGCAACCAGTCGGCGTCGACGGTCGCGAAGTGATCCTGTCCCATTTCGTCGTCTATGGGGCGCCACGAGCCCCGGTCGGTGGTGGGAGCCAGTGCCTTGCGCAGGAGCTCCAGGCGCTCGGGGTGGGAGAAGGGGCCTTCGGACAGGCGCAGGCAGCGGTGGGTACGGGGACGGAAGGCGTTGAACCATGGCGCCAGGTCCGGCTCCATGTCTGAGAGCACTCCAGAGCCGGCGTGTCCGCAGGCCCAGCTCTCGATGAACTCCGCCGCGCCCACGGCGTGCGTCTCGTACCAGCCCTCACTGCTCCACACCACGACGGGCCATTTCTCGGGAGCCCCGTCGGTGAGCCAGCACATGCGGTCAGCATCCATCGTGGTGCCCCAGATCAGCAGCGCGCCTGGAGCCGGGTGCAGCGGATACGGATAGCGCTCGCGGTCCTGTTCGGGAGACTCCGTGGAGTGGGCGCTCTGCCACTCGATGCCGTTGTGCTTGCTCGTACCGAACGGCGTCCGAAGGTAGAGGAAGTCGCAGAACTCTCCCCAGCCGTAGGTTTCGACGAGTCGCTTGTAGTCGTCGGGCAGCCGGGTACCGATCACGGTCTCCACGAGGGCCCAATCCCCGTGGGCGTCCACCGGGGCGGCCGGCGGCGCCACCAGCTGGACCAGCCTGTCGCAATCGGTCGCGCTGGTCTTCGAATTGGCCATGGAGGCAGCGTAGGCGTCACCCCGCTATGAGATCGACGAGATTTCAGGCTGGAGGGAAGCGCTCCAGGTCAGCGGAGGTGGCCAAGCGTCATTGCGGAAGGAATGAGCGACAAAAAAATGGCCTTTTAGATCCGCTTTTGTCTTCTTGATCCTTTCTGTGGCGAAAGGTCGGTCAGGGGCTCTAGCATCAGCTGGCTGGGCTTTCCGGCTCCGGGCAGGTTGGGTGCGCGGGAGGTTGTGCGGTGGCGGACGGGGTGAAGTCGACGGAGCAGGAGCGGCTGGAGCGGCTGGAGCGGCTGCGGGCCAACTACGCAACAAGAAGGGCGTCTACTCTCCCCGCCCGCTGGCTCGCCGTGTCAGGCCAGAACATCGATCCGTACGGCGCACGCCTGCATCACGGCCTCCAGATCATCACGCGCCATCTGGGTGACGCCTGCACCTTCGATGTCACCGAGCACCTTCTTCTCCAGCTCATCGACGGCGCTGTCTGCAAGGAGCGGCGTTCCGAACAGTCGATACCCCGTATCGATGGTCGTGCGGAGGTTGAGTTTGAGAGCGTCCCAGCTATCGCGTGCCGTCTTCTGCTCATCAGTGATCGACGAGGTTGCGCGCCTCAGCGGGAGCCACGGCTTGGCTGAGCGCCCCGTCACTTCTCTGCGCTTCTCGTCAAGTCGGGCGAGATCGCGGAGAAGCGTCTGCGTGGCGACGTGGGTCTGCGTGCACAGCTTCCGTGTCCGCCCGAAGGTCTTGTGCGTGACCACGGCCATGGCGACCAGAAGGGTCAAAACGGCCGAGATCAATGGCGGATTCGCGGAGCCTAGGAGTCGTGCGGCAAAGAACGATGCAGCTGCGCACAGGCCAGCGCCATTCGCGATAGTTCGCAAGATGGCGGTCCGCCTGATCCGGCCAGCGAGCCTCCGGATAGGGAAGTCTTTCGGTTCCGCCCAACGCACGGCGAGCGGAAGGAGCAAAAAAAATCACGACCAACGAGGCGACGGCACCGGAGTAGTCACGTGGCTGCCCGGTTCCCTGGAAGGCCTTGACCACCGTGTACACCGGGCGACTCGTCAGCAGGGCCAAGACCCAAAGCACCATGACGACCCTGAGGAGGCCTCCGCGAAGCGGGTCGGCGTCAACGAATCGATTCACCGCCGGGAACCCGCAGAACGTGATGACGAAGCCACCCAAGGCCGGCACCGCAGCCCAAGACGCGGGATGGGCACGGTTGCCGTAGGCCGAGATCGCTAACCCGAGAGGGACCAAGACGGCCGGCCAGTAGGCGCGGACCCGCCTGCGGACTTGCTGCTGGAGCATCATGCTTCCCAACGATGCGGAGCGACCCTCCAGCTCTGGGGCCATTTGATGCAGATCAGAGGTTCCCTTTCCGGTCCGCAGCGGACCCGGAAGCAAGCTGAGCAGGCGCTTGCCAAGTGGTCGGCTCCGGAAGTCCTTCGGGGGTTGATTCCGGGGCCGGGCGGTGTGTGCGCATCGTTGGACGTCCAAGGCGGTGGGGTGGAGGCTGTCTCGGCCGCCTGCAGAAGGGGGGCCTGGGAGACCCAGGTTGATCTGGGCCTGGTTGGCCCGAAAGCTTGTGGCGAAGCTGTGGCCATGACCGACAGCAACAGCGATGTGACCGGCTTCCACGACCGTGTCGTCCTGATCACCGGCGGAACCAGCGGAATGGGCCTGGCCACCGCGCGTCTGCTCCTGGAAGCCGGCGCCCATATCGTCATCACCGGCCGCGACGATGCCCGCCTCGACCGCGCAGCCGAACAACTGGACAAGGCGTCCGACCAGGGTGCCCGGCTGCTCACGGTCCGAGCCGACTCCGCCAGCCTCACCGATCTCGGCCGCTTGGCTGCCCTGATCCGTGAACGCCACGGACGTCTGGACGGAGTGTTCGCCAATGCCGGGGTCGGAGTTTTCCAGCGCAGTGGCGAGGTCACTGAGCAGGACTTCGATCTCAGCGTCGACGTCAACTTCAAGGGGGTGTTCTTCACGGTCCAGAAGGTTCTGCCGCTGCTCGACGCGGCGGGTGGCGGTTCCATCGTGATCAACGCCTCGTGGACACTGCACCGGGGCCTGGCCGTCGCACCGGTGTACGCGGCCACCAAGGCCGCCGTCCACAATCTGGCCCGCACGCTGGGCAGTGATCTCGCCGGGCGCGGCATCCGGGTCAACTCGATCAGCCCGGGCTACATCGTCACCGAGATGTTCGATGCCGCCAACCCGGACCCTGCCTCGCACGATGCCATCCGCGCCCAGGTGCCGCTGGGGCGGCTCGGCCAGGCCCAGGACATCGCCGAGACCGTGGCCTTCCTCCTCTCCCCGCGGTCCTCGTACATCACCGCCCAGGACATCGCCGTCGACGGGGGCCTGGTGACCGCCATCCCCGCCTCCTGACGGCGGGCGTGGCTGCCTGGCCCCGGCAGGGCCAGGCAGCCACCCATCACGACCGGCCACAATCGTCGTATGAGCACAGCTATCAACCTGGGCGAATTCCTCCGGACCCGCCGCGCCCTCCTGCACCCTGAAGACGTTGCCCTGCCGGACTTCGGAGGCCGGCGCCGGGTCGCGGGCCTGCGCCGCGAGGAGATCGCGCAGCTCGCCGGAGTGAGCGTCGACTACTACACACGGATGGAACAGGGCCGCGTGCCCAACCCCTCGGGCGCGGTACTCGACGCCCTAGCCCGCGCACTGCGGCTGGACGGGGATGCCACACGGCACCTGCACCGCCTCGCCCGACCGCAGCCCTCCGCCCGGCACGTTCCCCGGCGCCAAGCCCAGCCGCAACGCGTGCGCCCCATGCTCCAGCGATTGCTGGACGACCTGGTGGACATACCGGCGATGGTGATGGGCCGACGCATGGACATACTGGCCTGGAACACAGCAGCGGCCGCCCTCTTCGGCGACTACGCGCCCCTGCACCGGGCCGAGCGCAACATCGCCCGGATCACCTTCCTCGACGAGACGTCCCGGGAACTGTATGCCGACTGGACCTCCTGCGCCCGCGAGAACGTGGCCTACCTCCACATGGACGCGGGACGGCACCCCGAGGACCCCCGGTTGGCGAGCCTGATCGGCGAACTGTCGATGAAGAGCGAGGACTTCCGTCGCTGGTGGGCCGAACACCCGGTGCAGGACAAGACCTCGGGAACCAAGCGATTCCACCATCCGGTGGTCGGCGATCTGGAACTGGCCTACGAGACCCTGCGCGCAACGGACGACCCCGATCAGGCTTTGATCACATATGCCGCCGAGCCGGGCAGCCCATCGCACGACGCCCTGCGGATGCTGCTGGCCTGGGCCACTGAGACTCCCTCCCCCATGCCGGACGACGACCGCGCGCGCTGACCTTCCGGGCAGTCCGGGCCTCACTGCCGGCGACCTGAAGCGGCGTCAGACGCGCCATCGGTCAATGCCCCGACCAGCACATCGACGAGCAGAGCACCGCAGACCGGCAGGCCCGGTCCCGACGGATATCCGCGCACCGATCCGTGTTGCGTGGCGAACCCTGCTCGCCGAGGCGGGTGCAGCAGATGACGGGGTGGCGTGATCCACCTCTCCCGATCGGCCCGCCCCCCATGCCCGTTGCCCCGGCCTGCCCGATAGTCCCGACCGCCACCGAGCGCAAGTGGTTGAAGAAGATGGCCTACGGCCACAAGACCGAGTACCGGCTGCGGGTCCGCGCGCAGATCGTCCTGCACGCGGCACGGGGGCGCTCCAACGCACGCATCGCCCACGACACGGGCCTGCACCTGGACACGGTTCGCGCTTGGCGCGGCCGGTTCACCCACGGCGGACTACCGGCCCTGGCCGACCGCAAGCGCTCAGGGCGCCCCGCCCGCTTCACTCCCGTGCAGGTCGCCGAAGCCAAGGCGCTGGCCTGTCAGCTACCCGCCGAGACCGGCGTACCGCTGTCGCGCTGGTCGTGCCAGGAGCTGGCCGCCGAGCTGACCGCTCGCGGGATCACCGAGACCGTCTCCGCGTCTACCGTGCGGCGCTGGCTGCGCGAGGATGCGCTCAAGCCTTGGCAGTACCGGTCCTGGATCTTCATCCGCGACCCGGACTTCCGCGCCAAGGCCCAGCGTGTCCTGGACTTGTATGCCCGCACGTTCGAGGGCGTCCCGCTGGGCCCGGATGAGTACGTCGTATCCAGCGACGAAAAAACCTCCGTCCAGGCCCGCTGCCGCTGCCACCCGACGCTGGCCCCGGGCCGGGCCCGCGCGATGCGCGTCAATCACGAGTACGGCCGCGGAGGTGCGCTGGCCTACCTGGCCGCCTACGACGTCCACCGCGCGAAGGTCTTCGGCCGCTGCGAGCCGAAGACCGGCATCGTGCCCTTCATGAACCTGGTCACCCAGGTCATGACCACCGAGCCCTACGCGAGCGCCAGACGCGTCTTCTGGGTCGTCGACAACGGCTCCTCCCACCGGGGGAGAAAGGCCATCGACCGTCTGACCACAGCGTTCCCGAACGCACTCATGGTCCATACCCCCGTGCACGCCTCCTGGACGAACCAGATCGAGATCTTCTTCTCCATCGTCCAGCGCAAGGTCGTCTCGCCCAACGCCTTTGCGGACCTGACTCAAGTCCGGGACCGGATCCGAGCATTCGAATCTACCTACGCCACGCGGTTCCTTAACGGACGGGGCACGGCCCGGGACGTAGACGTCGCCGCCAACCTGCTTCGCATGGTGATGGCACTTCAGGACCTCGCGCTCAGGGGCGAGCGCCTCTTGAGGCTCGTCGAGGGTCTCCTGTCGGACGCCGAGGTAGCTGGGGGTCCTACGGGCTACATCGAGAAGGCGGAGGAGGTCGTCCGACTCCTGGACGGCCAGACGCAGGGCTTGATGGAGCTGGAGGAGATTCAGGCAGCCTCCCGGCCACTGCTGGCGACCATCGACGTCAGCCTCCACCCTGAACTGGCACTGCTGTTGGACGCCAAGTCCGGGCTGGTGACCCGGAGGCGCCAGCAGGTCTCACAGAGCCGGTATTCAACGACGATTCTGTTCTTCCTCCCCTCCGACAGCATCCGCGGCCTGATGGAGATCGGCCGGGACGCTGGCGGAGAACGGTCGCTGGAGTTCGTCTCTGCCCTAGCCGATCGCCTCCATGACGTGCGCCGGCATGAGATTCGTGACATCCGATCGCTAGCTGGTGCAGAGCCCCCGGCAGCGCGGGCTCGCACGGAAAGTTGACTACGGGAGGAGATCGCCGCGGCCCGCGCAGACCTGGCTCGCGCCACCGACATGTGCGCACGACTGCAGACCGGGATGGAGGACTACCTCGGACCAGAAGCGATGGCCGGACTGCGGCGGAAGTTGCTGCCAAAGGAACCGCGCTGAGCCGCTAAGGGGTCCTAACAGAAGCTGTTGATCATGTGCCTTTCGGTTCGGATGGTCGTTGTCTGGCCGTGGGGAAACGTCAGTCGCGGCCGTGGATCGTGTCGGATGAACTGTGGTCGGGTATCGAGCCGTTGTTGCCTGAGCCGTCGCCGAAGCAGGTGGAGGGACGCCCTCGGGTGCCGGACCGGCAGGCACTCTGCGGGATCCTGTTCGTGCTGCATACCGGGATCCAGTGGGAGTACCTGCCGCAGGAACTGGGCTTCGGCTCCGGGATGACCTGCTGGCGGCGTCTGGCCGCGTGGAACGCTGCCGGAGTCTGGGACCAACTGCACTTGGTGCTGTTGAAGAAGCTGCGGGTCGCGAAGAAGCTGGACTGGTCGCGGGCGGTGATCGACTCCTCCCACGTCCGGGCCGCTCGGCGGGGCCCAAAAGCGGGCCCAGCCCGGTCGACCGAGCACGTCCGGGCAGCAAGCACCACCTCATCGTCGACGGCCAGGGCATCCCACTCGCCGTCTCGCTGACCGGCGGCAACCGCAACGACGTCACCCAGCTGATACCCCTGCTGAAGAAGATCCCATCGGTCGCCGGACTGGTCGGACGGCCCCGCAACCGACCCGACAGCCTGCTCGGCGACCGCGGCTACGACCACGACAAATGCCGCCGCCTGGTCTGGGCCCTAGGCATCAAACCCGTGATCGCCCGCCGCGGCGTCCCACACGGATCCGGACTCGGAGTCCACCGGTGGGTCGTGGAACGGACCATCGCCTGGCTCCACGGCTTCCGCCGGCTACGGATCCGATGGGAACGACGCGACGACATCCACGAAGCCTTCCTCGGACTCGCCACCTGTCTCATCACCCACCGACACGTCCAACGCCTTTGTTAGGACCGCTATGACCGGCGCACGGAAGACAGCGCGCCTATTCGCCGGACGCTCCTTCGCTGCCGCGGTAGCGATCGCTGGGACGCCTGCCCAGGGTCAGCAGGGCATAGCGACCGACATCTGTGGCCGTCAGCGTGACTGAGCGGACACCGAGAAGCCGCGCCACCTCATCCGCGCGGAACATCAGCCTTTGGAACAGGACCGAGTGCCTGGCCGATTCCGCAATGCGGATCTCGTCGACCACCAACTCCTCGCCACCAGACGGGAGGCGCAACTGCAGCAGGGCTTGGAGGACTCCTCTGGGCTCCACACGCACGTCGATGCTGCCACCGCCATCAGGGTAGAGCGTCACCGTGGCCCGAGCCCCATCCACTCCGTCCAGCAAAGTCGCTGCCAACCTCGCTGGTGTAGCGCGCATATGGGCCTTCCACGCCGTCAGAAACACCTCATCAAGCTGGCCGAAGGTGAGCGCCGGCCCGGTCCGACGGAAGTCCTGAAGAGTAAGCCCGGATACCGACGCGGCGTCGTCCTGGTCGTCTTCGGGTGCTCGGGCTGCCAGAAGGCTTGTCCGCTTGGCATCCCGCATCAGCTCGTCCCAGTGGGGGTCTGGGCGGAACGGCGGCAGCGGGAGGTCGCCGCCGCCAGCTGTCCATGCGGCGTGCCACCACGCAATAGTCCGCGTGGGCCGCAGGCCAAAGCGGATGGCCCCGGCAATGAAGCAACGCACCATCAAGCCCCCCCAGCCAGCCGGTCCAGCTTCTTGATGGCGTTGTTCTCGCACAGGTAGGCGAGATTCTCCGCGCCGCGTTCCATCTCGGAGTAGGCCACCAAATCCGGGGCGTTGCGTACCCGGTACGGAATCGCAGAATCCAGAAGCTGCTCTGCACTCGCCGGGCGGAAAACAACATCAGTGGGGGCGATAATCAGCGGCAATCGCCCGTCCTCACCCGTCATCACAAACTCGACTTCCGGGTCGCCGTATGGCGCGAAGAACGGCTCACACCTCTCCACCATCGAGGCTTCCAGACACACACCGTCACGGATCGCCGGAACACGCACGATCACGTGGCCGTCTCCCGCGACCGTCACGTCGACCCCGTTCAGGCGCTCCAGAACCTGGCAGATCTCCTCGGTCCGCATCCCGCCCCCTCGCACCGCGATGCCAGCCCGACTCGCTCCAGACTCCCTGAGCATGCCCCCCGGCCCGGATAGGGCAACCCCCGGCGCGCCGGGGAAACGTCAGGAACGTTCGGCAGCTCAGAACCAGGCCAGTGCCTGACCCAACCGCTCACCCGCACGCCTACACGGGCGACACCAGACTCTCACCGCGAAACGACAGCATCCTTCACCAGCGAAGCGACACCCGGCTACGCAACCCAGCCTCACTGCCAGCAGCAATGCCTTCCCCGGCCCGGGCAAAAGGCTGTCGCCCCCTGATGCAACTCGCAGGTCGCCCATCAGCAGCAGCTCAGAAGCATGCGGATGCCTTTCTGTGAACAGGCACGCCCATGACAGCCAGCCATCCTCGCAATCGGCGCCTGACGGCAGCAGCCTGGTCACCCCATGACAGCCATGATCACCACCGCTACGCAGCGTGAACAGGGATAGCCATCCCGCCCCGGCTGACGCCCAACCAGCTCCATCACTGCGCCCATTCACACCTGGGTACATGGCGGAAGCACGCCGTGCACCCGTCTAGTAGGGCTCTGTTAGCTGGTCTTGAGCCGTAGAGCTGCTTCTTCATGACTCCAGGTGTACGGACCCGGGTGGTTCGCGAACGTTTCGCACGTCAAGGCCCCTTACGACAGGCTCCCTAGGACGAACCCCAGCCCCATCGCGACGAACAACGCGCCCAGTGCGCTGAACAGCCACCAGAAGGCGGTGCCCTCGGCCGGGAGGGTCCAGCGTGACGGGTCTGCCTGGTCGTATCGGACCTCGACGCGGGCACCGACGGGAAGGGTCCTGTCCTTGGGTCGAGCGATGTTCGTCCTGGTTTCCATTGCGCGGCCGTCGCCCGTGCTCCAAGTGATGACCGGGTAGTACACGGTGGTTCCGACGCTCCGGCTGGTGCTGCCGGCATCAGAGGCCGGCGCGATCCGGGTCTCCTCATGACGGGTCACCACGCCCCGCGCAGTACTGCCCTCCCTCAGCAGGAACCGGACGCGTCGGATCTTGAGGGAGGCGACGACGCCGATGACCGACCCCGCGGCGGTGAAGACCGATGCGAAGAGCAAGAGGATCTGGGAAGCAGACACAGGGTCGTCTCGATTCTGGAGCCGAAGAAGTCCTGACAGCATGCCAGTGCGGCGATCCCCTTGCGGCAGGCGTGTGGCCGGGACGGCCCTCAGCGCAGCCCCCCGTTACCTTTTTCATGGCTCCGCAATGGGGCTACCGGCCTTCGGGTCCGGGCATGACTTCCCCCCCTTGTTGTTGATGATCCGGGGGGTGGTGTCACCGGGCCCGGAGGCATCGACGGACCACTGATGAGGGGCTTGAGCACCGGCTTCACCCAGGCCGGAAGAGCTCTCCGTAACGTGGATGTGGCAGCTCGGCGCCGAGGCAAGGCCGGACGAAAGCGTGAGCGGAGGGGCTTGCACGTGATCGACACCGGCGACATCGACGTCTTCCTCGGCCTGGACGTCGGCAAGGGCGAACACCACGCCACCGCCGTCACTCCGGCCGGCAAGAAGGCCTTCGACAAGCGACTGCCCAACACCGAACCCAAGCTCCGCGAGCTCTTCGCCAAACTTAAGGCCAAGCACGGAACCGTGCTGGTCGTGGTCGACCAGCCGGCCTCGATCGGCGCCCTGCCGCTGGCCGTGGCCCGAGACATGGGCTGCCCCGTGGCCTACCTGCCGGGGCTGACGATGCGGCGGATCGCCGACCTCTACCCAGGTGAAGCGAAGACCGACGCAAAGGACGAGTTCATCATCGCGGACGCGGCCCGCGCGATGCCCCACACGCTGCGGGCGATCGACGGCGAGGACGAGACCATCGCCGAGCTGGAGATGATCGTCGGCTTCGACGACGACCTGGCCGGCGAGGTCACCAGGGTCGCGAACCGGCTCCACGGCCTGCTGACCCAAATCCACCCTTCGCTGGAGCGGGTACTGGGGCCGCGGTTGCAACACCCGGCTGTCCTGGCCTTGCTGGAGCGGTTCGGGTCGCCGGCCCAGATCCGCAAAGCCGGACGGCGGCGGCTGGTCACGCTGTTACGGCCGAAGGCACCGAGGATGGCCGAGAGGCTGGTCGAGGAAATCTTCACCGCTCTGGACGAGCAGACCGTCACCGTTCCGGGGACCGAGGCGGCCGCGCTAATCGTCCCGAGCCTGGCCGGGTCCCTGACCGCCGTGCTTGACCAGCGGAAACAGCTGGCCGGACGGATCGAGGAACTCCTGGAGGCCCACCCTCTTTCGAAGGTCCTGTCGTCCATGCCGGGAATCGGCGTCAGGACCGGAGCCCGCATCCTCATCGAGGTCGGCGACGGCAGCACCTTCCCGACCGCGGGCCACCTCGCCGCTTACGCCGGATTCGCCCCCGCGACCCGCAGTTCAGGGTCCTCGATCCGCGGCGAACAACCTTCCAGAAGAGGAAACAGCAGCTCAAACGGGCCTTCCCCCTCTCCGCGTTCGCCGCCTTGGGCGACCCGGCATCGCGGGCCTACTACGACAAGAAGATCGCCCAAGGCAAGCACCACACCCAGGCCCTGCTCTGCCTCGCCCGACGACGGGCCGACGTCCTCTTCGTCATGCTCCGCGACGGAACCTTCTACGAAACCGCCCGTTAGGGCCGCGCTCCGCAGACTTACTGACCGTTTCAGAATGATCTGCGGAGGCGTCGGAGGCAGATGATGCTGCAGACGAGCTCGAGCAGGCCCTGGTGGAGGTCGGCTCGGCGCTCGTAGCGGATGCATAGGCGCTTGAACTGGTGCAGCCAGGCGAAGGTGCGCTCGACTACCCAACGCACCTGGCCGAGTCCGGAGCCGTGCGCGACTCCGCGGCGGGCGATCATCGGTTTGATGCCGCGTTTCCACAGCAGGCGGCGGTACTTGTCGAAGTCGTAGCCGCGGTCCGCGTACAAGCGCCGTGGCTTGCTACGGGGACGGCCTCGTACTCCTCGGATCGGCGGCACTGCGTCCAACAAGGGCAAGAGCTGGGTGACGTCGTGGCGGTTGCCGCCGGTGAGTGTGACAGTGAGCGGGGTTCCGTGGCGGTCGACGATCAGATGGTGCTTGGAGCCGGGACGGGCGCGGTCGACCGGCGAGGGGCCGACATGGGCCCCCCTTTGAGGGCCCGGACGTGCGATCCGTCTACGGCGCAGTCGTCCAGTTCCAGCAGGTCGGCGCGGCGCATTTCGGTCAGCAGTGCAGCGTGAAGGCGGGGCCAGACACCGGCCTCGGCCCAGTCCCGCAGTCGGCGCCAAGCGGTCACCCCGGAGCAGCCCACGACTGTGCTTGGTACATCGCGCCAGGCCACGCCCTTTCGCAGGACGTAAACGATGCCTGCCAGGGCGACCCGGTCCGGCACCGGGAGCCGTCCGGGATGGCGGTACCGCCGCGGGCGCACCGGCAATAGCGGGGCTATCCGGTCCCAGAGATCATCGGGGACGAAAATTCACGGTCACGAGGCCGAAGCTTGCCAGAGAACGCGCTTGAGCACGCCGAGGTGGATCGACATACTCCCCGGGTGAACAACGCAGGGAACGATGCCACTGAGCAGGGTTGGGATGAACCCTGGTACCGCGTCCGCACAGATCGGTTCGAGGCATCCTTCTTGCCCAGCGCCGCGAAGATCTCGATGCCGTCTGCAACGTCGACGTAGAGGTACGACTGGCCACAGACGGCTCCCGCTGGAGTGCAACCGTGTTCACTCTCGCTGAGGTCGAGCGTCTGATGAAGAGGTGGTCCCAGACAGGCGAGTGGTTGGGCGGCCGCTACTTCTGGTGCTCTGACGGCCTGATAGTCCGGGACCTCGGCATTGACAACATGACCCAGGTACTCGCCGGCCTGCTCGACGCTGGTGACTTCACGCAGGTACTTCAGCGGCTTGACGACGAGTGACCGGCCCATCCTCAATCTGAAACGATCAGTTAGACCATGGTCAGGAGATGATCCGTGGGGCCGTAGTCGATCTTCCAGTCGGCATAGACCCCAACGGAGCCGTCCTTCTGGCACCGCAGCCCGACAGTCACCCAGCGGGCCGACTCGTCGCCTGCGAGCGAGAACGCGACCGCGGTCTCGAACTCCTCGCTCCCGCACGGGCAGCCGGCCTCGCCAGGATCCGCGTCCTCCCAGAACTCCTCGCTATCCGCGATGAACGCGCGGATGCCGCAACCAGCGCACACCCGCTCGGCTCCGCCCTCGACATCGTCAACGAGCACGAAGAACACGCGCCCGTCGCACCCGCCACAGACAGAGGGAACGATCTTCACCGGACGGCCGTCATCAGCGTTCCGGAGAAACGCCGCGAGGTCCGCAGAGACACCCTCGCCAACCTGATCATCAGCATGCACAGACACATCGTTCCAGACGCCCCAACCAGCACCCGGCCACCTTGACCAAAGAGATAGGGGCACCCCCCAAGACATGCGGTCGACAGGGGGGAAAGTCATGCCAACTCCGGAGGCCGGGCGCCTCATTGCGGGGCCACCAACAAGGTAATGGGGAACTCCTCCCGCGCCTGCGGCAGTCCCAGGGCGAACTCCCGTAACGCTTCCCACTTGCGCACCCCCGCCTTCACGCGCCCCTCCACTCACCTCGGGTCTCAGCCGCTCACACCGACCGTCCTCTCCCGACGCTAGACCGGCCGGCCGTGACGAGGCCGGAGGAATCGGACCACAGGACCCAATCAGTGCATGAGCAAACAGATAAACCCGAGTGATCCACGGGCTGGGCGTTCTGTAGTGTGAGCGGGCTTTCAGCCCCCTTCCGGGGCTCACAGACATTTGGGGGGCTCGGTGTCTCATCGCCGACTCGTAGCATCCGCGACCATCCTCGCGGCAGGCATTTCTCTCATTCCGGGGCTGGCCCACGCCGCCGACCCCGCGTCGGGCAAGGTGCAGGGGGTGTCCAAGCCCGACCTGGACTCGGCCATCGAGGCCAGGACCACCACGTTCGACAGCCCGGCCGACCGCTCGGTCAAGGTCCTGGCCACCGGCAAGGGCAAGGCGGCCGGCACGCTGGCGGCCTCGGACGCGAACCCGAACCTCGCGGTCGCCCTTCAGGCCGCCACATTCAAGGCGAAGTCGCTGCGGCTGGACATGGACGTCACGAGCGCGGTCACCCCCGTCTTGATCGAATTCAACTGGGGTGACGGCTCGACGGGCAACGCGAACACCAACGGCTCCAACTGGGTGAACACGGAGCACGTGTACAGCGAGGTCGGCACGTATACGGTCAAGGTCACCGTGACGGACACGGTCAACCAGACATCGGCCGAGAACTCGGTCACCGTTACCACCGAGGGCTCGGACTTCACCCCGTACTACCCGACCCGCCTGCTGGACACCCGTGACGGCACCGGCGCGCCGAAGGCCAAGGTCGCCCCGTACACCTCCGCCCGGGTCAAGGTCGGCGGCTACGGCACTATCCCCGCCGGTGTGACCGCGGTGGCCCTCAACGTTACCGTCACCAACACGAAGAGCGGCGGCCACGTCACCGCCTTCGCCGAGGGCACCAACCGCCCGACCACCTCGAACCTCAACTACGAGCCCGGCCAGACGGTCCCGAACCTGGTCATCGTGCCGGTCGGCGCCAATGGCTACGTGGACCTCTACAACGGCGGTTGGGAGTCGGTCGACCTCATCGCCGACGTCACCGGCTACTTCACCCAGTCCGCCGCCAGCGGCTACACGGCGATCAGCCCGGACCGGTTCGTCGACACCCGCACCGGCCTCGGCACCGGCAAGGGCCAGGTCGGCGGCTACAAAGCCTTCAGCACCGTGATAGCGGGCACCCGCGGCATCCCGTCCAACGCCACGGCCGTTGCGCTCAACGTGACGGTCACGAACCCCAGGAGCGACGGGCACCTGACCGTCTTTCCGGTCGGGCAGCCGCAGCCGAACATCTCCAACCTGAACTTCACCACCGGCCAGACCGTCGCCAACTCGGTGATCGTCCCTATCGGCGTCGACGGCAGGATCGTCATCCGCAACGGCGGCTGGAACCCGGCCGACGTGATCGTCGACGTCGTCGGCTACTACAGCCCCGACAGCGTCAGCGCGTACCTCCCCTTCGAGCCGGAGCGCGTGAAGGACACCCGCGAGACCAAGAAGCCGCTGCCCGGCCGCTACTACAGCGCGCTCGGACTCGGCGACGGCTATCCGCACACCACGGGCTTCGTCCTGAACACCACGGTGACCAACCCCAAGGGTGCCGGCTTCCTCGCGGTCGCTCCGGACCCGAACACCGTCGCGGACTACAACAACGGGACCAACGTCGAGGTGCCGATCCCGACCTCGTCGAACCTGAACTTCACCGCGAACAAGACCGTCCCGAACCTGGTTCAGGCGGGTCGCGGCAACACCGGTGTCATCGACTTCTTCAACCGGAGCGACTCCAACATCGACCTCATCGTCGACATCTTCGGCATCTACATGGACAACTGATCCACCGCTAGGCACGGGAGGCGGCCCGACACGGCCGCACCCCGTGCACGACACCCGGGCCAACGCCGGCGGACCGCCTACAAGACCACCGCCGCAACGCGAGCGGCGACTGTCCCGGCTGCCGTGACCGGGTCAGCGGTAGGGGCTCCAGCGCCCGAAGCGGGCCATCAGCTTGCGTGCCGCGTTCTCGTCGAGGCCGAGGTGCACGGCTGCCTGCGCGGTGTCCAAGTCGATGATGGTGTCCCGGGCGGCCCGGTAGCCGACCCGCTCCGCGGTCACCTCAAGCCGCCGGGCCGCGCGTACCGCCGCGATCGGTCTTCGTCAGCAGCTCGATCTCCTCCTCCAGCCGGGCCAGCAGCGTAGTGACCGTCTCTGGCAGGGGGACAGTTGTGGCCTCGACCTGGGTGGTGTGTCCCTCCCAGTCGCGGTCGCAGGCATCCGCCTGCTTGCCCCCGCCCTCCACCAGGTCTTGGTCGCCGATCGCTGTCCAGTCGAGGCGGTGTTCGGGGCCGGTCCAGCCGCAGGAGCACACCGCGCGCAGCGCGGCCGCGCGCGGGGTGTGGGGCCAGTGGCCGTCGTAGACGCTCCACTGCGAGACGGCTTCGCCTCGCGAACCGGAGGCACTGTCGAAGTAGACGGGGTCCGGGATGGTGCCGTCGGCGAGGAGCACTCCGACCGCTCCCGCATGGATGTACCGAACTCCTCCGTCGTCCAGGTCTCTCTCCTGCTCCCAACGCCCTCCTCGCCGGCCATACCAGGCGGTCCGCTGCCTGCGGCTACCCGGAACACGACGATGCCGCAGCCTGGCCGTCGGGCGGGCCGGTATTCAAGAAATGGCGTTGGGAACTTCGGCTGCACCGCCGGCCTGGACGGATTCGACGACGCGTTCGTGGAACGCGGCAGGACCGTCCGGTGGGAGCGGAGCCGGGCTGCCGGTGAGGGTGTACCACTCCTCCGCGCCGGTGTACTGGATGCGGACCTGGACCATGTCGTCCGGGCCGGCCTCGGTCGTCACGCTGACGTCGCCGGTGATGACACCGACCTCATCGGTCATCGCCCCGCCGGGTCCCGCCTTCACGTGGGAGGTCAGGGGAACGGACCCGTCGGAGCTGCCGCCGGAACCCAGGCCGGCATTGTCGTCTGGCTGGTGGGTCATGAGGGGCAGGTCTCCAGCATTGCGGTCAGCTTGGTCTTCTCCGCCTGGGTGACGGTGAGCTGGTAGGTGCTTTTCACGTTCGTCCAGGCCGTGGCGTACGTGCACCAGTAGGTCTTGGCGGGGGCTGCCACTCGTCGGGGCCTTGGTCGCCCTTGGCGCGGTTCGTTGCCGCCGACACCGCCGGCAGCTGGGGGTGCGTGAGGTCGTTCGCGAACTCCTTGCGACGCTCGGCCGTCCAGGAACCGGCCCCAGCTGGCGGGGAGCGTCATTCCAAGCACGCGATATTCGGAGAGCTTCGGCGTCAGTGAGCCATAGGGTTGGTGCGCCAAGACAGTCTGATAGCAATGGAGAAGCGTGCGGTCTGAGGAACATGTGGGGTGGGAGCGGGACTTCCCCGTCCGGTATCTCCTGGTGCGGGAGGACCCCGAAGGTGAGGAGGAGGGCCTGCTGTGGGGGCGGTGCGCGGATGTCGAGGGCCTGTTCGTGAACCCGCCTCCGCAGCCGCGAGAGGTTCTGACGCTGCGCGGCTGCCCGCGTGAGAGTCTGCTGGTCCAGGCCGTGGCGGACAGCCCCGAAGCGGTGCGGCTGCTGGGGGACGGAATGCTCTCGATCGAGCCTGTGGATCCCT
This sequence comes from Streptomyces sp. NPDC060049, assembly GCF_042736715.1. Lineage (NCBI taxonomy): Bacteria > Bacillati > Actinomycetota > Actinomycetes > Kitasatosporales > Streptomycetaceae > Streptomyces > Streptomyces sp. NPDC060049. The sequence continues at coordinate 106,328 of NZ_JBHWVV010000005.1, forward strand.
CGAACGACGGGCCGGCCCGCTTCTGGGACCTGGAGGACACGACTGTCCTGGCCCAGTGGCCCACGCCGGGCGATCCCGGGCGCGTGGACATCGTCGTGGGCACCGGCGTCAGGGAGGACGACTACTGGGGCAGCAAGCGGCTGCCTTCGAGTCCGCGGTTCGACCTGTGGTTCCCCTCGATCCAGGAGGACAGCCCATCGGACAGTTGCCGTTCCATTGACGGCCTGTTCACCCCGCGCCCGCAGCGACCCACCCAGCCCGTGCACCTGATCGGCTGCGAACCCGCCGCACCGCTCGTGGCCCTGCTGCGTCGTCCCCTTCCGCAGAAGGGCGACCCGATCACGCTCTGGCGCCTCGATCGCCACGGCCGGACGATGACCGGGTACCACCTCGACCTGGACACCGTCGAGGCACGTCCATCCGTCCTCGGCGGAGCCCTGATCGACGTCACCATCACCGACCCCGGTGACGACCGCCCCACCCTGGCCGCCCGCGCAGTCTGGGAAATCTGGTCCGACGGTGTTCCCACGCGGCCCAACCAGTGGGCACAGTTCGACGCCGAGGGCCGGTCCGAGTGGCTGCACCTCACCCGCCTCGGCCCCTACGGGCCGCACGGCCTCTCCGGCGGGACGTACCACCTGGACGGACAGCACGCCACCGACAGGAGCGGCCTGCTCCTGGCACTCGGCGAAGCTCTGCTCGGCCCTGGCGCCAACTACGGCAGAGGGCTGGACTCGGTGGCGGACTACCTGTGTGGCGGGCCCTCCGTCGTCCCCCCGTTCACCCTCGTCTGGCACCACGCCGACATCGCCCGCCACGCCCTCGCCGAACACGTCCTGCACCACCTCGGCGGCCTGTCCTACTTCGAGGTGACCGTAAACGTCCTGCGCGAGAAGGGTGTCACCGTTGTGCTCCAGTGAGGGAGGCGACGGACAATTCCGGGTCCCTTGAAGACAGCGCCCGACTGGAGAAGGAACGGAGTGGGGCAACGGCCAGGCCTTCAGGGCCCGGTCGTACCGTCTTCCGGTGCACGGCTGGTGCTACGGGCTTCGAGGTAGGCGGTCCAGTCGGTGGCGGCGTGGCGGCGCCACTTCACTGCGGTGCCGATGTGGATGCCGAGAAGCGGGGCGAGGACGGCCGGGGGCATGTCCTGGGCGAGATGGACGAGAGCGGCTGCGCGGGCGGGCCGGTTGGGGATGTTGTGGTCGGCGAGCCGACGTCCGAGAGCGGCGCCGGTGAGGTGCCGAGCGGGTCTGGCGGCGGGGAACAGCCAGCGGCTCGGGTAGGCCGTCGCCCAGCCCGGCGTCGGCTGGCGGCTGGTGAGCTCGGCGGCGAGCAGGGCCAGCGGCTCGGGCAGGCGGATCGGGACGCGGTCCAGAAGGAGCACGGCCTCGCCGTCCCGAACGCTGATGGCGTCGTCGGGCAGGGCGGCGATCCGGGTGAGTTCCTGGCCGAAGAGGTAGAGGACGGCGCCAGCGGTGCGGACGTCAAGCGGTAGCTCGGTGTCGGTCAGGCACTGGTGGAGGATCTCCCAGTGGGAGTCCTCGTCGAGCACGGCGGGGTCAGGCCGGGGACGGACCGGGACGGTGAGTCGCGGCTGTGGCCGCGGCGTGCGGCCCAGATGAGGAAGTCGCGGACGTCGTAGCGAGTGCTGCGGCCGTCGGCCAGCCACCGGTCGAGGTCGTGCTGGGTGACCTCGGCCAGGGCCAGCCCGGCGGTTCGCATGGTCGTCAAGAAGGCGGCCGCGGTGCTGATCCTCGCCTGGGCCCAGCGCAGGCGGTTCGCGAAGGCATGCGTGCGAGCGTTACGGCGGCGTGCCCGGGGCAGCAGCGACCAGCGGACGTAGGCCCGCAGCAGCCAATCGTGTCCGGGATCGCGGGCGAGGAGGCGGACCAGGTACCGCTCGACTCGCGCGGGGAGTTCGTCACGGTCGGGCAGGGCCTGGTAAGCAAGCAGGACTCCGCGCAGGTATTCAACGGTCCGGGCACCGCCCCGGCTCCCGGCGGTGGCCAGGACGTCCAGGTCCTCATGGGTCAGCTACCGGCCCGTGGTGACGACGTCGGCCAGGAGAGCGGCGGAGCGGGAGTTGCGCAGCCAGTTCAGCGCCGTCGCGGGCCGGTCGCAGTTGGCCAGGGCGGTGCGCATCGTCGTGTACTGGCTGTCGGGACCCGCGGGTTGGCCGTCGAAGATGCCGGTGAGGTGGTCGTGGAGGGTGCACCGGTCACACAGGCCGCGGATGTTGCAGGAGCGGGGGTTCGCGCAGCGGGGGCAGGCGTAGGGGTCGGGGTGGCCAGCGCACGGGCCGCAGACGCGGGCACCGGCTTGGCGGGCGATCAGGACGCGCTGCTTCCCGCAGGCCGGGCAGGTACCGGGGTGGGTGCGGGCTTCCCGGTAGCAGGGTTTACAGACCGGGCCGAGCGGCCAGCGGGCGCCGACCGGGGCGTTGACGGCGCACAACGTGCACGGTGCCGGCGGCCGCGGGCGGCAGGTGCCGCACGGGTTCATTGGGGCGGGCTTGCCGCAGGCCGAGCACGACCTGGAGGCGGCGGCCTGGATCCGGCGGCAGCGAGCGCAAATCCGACGGGTGGGCCGGGGGCGGGTGTCGCCGCAGACCGCGCAGGGTCCGACGTCGCCTTGCTGGGCGAGGATCCCTTCGCAGCCCAGGCAGACCCGGCCGCCGGGAACCGCGCGCCGCAGCGGGCGCACGCGTCCGCACCGCAGACAGGCCGGCCGCCGGACGTCGGGGATCCCGGCCTCGACGAGCGTGGTGATCAGGGCTTGGACGGAGCGCGGCGCGTCGGATGCGCCACTGACCAGGGCGTCGGGATGGCGGGTGAGGTGGACGCGGATGCGGCCGCGGGCGGACGGGGTCATCGCGGCGACCATCCGCTCTGCGTCCTCACCTGCGAGTTCGGGCAGGAACGCCCTGATCCGGCCGGCGAGCTCCGCCCACTGCGGACGCGGCTCGCCGGGGTGGAAGCTCACAGACCCTCCGGGCGCCGTACCCGCACTCGCCGCGCCGGCGGCACCGCGCCCGACGGGGCGCTCTCGCCCGACGTGGCCGGCTTGGCGACCTGCCGGCGGACCTCCTTCACCGTGATCAGGTCCCCCGGGGTACAGCCGAGGATCCCGCACAGCGCGGCGAGGGTATCCATCGACAACCGCTGCGGGGGCTGGGTGACCAGCCGGAACACCTGCTCACGGGATAGGTGCACCCCGTACTCGGCCAGCCGCGGCACCATGTCCGTCGTCTGGTACATCTCCTGCTCGGCCATCAGCCGGCGCAGGTTCCACTCGAAGGCCATCCGCTTCATCACCGCGGCCCCGTCCCCTTTCCGTCCATGCGTTCCAGACGGTGTGCCAGCGACGCCTCCAGCAGCCGGTTGCGGTATTCATCCGACACCCACGTGTACAACGCCGTGGTCGACGCGTAGACGTGGCCGACCTGCTCCTGGACGAACCGCTCTGGGTAGCCGAACTCGATCAGGTGCGTGATGTAGGTGTGCCGAAGGCAGTGCAGCTCCAGCTCTTGCGGTAGCCCGGCATGGTCGCGGATCACCGCGAAGACCTCGTCGATGCGCCGCACCCCCAGCCGCCCGCACCGCTCGGTCACCCACAGAGCCGTGTGCCCGCTCGGCGAGAAGCCGGCCCGGACCTCGTCCACCCACTCCTCAAGGACCGGGACGACCCAGTCGACCTCCGGCACTGTCAGCACCGTGCGGCGCTTGGGCGGGCTGCCGCGCGAGGCCTTGCCGTGCCGTACCTCCAGCGCGCCGAACCGGCCGTACGCCTTCGCCCGCGGGTTATGCCGCAGATCCGGCAGGTCCAGCATCGACGTCTCACGCCGCCGCGTCCCGTACGCGTAGATCTGCTTGACCAGCACCGCGTCCCGCCAAGCCGCCAGCACGCCCTTGCGGCGCCGTTTCCTCGCATGCTCGACTCGGTCGTCCGCGGCGTCGAACAGCGTCTGCAACTCGTCGTAGGTCAGCGCCCGGCGTCCGGGCCGCCCCTCGAACCCTGCGACGTGGTCCGCCGTGTTCCAGTCGTGGCACACCTGCACCGGCACCGTGCCGAAGGTTTCCTCACACGCCGCCGCCCACCCGTACCGGCCGTCACTGACGAACGCGCAGAACATCTGCAGGTCACCCTGCTGCCCGCGAACCGTCGAATGCGCGAGCGGGGAGTCACCCGACATCTGGTGCGAGAAGTACGCCTCCACGTCCTCCGGCGTCCACTCCCACGGATACGTCCCTGTGAACAGCGCGAACCGCCGCACCAGGCTCAGCCGGTCCCCGATCGTCTTCTTCGTCAGCAGCCGGCTGCGCTGCTGTTGCTCCCGCCCGCGCAGCATCGCGTCGAACATCGCCGGCGCCGGATCCAGCGCCCGCACGTTTCCCGGGACGATCAGCCGAAACGCACCTGGCACATCGACAGTCCGCACAGCCGCTCCCACAGTTGCACCTGATGCAACATCGTGGCGTCTGATACCGCACGCCCGAGGTCATAGGGCCCAGCGTCACCTGAACGAATGATGTCCCCAGCGGTAGCCGACCAGGTCACCGCCGTGCCCGCTTCACGCAAAATTGATGCACCGGTCACAACTCCGCCTACTTCGAACGTTAAGCGTTCGCCAAAGGCACCATGTGATCGATGTCGAGCTTCCCCGCATCGGTGACAGTGATCCCGTCGTACACGGAGACCCAAGTACCCGCCACGGCCTTGCACTCGCTGTCGCGCTTCACGTCCTTCCCGGCCCGCTCGAGGATGACCTCCCGGGTGTCACGCCCATCACCCTGCCCGGCCCAGTGCGTGAACTTGGCCCTGCTATAACCGGTCATCGCCTGCTGGGCGGCGGCCTTCAGCCCGCCGAGCTGGCTGCGGGCCACCGTCGTCGTCGACAGACCCGGAAGCGCCCGGCGCTGCTGGCGCACTCTGCACTCCCGCCGGTCCCTGCCCGGGCAGGGACGGCTTCGCGTCACCGCCGGCCGTCACCCCCGGATTGCAGCCTGGAAGGCCACCAACCAGCAAAGCGGCCGTCACCAGTCGAACCCCCACCCGCATCTGATGCGGCATAACCACCTCAAACTGTATGGAAAGTACCTCCTTGACCTTACCTTTTGCGCCTACCCGGCCAGGGCCGTCCCGGCACGCACCAAAATGGGAGTCTCCATCCCGCCCGTCCCCAGACGGAACCAGGCCGACGCGTCAACCCCTCGCACATCAGCACGATGGCGCGGGCCGCCCCCGTGTGTTGGCAGGCCCGCGCCGGAGTCTGGCAGAGGCGATCTCGCAGACGGCGGAGCGCTCCTCACAGCTCTGATAGAGGGGACTCGCCCGCTGTCCGTACCATATTCCGACGACGATGGGGACTGGCAGTCCTCCGCCAGACCCAGGATCGCCTGGCGTTCGGCGTCGTCCTCGGCCAAGTCTGCTCCGTCCGCTGAACCAGCCCTGGGTGAGACTGGCACGTTCCTACGTTTGGCATGCCGGTGGGGCGGACCTTTGCACTCGAGTCCGCCCCACCGGTTGTGCCCCGTGCTCTCGCGCTAACTGAGCCCGGTTAGTTTCCTCGGTCCGCAGTCTGCTTGCGCCGCCATGCATCCGTGAGGAAGGAGATGGCGCCTCCGGCGAAGATCAGGCAAAGCCAGAGTGCTTCCGGTCCCGCATACACGGCCAGCGCGGCCAGGATGCCTGCCATGAGCAGCTCCCCTGCGAGGGCTGCCTTCCATCTCGCCTTGGGAGTGTTCAACATTTTTACCAACCTCCTCGGGGCCAAACCGTCGGAATGGCCACGTGAGGATATGGGACCGAGGTGAAGTAGGTGAAGATGATGACCCCCTTGCCTCGCTTCCATGCGTAGCCGCTCACGCTAGCGATGTACCAGGCGTAGTAGCGCAGTGCCTTGATGAGGTTCTTGTATTTACCGGGCAGCTGGTTTTCGATGATGCCGAGGAACTGTCCGACAGCGCCCGCGCTGAAGGCCAGCCAGCCGGCCTCACTGCGCGTGGTGTAGACCTTGACGTGCTTGTAGGGCGACCACCAGGCGCTCCAGGTGCTGTAGGACCACTGTCCCGTCAGGTCGGTGCAGTTGACGGGGTCGCCGTGGCAGTACTCGTAGGGGTTTGCGTTTCCCCCGTACAGGGGGTCGGTGGAGAGGAATCGACCCTCGGTCGGAGAGTAGAGGCGGACACCCATGAGCAGGGCGTCGCTGGTCTGCATGGTGGAGCGCTGTTCGGAGCCGAGCCAGCCGTAGCGCTGGTCCGTGTTCTTGCCCGTGCGTGCGTTTCCGTACTCGTCGGAGTCATAGGCGCGGGGCGCGACGGAGGTGTCCAGCGGCAGCTGGAGGGCGACGTCGCCGTGGATGCTGGCGAGGTTGAGCACGACGCCGCCGGTCTTGCCGGTGGAAGCGGCCATCGAGCCGTTGAGGGACTGTACGTAGCGGGTGATTGTCGAGGCCGATGCGTCCTCGTCGATCCAACGCGGGTTGTCGGAGTCGTCGCTGTAGTGGTTCTTCTTCGTTTCGGTCGTCGTCCAGGTGCCCGCTGCTTGGGTTTCGACGGTCGAGGAGCGGAAGCGGAGCTTGGGGTCGAGCTCCCAGGTCTGCCGCTTGGTTCCGGTGGTCTGGCGTCGGACCAGGTCGTTGGCGTAGTAGTCGATGCTGTCGGTGCCGGGCTTGGCCACGGTTCGTGCGAAGGCGTCGTAGGTGTAGCCGGGGTCGACGAGCCTGTCCGCACTGTCGAAGGTGGAGGTGGTGGTGGTTCCGCCGGTGGGGCAGTCTGCGCCGGGCGTGCTTGCGGCGGTGGTCTTGGACGTGCGGTTGGTGTGGGCGTCGAAGCCGTAGGTACGGCGCGTGCATATGGTGTCGGAGGTGTCTGCGACCTCGGTCAGGCGGCCGGCCTTGTCGTAGCGGAACTGCTGTTCGGACCAGCCGGTGTGTGTGGAGGTCTGGCCCTGTGCCTGCTTGGTAGCCCGGTCCGAGTAGACGAGCGCCTGGTCGCTGTCGCGGGTGTAGGTCCGCTGGGTAGAGGCTCCCGAGGAGTCGACGGTGACGTTCAGGGTGTAGCCGCCGGGAAGCCGCTCGGTGGTGATGACGCCGTCTGCGTTGTACGCGGCCTGGAAGGTGCCGGCGACCGAGTCGGTGGTTGCCGTGGCCAGGCCGCGGGGCTCCACCGCGTGGTCATAGGTGTAGGTGGTGGTGGAGGGAGCGGCGTCGGAGGTCTTGGCGACGCGGTCGAGCAGGTCGTATTCGGTGGAGGTAGTGGCTCCGTCTGTGTCGGTGTAGGAGATCTGGCGGCCGAGCTTGTCGTACGTCTTGGTGACCGCTCCGCTGGGTGTGGATGACGTCGTTTCGCGTCCGGAGTCGGTGTCGTACCCGATCGTCGTGGCGGAAACTGCCTGGCCGGTACCGCCGGTTGTTGCGATCGTCTTCGGACGGCCGGCGTTGTCGTAGGTGGTGACGGTGGTCCGGGTCACGCTGTTGGCGGTCTCGGTCACCTTGGCGGTCTGGCCGCGCCAGTTGTACTCGGTGGTGGCGGCGGGAAGCTGGCTCGGGTTGGAGCCGCCGCCGGTGACGGCGCCCCCGGGGCCGGTAGAGCAGATGAGGCCGGCCCACTCGGGTCGTCCGTTGCACGCGCCCGTCCCCGTGGCCGCCCAGTAGGTGGTCACGCGGGTGGAGGCGGAGGAGGCGTTGCTGCCCGGCAGGATCTGCCGGATGGGGCGGCCGTCCGTGTCGTAGTCCGTCGTCGTGGCCAGGGCCAGGCCGGCGGGGTCCTTGACTATCTGGGTCTGGTTGCCCTTGGCCCAGTCGTACACGTTCTGCACGGCGACCGGGTCACCCTGCACGGAGGGGTGTTCGCGGACTTGTGCGCCCGAGGTGCTCCGGGTGACTACGTCCTTGAGCTTTGCCGAGCCGTCGGTCGGGCGGCCGGCGTCGTATTCGTTGACCGTCCACGGCCGTGCGACCGCGGAGGTACCGGCGGGTACCAACAGGGTTGTGCCGGACTTCAGGTCGTCGCGCAGGTCGATGCGGCGCAGCGGGGTGAACTGCTCAAGGTGGCGGATGCCGTCCTGGCTGTACAGCGATGCGGTGGAGAGCAGTGTCGCGCGTTCCGCGCTGGGAAGGCCTGCGATACCGAGGTCTGCCTGGGCCGCCGTGTCGGCAGCGGTCAGGCCAAGGGCCACGGACCGGTTGGCGGGAGACAGCTGCCGGACGGTGTTGCCGAACCGGTCGTACTCGGTGGTGGAGATGTGCCCGCCTGGGGCAATGGTGTTCACGGTGCGCCCCGAGGCCCCCAGGTAGACGACCGTTGCACGGACGTAGCTGGTCGCGGTGAGTGCGGCACCGTCGTGAGCCGCCGGTACGGTGTCACCGGGGAAGATGGCGGTCGCGTCGGTCGGCGCTGCTGTCTGCGCCCAGGCCTTCACATCGTTGAGGCCCATGGCATGAGGAGCCTTGGTGCCGGTGATGGGCACCTCGTACGCGAGGCTGGTGGACGCCGTGCCTTGCTGGACATCTGCGGTTCCCTGCTTCAGGGCCGGGCGCGAGGTCTTCAAGAGCATGCCATCGCCTGCGGATGACCCGGTTCCTGCTGTGCCGTAGGTGAAGGTCCACGGCAGGTCGGCGCCCTGTCGGATCAAGGTCACACGGCCCGCGCTGTCGTAGCCGTACTCCGTGAAGGTGCCGAGCGCGACCTCGTCATGCCATGTTCCGCGCATCCGGCCACTGTCGTCGTACTGGTAGCGCTGGATCCAGCGGCTGGTCGCGGTGGCGGCACCGGGCTCGGTACTCCACAGCTTGACTTCGCGTACCTGGCCGGCGTAGTCACCGAAGGTGCCCGCAGTCGCGGTGGTGGCCGTGGCGTATACGAACTCCAGGACGCGGCAGCCCTTGGTTGCCGGCGTGGCGGCGCAGGATGCGGCGGTGACCGCGGGGGTTGCGGCCACGGCGTACTTGGGGCGCGCCAGCTTCTTGCCGTCGACGGTCACCGTCTCGGACACCACGGTCGTGGTGCTGTTGGAGGTGCCGTCCTTGTAGGTGGTGGTGGCCTGCCACGTCGTCGAGGTGGCGTCCGCCTTGGCGAACTGGGTTACTGTGCCTGCGGTGTCAGTGAGGGTGAAGGTGCCGGTGACGCTACCGGAGAGGGTCAGTCCCTCGGCGCCGGGCTGGGAGAGCCACCCGGTCTTGGCCGCGTTGGCGGCGAAGTGCAGGCTGGTGCCGTCGCTGCTGAGCACGGTGACCGCGGTGTCGGAGACGCGGCGCACGTGGGAGTAAGCCGATGCGGTGACCTGATCGGCGATACCCGCGGTCCACTCCTTTCCGAAGATCGCGGCTTGACCCTCCTGCGTTCCCTTGGCGGGCTGGCGCGAGGATGCGCTGCGGGTGACGGAAAGCCCGAAGGCTGCCGCGTCACTGCTCTGCAGGGTGTAGTCACCGGTGAGGAGATTGACCGTGCCCGGCCCGATGTCCTCGGTGGTCGCGCCTTCCGCGTTCCGGTCGATGATCGTGGTCAGCGGCTGGGACGTGGCGGCGCCGCCCGGGCCGCTGAAGTCGGCCTTCACCTGTACGGTGCCGTCCGGGTCGACGGTGTCGGTCGCGTTCCAGACCAGCGGGGTGTTCTTCCCTCCGGTCATGGTGATAGGCCAAGCGGTCAGCGGAGATCCGCCGGAAGTGACGTGCCCGGGCGGGATGGACGTCCACGGATCGGCTTCCGAACGTCGCCAGGAGAACGACACCTGGTCGTACTTGGAACCATCGGCTTCCGCTGCCAGCGTCAGGCGGCGGGCGGTCCGCTCACCGGCTGTGGGCTGAACAAAGCCGCCCGGACCGGCGTGGAAGACGTACGACACGGCTTCTGACCTGTTGTCGGCCTTGTCCACGGCACGGATCTGCAGGGTGTGGGTTCCGTCCTGCGGCGGGGTGACGGAGATCGTCTTTGCCGTGGCTGCACCACCGGTTGCCACCTTCGTCCAGGTGGCGCCATCGAGGGACCACTCCAGCCAGTTGTGGTCGCCGCCCGCGGGCGGCGTGGCGATGAAGTTTCCGGCCTGCCCGCCACCCTTCACCCAGGAGGTGGTGGGGTAGTCGGTAGAGGTGATGCCGGTGGGCGCCGAGGGGGCGGTGGTATCGACCTGGAAGGTTTTCCAGGCCGACCATCCCAGGTTGTAGTGAGTGCCGTCGTAGGGCGAGGACCGGAACTTGTACGTCTTGCCGTTCGTGAGGGTCCCCGCCGGCACGGTCACGGACGCTACCTGGCCTGAGGAAACGAACGAGGAGCGCAGTACGTCGCCGACCTGCGTGTCCGTGGCAGCGTCGAAGATCTGGAACGCACCCTGGACGGTGTCGCCGTTGGCGTCGGCAAAGGTGTCTCGCAGAGAGGGGGTCACGGTGTTGACCGTGTAGGCGCCGCCGTAGGAGAAGAACGGCGGACCGGCCTCCTGGTTGGTTCCGGTCCGCGGGCGGTAGTTGTAGGTGACGGTCAGCTTGGGCACGTTCGCGGCTGCGTTGGCCGAGTTGACGCGCTTCCACTGCTTGGTGTTGTTCTCGTCAGGGGCCCGCAGGCCCATGCTGGAGAACGTCCACTTGTTGTTCGCCCAGTGCTGCACCAGACCGGTAACGTCGGCGTTGATCCAGCCGTCGGGCTGGGAGGCGCAGCCGGGATTGCCCTTGGTTTCACTGGAGGTGGACATCTTGGTGACCATCGCCGGCTGGTTGGTCCAGCGGGAGGCGGTGGTGGGACCATTGGCGGTCCACACGTCCCACGGCTGGGCGGTGCAGTCGGTGTTGCCGGAGTGGAAGTTCCACAGCGACAGCTGGGCGCTGGAGACCAGCGCGTCCGCGATGGGTGCCGTGTTCCAGGTGATGAAGGAACGGGCGGTACGCCAGGTGCCGTTCGCGTTCTTTGTGCCGGGGTTACCGAAGTCCAGCTCGGTGTCGTTGGACCAGTCGACGGTCTCGCCCTGCTGGACGTAGGTGTCGAAGAGGTTGCCCAGTGAGGAAGTGGACGGGTCCACAGTGACCGGGTACTTCGTGGCCGGGTCGCCCAAGAATCCCTCGTCGGGTGTGATGAGCAGGTCGACACCGCCGGAAGTCTTGACGACCTTCATGGCGACCTTGGCGCGGCGGGTGTGTTCACCCGAAGCCGCGTCCACGCTCGCGTCCCACATGACTGGCGCCGGCATCGACGCCGTCTTCTTCGACTTCTTGTCAGTGAAGAGCACACTGCCGTCGGCCTGCTCCTCGACCTTCAAGCCCTTTGCCTTCAACGGCAGCGTGTAGGAGAAGCCGGCCGCAGGCTTTGCCCGGAGTTCGACGAACTGCTCGAATCCAGTACGGGTTGCCTCAACGACGACGTCCGCGCCCGGCACCGCCTCCGCGTAGGTCGCCCGAGTACCGTCCAGCTTCGGGGCAGGCAGGGCACCACGCCACTGCAGCGTGATCTGCTCCTCGCCTTGCCCGAGGGTCACCAAGTCGGTGCCGGCAGCTGCTGAAGGGACAGAGCGCAGCAGTGGCGACTTCGCCCCGGCCTGACCCGCGAGCTTCAGCCCCCGCGGATGCGCCTTCGACACCACAGAACCATCTGATGCGGCAGTGAGGTCGACATCCACATCGCGCCACGTGCCGGTTGCCGGCTCCCTGAAGCGGATCGGGCCCGCCGCGACCTCGCTCGTCAGCGATCCGTCCTTGTTCACCCACGTCGTCGATGTCTCCGTCCGTTCAGACAGAGACTCGACCCGCTTGCCTGACAGGCGGGCCGCGACACGCGCGGAAGCAATGTCAGCTGCAGCCGCCACAGCGGCTGCAGCCTGGCCCGCCTCGGGCTGAGGCGCGGCGAGCGCCGGGGCGGAACCCTGCAGCGCCGAAACCGACATCAACAAAGCCAGCCCGGCCGCAGTCACACCGAGTCTCCCCGGAGCGCCTATCACCGAACGAGAACGTCTCCGTGACGTTCCCGACCTATTACGAAAGTACACAATCCCCCCATGGAAATATTCCTGAGCGCTGGAAGATCATCTAGCGCAGACGAAACATAACGAGGGGTTCAACGCCTGAAACAGGGACGGAACGCCAGGCAGCCGACAAGTAACTGATTAAGCGTTACCTAAAGGTGCGCGTCGGAGCGGGCGCCGGACAGGAAGCCGCCATGCTGCACCTACTCCGAGGCGGGCGCAGATCGACCCGGACCCCGACAAAGTCCTCACCTCCCTGAACACGGCGCTGCTCCTGGACCCGGCCGTCGGTACCCGGTTCTGCACCGCCGTCTTCGGCGTCCTGGAGCCCCACGAGGAGGACGGGTTCACCGTCACCTTGGCCACCGGCGGGCACCCCCCGGCCTACCACTTGCGCGGGCAGGGGACGGTGGAAGAGGTGCACCCCAAGGGGGGCATGCTCATCGGCGCGCTCGCCGAGGCGCGCTTCGCCTCCCACACCTCCCATCTCGCCCCGGGCGAAGGCCTGCTGCTCTACACCGACGGGCTGACCGAGGCCCGCACCCTGGGCGGAGACATGATCGGAGAAGGGGGCCTGACCCGCTTCCTCGCCGCCCGCACCGCGCCCGTCAGCGCGACAGCGGTCATAGAAGACACCGTCGACCTCCTCGACACCATGCCCCACGGCGCCGGGGACGACGTCGCCCTCCTGGCCCTGTCCGTCCCACTGGCCGACACCGCAACCGGTCTCAGCGCGACCGCGACCGCCCACACCGTCGCCCCCGCCGGCGAGACGGAGAGCCGACCGTGACCGACTTCCGCCTCACCGCACAGCACACCGAAGGCGACCTCGTCCTGGCCCACGTCGCCGGGGAACTCGACATAGCCACCGCCCCCCCACCTGCGCGACCAGCCACTGGCCCTGATCGAAAAGGGCTACCGCCACCTGATCCTGGACCTCCAGGACGTCACCTTCTGCGACTTCTCCGGCTTCAACGCCCTCGTCGGCATCCTCCGCTGCGCCAAGCCCCAGCAGTGCATGGCCACCGTGGCCGGCATCCCCGGACCCAGAGCGGGCACCGGGGAGCGCTACGCCCTGGCAGGCTTCCGCCGGCTCCTCGAGGAGAAGGCGCAGCGCGCCCGGGAGCGCGCCGACTTCGCCGATGGCTGGCTGCCCCGCGTCTAGCCGTCGCTGCGGCTCGGCAGGGAGGAGCATTTCCGCCGGTGTGGAGGGTGCTTCAGGGGGAGGGGTCCCACGCCTCGGGGCCGGCGCCTCGCCATTCCACGAAGTCGGGGTCGGTGAGGTCGACGTCCTCGGCGTTCTCCAGTCCAGCGTCGGCGAGGAAGACCCGGATGTCGGACGGGCGGTGCGCGACCCCGATGGCGACGCCGTCGTAGCGCACCCGGCGCCATCCCTGCTCGTCGGGCGGGTAGACGATCAGCTTGGCAGCCATGCGCCCAGCCTCTTCCCCGCCCTCCCCATCAGCACCTGGCCGCGCGCGAACGGGTGACGCCCGCCCCCCGTGAAGCGGATCGCGGCCTCTCACGGACAGCCGCACCGGTGGCTTCGGCGGCGGGGTACGTTCGGAACTACGGGGTGCGGCCCTGGCCACCGAGGCCGCGACCGGGGTCGCACCACGACAGCGCGAGTGTCCGGCCGGGCGGTGCCCGCAGATTCCACTCCCTCGCGCGGGTGGAGCTGGGTTCGCCGGCGAACCGCCCCGCTTCCACCGCCGTCGCAGCGGTCATGAAGCCGATCGACGAGCAGCACATCGCGGAGCCCGGCCTGGTGGTACTGGACATCACCGGCGGGGACGAGGACACCGTCCAGGCCGTCATGGCCACCCTGGAGGAGCGCTGGGCGACCTCGGGTATCGCCCCCGTACGCCGGGAGCCCGGCGAGCCCGGTGTCCGGGCGCGGATCTACGCCGACGTCCTGCGCCCGGGGCGGGACGGCCCGTAGCCGCAGTGCCTGGGCAAGCCCCCCTCGTGGTGGGCTTGCCCAGGGTCACCTCAGGCTTGCCCGGCCGCCGGATCCCACAGGGGGCGGGCACGGCCGGTGCCGTCGCAGTGGAAGCACCGGCCGCCCTCGGATGTGCTCCGGGCGCCGATGGCGGCCGTAGCGTCGCGCAGGAGCTGGGTGAGGCCGTAGACGTGGGCCGGGTGCAGGGCGAGGTCGTGGCGCTTGCCCACCAGGATCTCCAGCATCTCCCCTTGCACTGCGTAGCCCGGCGCCGTACGGACCGAGCTGGTCGTCTCGCCCCCGGACAGCTCCACCCGCGCCCGGAACAGGACGTCATCCGGATTGGCGAGGGACAGCAGTACCCCAGGCCGCTCGAACGACTCGAAGCGGTCGACCGGTTCGGGGTGGGATGCGTGAAGGCGGGTGAGGGCGTGCCACATGTCGTCGGGGTCGCTGCGCCGGAGTCCGTCCATGTCCTCTTGCAGCTTGTTTCGTGTCATGGCTCCGGTCTACGGCCAGGGAGGGGGCGTCGGCCGGCTCCGGGCCGCCGCGTCCCAGCCGGTGACGCCACGACCTCGGGAACCCGTCCCGTCACGCGATCCGGACGCTGGGCAAGCCCTCCCTGCCGAGGGCTTGCCCAGCGGAACCCGTGACCGATCGGCAGGCCGGGCGTGACCGATCCGTCTCCCGCGATCGGTCAAACAGCACGTCAGCGCCGTGACCGACCCATGCAACTCCCGCAGTGACGGCGGATGCAGCCGCCTCGGGCCTGCCCGCGGATCCGGGGCCCGGGAGCTGCGCGACCCCCGGCCCCCTTCTCCCGCCGATCTACGGGGTCCAGCCGCCCAGCCAGTGCGAGACCTCGTGGGATGCGGCCTGGGCGTCGGTCAGATGGGGCCGGTCGGTGCTCTTCGGGCCGGCGCCCGGACCGGTGTTCATGTACTCGGCGAAGCGGTCGTCCTTCCAGGAGAACCCGCCCATGTCGGACCAGGGCGTGCTCTTGATCGCGGCACTGAGGGTGGAGTTGCGGACGGTGACCTGGGGGTCGACCGTCTTGTCACCACCGGGATGCCAGTTCCGGCCGAGCTGGAAGGAGGACGCGGCCACATCGCCGTTGACCGTGGAGCGGTTGATGAGGATGCCGTTGCGCCCCGCCGGGGTGCTCGGGGCGGCGATGTAGCCGGCCGAGGTACCGTTCCAGCGCTTCTTGAGGGTGATGACCGATTGGTCGATCACCGCGGTGGCACGGCCGAAGATGAAGTCGACGTTGCCGACGACGTAGGAGTTGGTGACGTAGACGCGGCCGGGCTTGTCCGGCGCCGCGGTTTCCATCTCCAGGGTGTCCTGGTCGCCGGTGACGATGACGCCGTCCAGCACGATCTTGTCCGCGGCCGTGAGCAGGGCGACCGCCTGGTGACCCTCCAGGGACTGGTTCGCGGCCTCGTCGAAGTCGTTGGAGACGCTGAGGTTGCGCAGCTGGGAGTCGTCCGACCGAACGGCGACCGTGGCGCTGCCCGGTGTGCCGTAGGTGCCCGAACCGTCCGGCTTGCGCGTGCCGGCCGCGTTGCCGTACACGATCACCGTGTCCTTGCGGCTCGCGCCCGAGCCCTGGATGGTGACGTGCGGCTTGTTCGCCGGAACGTTCACCAGTTCGCGGTACGTGCCCGGCTTGACCGAGATGACCACGCGGGAGGGATTGCCGACGGGTACGGCGTCCACCGCGGCCTGGACCGTCTTGTACGTGCCGGATCCGTCCTTGGCCACGGTGAGGGTGGTCGCCGCCGCAGAAGCGGGCGCCGCCGCCCTGCCGATGGCGGCGCGCGGGCCGGCGCCGGACTTCACCTTCGAGGGGACGTCGGCGGCCGCGTCGAGGGTGTAGCGGTAGTAGGTCGTGGGGTCGAAGGCCGTGCCACCGCTCTCGTTGCGGCCGGTGGTGTCCACGAAGACATTGCCGCGCTGCACGAGAGCGGCCGTGCCGTCCTTGATGACCGGGTTGTTCATCCCCTCGAAGTAGCTGTTCTCCAGCACCATCTTCGTCCCGCCGCGCGCGTAGTTGCCGTAGGAGGAGGTGATGGACGAGTCCGGGTCGTCCTGCAGGAAGTTGTTGTAGAGGTGGGCGTGTGCCACGTTGTCCGTCGACGGGTTGCGCTGCTCGGTCTCGTGGAACCAGTTGTGGTGGATCGTGATGTCGGCGGTGACGTGGTCGGTCCAGCCGATGCCGAAGGCCTTGTTGTCGTTCTTCAGCTGGTTCCAGGACACCGTCACGTATGTGGTGTCCTTGCGGCTGTCGATCAGTCCGTCGGCCATGTTCCGCAGGTTGTTGTGGTCGATCCACACGTGGTGGGCGCCGTCCATCTGGATGGCGTCCCAGTCGTGGTCCTTGTCGTTCCACGTGCCGGCGTAGGAGTCACGGATCGTCAGGTTCCTGATGATCACGTTGTGGACGCCCTGGCCCAGGAAGAACCCTCCGCCGACGATGTGTCCCGAGGTGCCTGCGCCGACGATGGTCTTGTCCGAAGCGACCTTGATCTCCTTGCCCTTGGGGTTCATGGTGATCGTGCCCGCCACGACGATGACGTACGGCTTCGGGGCGGTCGCGTACTTCTCCAGGTCGGCCAGGGTCTTCACGGTGACGATCGCGCCGTCCCGGCCGCCGTAGGTGCCGTTCTGTCCCAGCGCGTTGACCGAGGCGAAGCCGTCCGCGACCTCACGGGCCCAGGCCGGGCCCGTTGTGGCGGCCGCGGCATTCGGCCGAGCGTCCTCGCCGAACACTCCGAAGGCTCCGCCGTACGACATGCCCACTGCGGTGGCCGTGGCCAACGGGATGCCGACGGTCAGGCCGAGTCTGCGCCTGCGGTGCCGTGCCTTGGGCTGCGTGGTTTCCATTGTTCACTGTCCTTGGGAGGATGGTTGTGGGGCGTACACCTGCCAGTTGCCACCGCGGGCGGAAAGGTTGCCGCGTGTCCGGGGCACGACGCCCGTTCCGCCCGCCCGGTGCCCGCATCGAAAGGCCGCACCCCGCCCCGGGTCCGCCGCTGGGCGGTCCCGTACTCTCCTTCCGATCCGCTGCCCTTGAAGAGAGCCACGCCTGGAGGGCCTCTTCGCAGCCCGCCCCTGACCGCCCCATGGACCCTGTGCCCCACGACCACGACCCGGACAAGGCCAGGGAGTGGCTGGAGGACTGGACGGACATCACTCGCCGGTCACGTGTTGGTGACCACCGGCACCCCGTGGGCCGGAGGCTGGCCCACCGTCGGTGAGGCCGACTGGGGCCTGTACGTTCCCGTGTACCCCAACCCGGCGACCGGGATGGTCCTGGCGGAGGCCCGGGTGACCATCCCGCGCCGCCGGTAGCCGGCCTTTGGGCATTCGCTGGAACACCCGATCCGTATCGCACCCCTGACCTGCGGTGACGGGGCCGCGGGTTCCCGGCCGGGACCGCTGATGCACCACGTATTGCAGCCCGTGTTGCACCGCCGCCCGGCGCGCGGTGACCCGGTGACGGTGGCGGACGCGCTTTTCAGCTCAGGCAGTCATGCCCCTTCCTTGCGTGGGGAAGATCTTGCGCCCTCTGGTCGCCACGGATGGGGAAAGGTTGCTGCGTTTTCGTCGTCATCAGTCGTCGTGCCGGGCGAAGTCGCCCGAGACGGCGAGCTGTTCGCTCCGCGTCCGGGCGGTGGCCGCGTAGCGGTCGTCCCGGGCGTCCCGGCCGCCGCTGGCGTGGTTGTACTGCCCGGCAAACACCCACTGGCCGGCCGGGACCGTACGACCCTGCTTGAGCACCCAGGTGTGGACGAGGTAACCGTCCTTCTCGGCGATCGTCAGCGTGAAGTCCGCCTCGGGCAGCGACCGCCACGCACCGGTGGAGGTGACCTGGCCGGTCTGAGCGATCCGCAACTCGACGGTCAGCGTGGTCAGTTCCTCACGCGTCTTGAGGGTGACGTTGCTCTGTGCCCAGAAGTCGTTGCTGTGCGGGTCCACGGAGCCGTCCGACCACAGCGGCCCGTCCTGCTCACCGGCGGCGGGCGCGCCGGCATCGGGCGTACGCGGCGGGGAGACGCCCGGCTCGCGGGGCTCGCGGGAGGCGCTCGGTGTCGGGTCCGCGGGCGCCGGATCCACGGGCGTCGGGTCCACCGGTGAGGGAGCCCGGCGCGTCGCGTCCGTCGACGGGGCGGGCGTGGAGGTGGAGGTGGGGGCGGGCATCGGCGGGACCGCGACCGTCTGCTGCGGAGGCATGTCGTTCACCAGGGAGGCCACGCCGTAGCCGCCTGCGGCGAGGATCCCCGCGACCGCCGCGGTGACGCCCACCGCGCGCAACCAGCCGAACCGCGGAGGGCGGGCCGCACGCAAACGGGGCAGGTCCTCCTGCGCCATGCCGCGTTCGAGCCGTGCCAGGATCCGCGCGCGGTCGGGCCGGTGCGCCCCGGCCGCCTCGTGCAGCCGGGCGCGCAGCTCGTCGTCCACGTCCCCCCGCATCGTCATCGGTCCCTTCCTCCGGCCGTCCCGGTACGCGCCATCGCCGCGTGCACCTTACGCGGAGCGTCCTGCGTGCCGAGCAGCCGCTGCAGCTCGGCCATCCCCTTCGAGGTCTGGCTCTTCACCGTACCGACCGACACGCCCAGGGCCAGCGCGGTGTCCTTCTCGGACAGGTCGAACGCATGGCGCAGCACGACACACGCCCGCTTCCGGAACGGCAGCCTGCGCAGCGCCCCTCGTACGTCGACCACCCCGGCCACGTCCGGATTCTCTGTCTTCTCCTCCCGCTGCGCCCAGAACAGCGCGACACGCCGCCGCTCGCGCACCGCGCTGCGTATCCGGGCCCGGGCCAGATTGGCGACCACGCCACGCGCGTACGCCACCGGCTGCCCGCTCGCCCGCACCCGGTCCCAGCGGTGCCACAGCGCGAGCAGCGCATCCGCGGCCAGGTCGTCGGCGGCATCCGCCTCGCCGGTCAACAGGTGTGCGAGCCGGGCCAATTCGGCGTGGTGCCGCTCGAAGAAGGCATGGAACTCCACGGAGGCGGCGTCATCGACAATTGTGGCCACGGGCGATGTCTCCTCGCAGCGACCTCGGGGCCCCGGAACCAACCGGGCGCCTGTGCCTGTCATGTGTGCGACATGTGAATGTCCGGACGAGATCCGCAAGAGTAGCAGTGAGTAAGCGCTTGCTCTGCCACGTCTGTTACCCGACGGCACTCCCGGTCTCGGTCGGCGGGCAGAGGTCCCAGCACGGGCGCACAGGGGGCGCCCGCAGCCGTCAAGACGATCGGCTGAATCGATGCGGCGACCGGACCGGGACCGTGGATGGCTTCCTGGACGCGCAGACAAAGCCAGAGGTAGCCACTTTCGGCAGCTGACCTCCACCCGCCTATGTGGGGCTCGGGTCGGCGGGATGTGTACTCGTGACCCTTGGTCCCGAATGAGGTTCGGTTGCGGACCTGACCTGGCCTGACCTGACCAGGTCAGGCCAGGCCAGGTCAGGTCAGGCCTGCAAAACAAGCTTCCCGCACGCGGCAACCTTTCAAGGGTCGGCGGCCACTGACAGGGCGTAACCCCGTTAACCCCGTTCCTCCCCGTAAGGAAGCCCCGTGGCTACTCGCTCCCACCGCCGGTCCCTCCGATCCCGTCGTGGCGCCGTCCTCTGCGCGGCCGTCGTGGCCGTATGCGTCGGCTCTGGTGCTGTCGTGATGAACGCCAACGCCGGGACCGCCGACCTGTACCACCAGACGCTCACCGCGAAGGACGGCTGGGCGTCCTCCGGTACGGGGACCACCGGTGGCACGAAGGCCGACGCCGCCCACGCCTTCACCGTCTCCACCCGTGCGCAGCTCGTCAAGGCGCTGGGCTCGGTCTCCGACACCACGCCCCGCCTCATCAAGATCAACGGCATGATCGACGCCAACACCGATGGCAGCGGAAAGAAGCTGACCTGCGCCGACTACGCCCTCGGTACCGGCTACTCGCTGTCGGCCTACCTCAAGGCCTACGACCCGGCCACCTACGGCCGCTCCAAGCTGCCCTCCGGCACGCAGGAGACGGCACGCGCCGCCGCCCAGGCCAAGCAGGGCAAGAACATGGTCTTCAAGGTCCCCGCCAACACGACGATCGTGGGCGTCCCCGGCACGAACGCGGGCCTCACCGGGGCCATGCTCCAGATTCAGAACGTGGACAACGTCATCGTCCGCAACCTGACCTTCGCCGCCACTGAGGACTGCTTCCCGCAGTGGGACCCGACCGACGGCGACGACGGCAACTGGAACTCCAACTACGACTCGGTGTCCCTGCGCGGCGCGACTCACGTGTGGGCGGACCACAACACGTTCACCGACGCGCCGCACTTCGACAGTGCCAACCCGAAGCACTTCGGCCGCGAGTACCAGATCCACGACGGCGCCCTCGACATCACCAAGGGATCCGACCTGGTGACCGTCTCGCGCAACCAGTTCACCAACCACGACAAGACGATGCTGATCGGCAGCAGCGACACCGACAGCGTCGGCAAGCTGCGCGTCTCCATCCACCACAACGTGTGGAAGGGCATCATGCAGCGCGCCCCGCTGGCCCGCATCGGCCAGATCCACATCTACAACAACTACTACGACGTCACACCCCTCAACGGGTACACGCCGCAGTACAGCATCAACTCCCGCGCCAAGGCTCAGATCGTCGCGGAGAACAACTACTGGAAGCTGCCGTCCGGCGCGAAGGCAGCCAAGCTCCTCAGCGGTGACGGCACCGGCTCGGTCAAGGGCTCCGGCAACCTCGTCAACGGCACGGTGACCGACCTCGTCGCCGCCTACAACGCCGCCTCGTCCAAGGACCTGAAGACCACGGTCAGCTGGACACCGACCCTCACGACGGGCCTGGAGCCCTCGGCGATCAACCTTCCGACGTCGCTGGCGACGACGACGGGGGCGGGCGTGCTCAAGTAGCGCCCGAGACACGCGAGGGCCGGGAGACGACGCCCCCCGGCCCTCGCGTACCGCGCCGCGCGGTCCGCCGCCACGGACGGTGAGGGCCCGCCGATGTGTTCCCGGGCCCCTCACGGCGTCTGCCGGACAACAGCCCACAAGCCGGTTCACGCAGGCCGCACGAACTTGTTATCGGTGGCCAGAAGCCGGCGGAAATGGTCCACGAGCGGCGGCGGCCGCTACCTGGGACGCCTCGACGGCTTCGGTTGGGGTGACCTCCTTGCGGGTGAGTCACGTCCACCAGCGCGGGAAGCGATCTCATCCCTGGATTCCGCGGCTGCTGTCAGTGCCCTCTGTCACGATGCCCCGGTCAACATCATGATCAGGAGAGACCATGGGCACCTGGGACGTCGGCCCCTTCGACAACGACACCGCAGCGGACTTTGGCGGCGAGCTTGATGAGGCAGCTGCAGGCGAACGCGAGGGCATCGTCCGAGGCACTCTCACACGGGTGATCGAAGCCGCGGGCTGCCTCGAAGCACCAGAATCCGAGGAAGCCGTAGCCGCCGCCGCCCTTGTCGCCGCGCAGTGCCTCGGGGGTGAGCCTGCCGATCCCGTATATGGGCCGGAAGAGCCCCTTTCTGATCTCACTGGCCTGCGCGATCTCGCTCTTCAGGCCCTCGACCGCGTCATGACCGAGCCGTCCGAGCTGATGGAGCTATGGGCGGAGTCGGATGGCGGTCCCTGGCGAGCAAACATCTGCAGCCTGCAGAAGGTGCTCCGGCCAAAGCCTTCGGGAGAACAGCTCAGCCTTCTCTGACCCGCCGCCACCGCTACTACCTGGAAGGCCACCATGAGCTGGGACGTGCTTCTCGTCCGCCTGCCTGATGACATCACCTCGATGCACGAGATCCCCGCCGGCTTCGCTCCGGACCCGCTCGGTCGGCGGCACGATGTACTTGAGGCTGTCACCCTGGCCTGTCCCGAAGCTGATCTCTCGGACCCCGCCTGGGGTGAACTTTCCGGCCCCACTTGGTCCATCGAACTCAACATCGGCTCATATGACCCGGTGGACTCGATCATGCTCCACGTTCGGGGCTCCGGCGATGACGTGCTGACACACGTCTTCCGGCTTGCCGAGGCACTGCGGTGCAAGGTGCTCGACTGCGCGGAAGGCGACCTGATCACTCCAGGGCAAACTTCAGGCTGGCACGCCTGCCAGCAGTTCCGCGATCGAGTGGTCGGACCCTCGCAGTGATGCCCCTTGGTCGCAGCATTGGCATCCGGCCCATGCACCCTGAAACCCGATCGAGTCTTGAGGGCCTGGTCCCACCTGGTCGGATGATCACGTCCGATGAAGGCGACGGAGATGTAGAGCCTCTGTGGCTCAGTGACGGGCCGGCCACGGCTGAGCTGTGGACGCGGATGCATGCCGAACACACACGCTCCGGAATGTGGCCGCTTCTGCTCGATGCGCTGGATCCCAACGATGGCGAATTCCGCCCATGGGGGTCCGGGGAGGTCTTCCCCGAGCGGATGTCCTCCCCGGCAAGCCACGACCCTGCCGACCTCCTCGCAGAGTGGTGGGCGACCTACACCGCCGACGAGGAGGACGACGACGCGCTCGACGTCAAAAGGCGCCTGGCTGTCACGACCCCCTTCGGGCAGGACTGGCCCGGCCTCGCGCCCGGCCGGGAGACGGCACCGAGCCCCGATCAACTGGCCAGCGAGTTCGCGCAGGCGTTCCTCGGCGACCGCCCACAGACACGTCTGGGGCTGGTCGCAGCAGCGTCCGGTGCCGAGGCACTGACGGCTGCGGGCTGGTTCGGTCCCTGCAACTACGACAACGACACGGCGAAGGCCTCCGCGGTCGTCCGCGATTGGGAGCACCGGTTCGGCGCCCGTGTCGTCGCGGTCGGGTTTGACACCTTGCACCTCAGCGTCGCCTCGCCACCAGTAGACGAGCAGGAGGCCCTCCTGGTCGCGGCCGAGCACTTCGCGTTCTGCCCGGACAACATCTGGCAGGGAAGCAGGCCGTACACATTGGCCGGGTACGCCGAGCGGATCACCGGTGCTCACCGCTGGGACTTTTGGTGGGACTGATCCGTCCCTCACCTGGGAAACGATCACCCGGCTGGTGGGAAATGATCTTCAAGAGCTTCATTCATGCCTGATCAGCGGCACTCGTGAACAGGTGGGATGAACTTCGACGAGAACGAACCGCAGTCTGTTCTGGGGGGCGCGTGGATACAGAACCACTCCGGAGGCCGTTACCCAGCAGCCACAACCTGGCCGGCCGTGACTTGGGGAGGTTCAGGTAGCAGCGACGCGAGGTTGTCCCGTACGAAGTCAGCGGCCCTCTTGACTGACTCTTCGGCCCCGGCTTGGTCTTCAAAGACGCTGGTAGAGAGCATCACTCCACCCCCCGCGTTAACCCAGTAGTAGGCCACGAATCCAGGCACTTGGCGAAGGAGAGGTACGAACCCCTCTTCCACTCGGCGCCCCGCCTTGGCAGGATCAGTCACCCCTTCATACCGTCGAACCACTGCGTACATGGCTGATCTCCTCACGGATCCCAAGGTCGCCTCGTGCGAAACGACCTACCCCCACAGTGCGTCGCTGGCTCGCGGGAGATCCGGAAGGCACTCGGATAGACGCACCAATGATCCAAGACGGCATCCACTACAGCCGAGGCCGGGCGGGCGAACCGGCTTACGAAACTGCGGCCAGAGCCGGGAAATCGGCCAGTGCTGCTCTTCGTTCACTACTCGGTTGCTGTCGGCAACGGTGGCTGGCCGGGGCGGCGCGACCGTCCAGTGAGCCGGCCGGCCAGTCAAGGGTGCCTGCAGCGGTGCTCCCGGCCCTTGGGGACCATCGGTACGGCGGGTTGAGATTGATCTTGGGCGTCTAGGGTCTGCCGTCAAATTGATCTTGCGTTGTGGATCACGGTCGGGTGATATGTCGCCATGAACTGTCGGACGCCGAGTGGGAACTCGTGCAGCCGTTGCTCCCGCAGCCTGCGCTGGGGCGGCCGCGGCTGGACGACCGGACGGTCCTGAACGGGATCGTGTGGAAGTTCCGGACCGGGGTCGCCTGGCGGGACGTGCCCGACCGGTACGGGGCGTGGGCCACACCCGTTTCCGCCGCTGGGCGGCGGACAGAACATTCGAGCGGATGCTCCAGGCCGCGCAGGCGCAAGCAGACGCGGCAGGCGACATCGCGTGGCTGGTGTCGGTGGACTCCACCGTTGTCCGTGCCCACCAGCACGCGGCCGGGGCCCGAAAAGGGGGCTCCGCAACCCGGCCCTCGGCCGGTCCCGCGGCGGGCTGACCAGCAAGAATCACCTTGCGATGGGACGGGCCGAGCCCTCGCGTTCGTCCTGACAGGCGGGAACATCAACGACAAGGGCTACAGCTCGAGGAACATCCGTACTTGGCTGCGATGCCGCGGCATCACGCACACGATCCCGGAACGGTCCAACCAAGTCCGCAAACGGACTCGGCGAGGCAGCCGCGGCGGCCGACCGCCGGCATTCAACAAGCAGGTCTACAAGCACCGCAACGTCGTGGAACGGTGCTCGATCTGCGCCATGCCGGAGGGGTGAGGTATCCCGATGCTGGCGGGCTGACGGCGCAGGAGCGTGCTCGGCGGGAGCGGGTTGGGTCGGAGGCCGCGGTGTTGATCGAGGCCGCGGCGAGTGGCGGTGAGGTCGCCCGGCGTTTTCGCGTGACGCGGATGTCGGTGAACCGCTGGCGCAAAGCGCTGGCCGCGGGGGGCCGGCAGGCCCTCCTGTCCGAAGGGGCGGGCGGTGCCCCGTGCAAGCTCGGGGCGGGTGGCCCGTAGCAAATGAGGGCGGCGGATCTGGACGCCCGGCTGTGCTTCGAGGACGAGGCAGGGCAGGGCCTGAGGCCACCCAAGGGCCGCAGGTGACGACGCGGCCACACCCCGGTGTGCGGGTGACTGCTGCCGGCACGAAACGGATTTCGATGGCCTCGCTGATCTGCACCAGACCGCCCCGTACGGCCGGATGGTCTCCGTTGATTCCAGGCTGGCCAGGTAGACCTCGTCTGGGCACCGGCGCTGGCCGACTGAACCGCTGACGAGACCGGGCCGCTCCCTTCCCCGTCCGCCGCCTGCCACGCCCCGGCCTGTCCGTCGACGTCAGCGGCCTGCTGGGCACGGTCACCGCCTGACGCCGCGCGGTCTTCTTCGCCACCGTATTCGCGGGACCTCAGGTGCCGAGAAACCGTTCGATCGCGGCCCGGACCCCCTCAGGGTCCGCGGCCGAGGCGAGCTGTAGGGAGGAACGGCATGCCTCTGCGATGCCGTCGTCCGCGGCGTCGCGGGCCATGCCCAAGGCGTTCATGAGCGGCGCGACGGCGTCGGCGGGTCGGCCCGAGCGGCGCAGGCACTCCGCGTACACGAGGAAGGTCCTGGCCACTTCGCGGCCGTGCGGACCCGGGTCGGGGTAGTACAGACGCCCGTACAGCGCCACCGCCTCCGTGACGGCGGCCAGGCCCGCACCCGGGTCGCCCGCCCGCTGCGCGGTGACCGCCAGGTTCGTGAGGGCCGAGGCGAGCGCCGCCGCGTCGTCGGCCCGCCGGTGCAGTTCGACGATCTCCTGGTACGCGTTCAGCGCGGTGTCGATGCGCCCGGCCTGCTCCGCGCACCACGCCTGACGGTCGAGCAACCGGGCGAGCTGCGCGCGCGGTTCGGGCGAATGGGCGGGCGCCGGGTCGTGGTCCTTGCCCAGGGCCGTTCGGCTCACCGTCCCACCTCCCGGCGCGTCCCGCACCGTCGCGGCGGCCTCCGCGAAGACGCTCGCGGCCTCGGCGTACTGGCCGGACAGGCGCAGGCACTCTCCCTGGCTGATCAGGGACTCGGTCAGATGCCGGGTGAGGGTGGGGCGGGCGGCACACAATCGGCGCCACATGGTCGCCGCGCGGGCGGCGACCCGGGCGCCCTCTCCGCGGTGGCCTTCCGTCGCGAGGCAGCCGCTGAGTTCGGTGAGCGTGATGGCCCTTGTGGCGGCCTCCTGGTCGCTCCTCGTGCCCTCGGGCGAGGTCTCCAGCGCGTCGATCGCCAGCGCGGCGATGCGCCCGGCCCGTAACGCGTCGTCGTACCGCTCGGCGCTCGCGTAGGCGTGCTGCACGTGACGAAGTGAGTCGGCCGAAATGCTGCGCGCCTGCGTTCCGGCCGGGGCGAGGCGGGACCAGCGCCGTTCGGCCTCGCTCAGCGCCTCGCCGAACCGGTCAGCGTCGACGAGCGAGGCAACTTGGCGGACCTGGACCTGCTCGCACACGGCGGGGTAGTCCCTGCGCAGCACCACTCCGCGGGGGCCCTCCACAAGCTGTACCGCCTCGCCCGCCGCCGCGGTGGCGGCCGCGTGCTCGCCCGCCGCACTGTGGCCGACCGAGGTGTTGACCAGGCAGATCGCCGCCTGCGCCATCGGGTCCCGGCCCCGGTACGGCCCGTCGGCCCGCAGCCAGTGCTCGGCGGCCAGCCGCCAGCGTGCGGCGACGCCCTCCCGGCCGCCTGCCGCGACCGTCAGCTCGGCCCACCGGGTGGACAGCGCCGCCCGCACGCCGGCCAGGGCCACGGCGGTGGCCGCGGGCAGCATGTCGAGGAAGTCCTCCGCCCGCGCGCAGCAGTCGAGTGCCTGGTCCACCGCGCCGTCCGCGGCGAGCGCGTCCGCCTGGCCGCTGAGCGCGCGGGCGTACCACTGGGCCTGCTCCCGCGACGGCACTCGGGCCTGCGGGCGCAGCAGGGCTGCGGCGCGTTCGGCGTACGCCCTCGCGTGTTCGGTCCGCCCGGCCGCCAGCAGCGCCTCGACGAGCGCCTCGTACGCCAAGGGAAGCTGGAACGGCAGCTCTTCGGCGCTCCCGCGCAGCTCCACCTCCTCCCGCAGGCACTCCGCGGCCTCGGCGTTCTGGCCAAGGCGGCGCAACCGCTCGGCGTGCGCGTGGAGATGGTCGGCCAGGTGCTCGCGCGCGCCCGGCACCGCACGGTGGCAGGCGAGCGCGCGGGCGCTCTCCTCCAGTGCCTCCTCCTCCCGGCCCAACCGGGACAGGAGGAAGGCGAACGTGGCGTGCGCGAAGGCCTCGTCAAGCACGTCTCGCCGCACCATCCCGTGCGCGCCCCTGCGGAAGCCGGCGACCTGCAGAGCGGCCGCCGCCGGGTCCAGCGGCGCGTTGATCAGGACCTCGCGGGCCAGCACCGAGCGCCCCTCCGCGTCCGTGGTGAAGTCGTCCGCGCCCACCACAGCCGAGGAGGCGAATATGTTCATTACGGTCCACCGCAGCGTCTCGTCGGTGACCATCGGCAAGCTCGCGGTCCGCTCGATCTGGTCGAGCAGCGGCCCGGCAGCCCCGCCGGCTGCAGCCTGCGCCCGTGCCGCGAGCACGGCCGCTCGCAAAGCCTTCATCTGGCCGTACGAGCTGGTCCCGTCGGGGCCGAACTGCGCTTCGATCAGGGCGATCTCCTGCGGGTTACCAGTGCGGGAGGCGACGGACACGATGCGGGCGAGCAGGTCGGGCCGCTGCGCGCAGGCGTCGATGAGCAGGAACTCCGCGAGACGGTCCGGCTGGACGGCGCCGAGGATGCCGCCGCGACCGCCCCGCGGGTACAGCTCCCCGAGCCAGCGGGCGCCGTCGAGGGCGCGGTCGCCAGCCGCGGCCGACGTGCCGGTCATCGTCGTGAAGAGGTCGCACGCCTGCTCCTCGCCGGAGACGGTGACCAGGGCGAGGGCCGCGACAGTACCGCGCAGGGCCGCGGCGTCGAGGTGCAGTCCGTGCCGCCGGGCCACCGCCGACCAATACGCCTCCTCGTGGCGCAAAAGGGTGCGCTCGACCGGTTCGTCGGGACCCGCGGCGCGGCGGCTGATCCGCTCCAAGAGAGCTGTGAGCGCAGCGAGTTGGACGCCGAGCACCGAACCACTTTCCCTGGCCAGCGCTTCCGGGACGGTGACGTGTGCGGCGGCCGCGGCCCAGTCGGGCCCCTCGTGGCTCGGGACGGCCGGCAGCGCGGCGGCCAGGTCGCGTACGGCGGCCTCGAACGCGGTAGCCCGCTCCTCCGGGGTGGCGAAGAGCACGGGCAGCGCCAGCTCCTCTGCACCGGCGAACAGTTCACGCAGGCTCGGATCAGCGTCGGCGCGGCCTACCGCTAGGGCCTCGCTCTCCCTCGTGACCAACAGCACACGCACCGGGCCACTCGCTGCCCGCGCCTGCCCGATGAGGGCCCGCACCTCGGCGAGGTGGTTCTCCGCGTAGTCGACGGCGACCAGGACGGGCCGCCGGGTTCGGGCCACCGCAGCGAACGGCTCCCCACCCACCGTGCTTTGGGCAGTACCGTCGCGCCGGAGCACGCCCGCCGCCCATCCGCGGGCGCGCTGCTCGGCCAGGAACCGCCGTACCAGCCGGCTCTTGCCCTGCCCGCCCTGGCCCGTTAAGAGGCGCAATGACAGCGGCTCGGTGCCCTGGCACCAGGCCGCGAGCTCCTCGATCTCCGCCGTCCTGCCGTGGAAGCCCACCGTCTCGGCCTCCGCGCGCAGCAGTGAGGCCACCGACCGGATGTCCCGGTCGGGGTACGGGGACTCCAGGACGCCAGCCAGCTCTGCCGGTTCGCACTGCGGCTTCCAGCCGATCGCGCCCCGCACGATCTCCCGGAACCGCCGGTCGGCGAGGAGGGTCGCCACGGGCGTGGCGGTGAGTCGGGCGCCCACACGGGCGCGGCGGTCGCTGCGCACGACGCCGACGAGCAGGCCACCGCTGAACACCGCGGCGCCCGACATCCCTGCCCAGGAAGCCGAGTCCTCCTCGGGCCGCGGCCTGGGCAGCGGTGTGGAGCTGGCCACCTCGTAGTGTCCCGAGACGAGTCCGGTCAGCGGGCTGGCATTCCCCGCGAAGTGCTCCTGGTCGCGCACCGACCCGTACTTCTGCAGGCGCGGGAAGCCGACGGCCTCTACCGGCTGCCGCGGCAGAGCGGACACGAACTCGCCGTACCGGGTGGGGGGACCCGGCATGGTCGCGGCATCGGCGGTGACCGGAATCTCGACGAGTGCGGCGTCCCCCGCGTCGCTCCGGACCCGCCACACCACCTTGCCGTCGACGGCCTCCGCGCCGGGTGCGCGCACGGTAACGCGAGGGGAATCGACGTCCAGGACCTCGGGGCCGCCCCCTGGGGACTCGCCTTCCGGACCGGGCGCTCCTGCCACAACGTGGGCCGCGGTCAGGACAAGCCCTGGCCCGATCACGTATCCCGTACCGAAGGCCGGTCGGCACCTGACCTGGACGACGCGCCGGGGATCAGGGCCGGCAGCGCTCACTCGCCGTCGTCCCTGTCATCGACATCCAGCGGCTCCCCGGACTCTGTACGGGCGTTGAGCCGCAGCGTGACGCGGTGCGTGCCGACCGACGCACGTTCCACTCCGCCGCCCGCGCTTACCACCCCGAACCGCAAGGCGCCGTCCCCGCGGGCCAACCGGCGGAGCTCCATGCCGAACTCGACGGTCACCTCCTCGACGGACAGCCTGATCGGGCTGTCGGCCGCTCGCAGTTGCGCTTCTCCCAACTGCTCGTGCAGCGCGCTCAGCGCGTCGGCCAGGTCGAGCCAGTCGCCGCTATCCGCCTCACCCATGTTTTCCCCCTCCGTCGCCCCATTAATGCCCGTCCCCACTGCCGCCAACCGTCCGGATGCGCCACCCTGAGGGCTCCGAATCATGGGCAGGAAGGCGGCCTGCAAGGCTCCGAGTCGCTGCCCGCGGGAGCACTCCCACCACCGCACCGGCGAGCTGGTCCCCTCTCCCCGGCAGGACACCGACGCCCCAGGCGCAGTCGAAACCGTCATCGACGAAGCCTGCCGGGCCCTGCACCTGCTTACGATCCGCACCCGATGGGAGCAGGTGGCAGCCACCGCCATGAAGGAGCGGTCCAGCTACAAGGCCTTCCTGGCCGACCTGCTGGAAGCCGAATGCGCCCACCGGGAGGAACGCAAGAAGCTCCGCTTGGTCAGGGAAGCGAACTTCCCCCGCTCCAGGCGGCTGGAGGACTTCGACTTCGAGAAGAATTTGAACGTCACACCCGAGCAGGTCAACACGCTCGGCGATCCGGCCTGGGTCACCGCCGGCAGCCTCCCTGCCTGATCGGCGACTCCGGCACCGGGAAATCGCACCTGCTGATCGGGATCGGCGCCGCCATCGCCGAGGCTGGTCTGAAGGTCCGCTACACGACCACGGCGAACCTGGTCAACGAGCTCGCCGAGGCGGCGGACGAGGCACCGCGGGCGTACCCGTGCCCGGCGAGCCACGCGCCGACAGCGTCGTGGGCGGCAGCCATCGCCGAGTAGCCCTCATGTTGCTTCGTCAGGGCGGTGTAAGCACCGCACCACGGGCACCCCCACCGCCTCGACGGCCTGGCCCACCCCATTCGGCACCTCGGACAGGTCCAGGTGCTTGGCGATCGTGCGCAGGGCCGCGCGGACGGCGGACCACGCCCGCGATGGCGCGCGATGGCGATACCGGCCCCGGCCGCGCCCACGAGCCACTGCCCCGCCGGCAGCTCGAGGGCCTTCGTGGTGACGTCCCTGGACTGCTGGTCACCCCTGCTCGTCGGAGCCGCCCGCCGTGAAGGACAGGACGGAGTAGGCGACGCCCCCGTAGAACACGGTCCGGCCCGCCGCGGCCAGCCGCTTGCAGAAAACCCGCAGGTCACACGGCCGGAGCGTTCCAAGCCTGTACAGATTCAGTGAGCCAACCAGCCAGAAACCCGCTCACCCAAACTGCATACACCAGTCAGCAGCATGTCCGCTGCGCAGATTCAATGACTCCCGACACCGCTTGTCGACGACCAGTGAAAGTGCGTAGCTCGCAACGATCCTGCGAGGCCCACTGGGCCGAGCCTGTGGTCGTGAAGCTGGGCGTGTGGGTCTCCAACACCAAGAGCCGGCGCGGCAAGCTCACCGCAGACCAGCTCGCCGCCCTCGCGAAGCTGGGCATGGACCGGGCGTGACACGCCACCTCGTTCGTCGTTGAGCTGTGAGGTCAGCGAAGTGGAGGCCCCGGGACGTCGTGACCCCCGGGGCCTTCGTCTTGCCTTCTGGCACCGGACGGCGGTACAACACGGGCTGCAACACAGGTCCCTGGTGGCTGTGGTCTCGTGCTTTCACAGGTCAGGGTGCAACGCGTAGGCGCGTTGCAGCGCCGGTGTTGCACGGCCGAGCGGGTGCGTTGCAGTCGCTGGTCTACGCGGCCGGCCGGTGGGACCAGCGGTGGCGCAGTCGCGTCCCCGCTTCGAGTGACGCGTTCATCGCGGGCCGGGGTGCTTGCCCGGAAGCGCGCACCCCCTGTCGTCTGCGTCGGCCACAGGGAGCGGAGCCGACTGCCCTGCTCGCCGTAGGAGCAAGGAGTCCACCGCCTCATGACCGACGCGCCGGAAGGACACCTCGATTCGGCTGCCATGTACATGGTGGGACGCTATCCAACAGCTGGTGGCGTCGGAGGGCGTTCCCGCAGAACGCAGGAGTGCAACAGCGGTCCCGGACGGCCATCTACCCCTGCCACCGCAGGTCAGGGGTGCAACACAGACGGGGGCGTGGGGGTGGGTGTTCGACGGTCCAGCGGCGTTCAATGTTCTGATTGGGCGGAAAAACAGGGTATCGCAGGATGTACTGCGGGGCAGAGTGCGTTTGCCCTTCCCGGGGCATCGGCTGGCCGGGGCCTGTCGGTTCCCAGTGCTTCCAGGGGTCGTGTTCTGGGTGGTGGATCACGAACTGGTCGGCAACGTCGTACGCCACCTCCACGAGCGCGATGCCGATGGCGCCTTCCGCGTGTATCAGGTGGTCCACCTGTTTGCGGCGGTCGTCCTCCTGGGTGGTGGGCCCGGGCAGAAACAGGAAGCGGTGCGGGTCGAGCGGGAGCATGATGTCGCTCATTGCGACGGCGCGTACCTGGTCGTCTTCGTCGGAGATCCCTGATGCTGCGATTGTCGAACGGGTCGAACCAGGCGGCCTCCCGAAGGTCGCCCACACAGCGAACGGTCCCCCGTACGGGCGGCTCGACGGGCACCCGCCTCCGGACGGCCGGAGGATCAGTGCGGGGACACGCGACGGGAGCCGATCAAGGATGCCGAACACCGCCGGTCGCTCGAAGAGGGCGCGCATCGTCCTGTCAGGTGTGCTGCTCCTCGCCGGGGTCGTCTCGACCGGGTGCAGCGGCGAGGCCCGCGACGCCGGGCAGGGGCCTGGAGCAGGGCCCCGCCCCCAGGCGGCGCGCTCCGGCAGGGTCACCGTCGTCTACGAGGCCCAAACGGTCAAACCGGAGGACCGGGAGGCTGTGGCACTGATCCGGAACTCCCGCGTGCTGGAGCGTACGGCCGACTGGGTGAACAGATCGCTCACCCTCCCGCACGACATGGTTGTGAAGGTCACCGCCGCCGTGCCGCCCGGCGTCACCGACGCCGTCACCCAGCCCGACGGCAGGACGATCTTCGTCCCGCCACCGTTCCTGACCGAGATCGAGAAGGCCCTCGCCGACGTCGTGAAGACCGTCGAACGGCCCGCCCCGTTCCCCGCGTCCGAGTACAACACCGACGACCTGACCGTGCTGTCGACCGAATTCATCTTCGGCCACGAGATGGGCCATGCCCTGCAGCGCCAGCTCCTCCTGGCCAACCTCGGTCTCGAAGAGGACGCGGCGGACGGCTTCGCGTCCTTCTATACCGTCAACGAGGTCGGGCCGGGCCCCTCGCTGGCCGCCGCGATCCTCTTCGACGAGATCGCACGCAAGGAAGGCACGCCGACCCTGGAGGGCATGTCGAGCGACCACCCCGTTACCCAGCAGCGGGCCTTCAACTTCCTGTGCTACCTGGAGGGCAGCGACCCGAAGAAGTACCAGCAGTCCCTGGTCGACAGCGGCTATCTCCCGAAGACCCGCGCCCCCCTCTGCCCACAGGCGTGGGCAATGCTGGACTACGGCTGGTGGACCCAGTTCCAACCCCACTTCAGCGGGGCGTTCAGGGCCCAGGGTGCCGAGGAGCAGAAGAAGGCGCACGGGCGGCTGGTCGCGGAGACACAGGCTCTGGCGAAGCGCATCGACGAGATCCGCAGCGGTCAATGAGGTAAATGACGCGTACCCCGTCGATCTCGTCCGCGTAGTCGCGCAGCAGGGTTCCGGGGACTATCGCGGGATCGGCGCCGAGGCGGTGGGCAACGCTCCACCAGCAAGATCAATATCCGCACACCGGCGCCGAACAGGGGAACAGGGGAACAGGGGAACAGGGGAACAGCGAGTGTCCGAGACTTCCGTGTCCATCAAGTCCAACAAGGCCGTAGCCGACGGCTCCGAGATCACCATCTCCGGCATCATGCGCGGCTACTTCGGACGGCCCGCCCGGATCGTCAGCATCGAGGTCACCGCCGGACAGCACGGCACCGGTGACAACGCCCCGGCCGGAGCCGCCCGCAAGGACGGCTTCAAGGTCACCGCCGACGCCCCCTCCAGTGACTGGTCCGTCACCATCGACTCCAACAACAACACCCGGCCCGGCACCTTCACCCACGGCGCGGCGGTCTCCGTTCAGGTCAAGGGCATCGACGCCTACGGAAACGAAGTCGGCGGCGAACAGACCATGCTCCAGGTGTACGACCCCGCCGCCGCCGAAGCCGTAGCAAGGGCCAAGGCGGCCGCCAAGGCTGCCCAGCGGCGCGTGGCCCTCGCGGCGACGTACAGGCTCAACGAGGAGCAAGTAGCCAAGCTCGCGGCGATCGACGACGAGGCCCTGTCCTGGACCGAGGTAGGAGAGCCGACGTCGACCTCCACGCGGTCGGACATGTCGCTGCTGAACGAGATCGGCGCAAGCACGGACGGTATCGACGCGTTCACTTTCACGCGCTGAGTACCGCCTTCCATGCCCGGTCCGGCTACGCCGTCCACGGCACCAGCAGGCTGTTCTCCCCCGAACTCTCCTGCCTGCCGTTCCGAGCTCGGCGCTCACACCTGCAAGTGCCTGCGCCGCCGGCGCCTTGACCAGAACAGTGGAGCCCAGATCAGCCCTAGGCTGATAGCGGCACCCGAGACGGACCGGTGGGTGGGCGGTCAAGGAGCGTGGTGAAGAAGCTGGCGAGCAGGGCTGGTCGCGGTCGCGGAGTTCGTCGTGGCCGAACCGGAACACCTCGTAGCCGCGGAACTTCAGGTCGCGGTCCCCGGACATGGTGGCGGCGTATTTCGCGCTGTCGGGCTCGGTTCCGCCGTTGCGGGTGTAGTGCTGCATGCCGTCGACCTCCAGTACCACCCGCCGGGTGCCCGGGAGCAGCATGAGGAAGTCCATCCGGAGGTTCTGCATGGCGTGCGCGCCGCGTTCGCCCAGGGTCTTGGGGTCCCAGAGCAGCCATATCTCCGGCAGGAGGGCGGGAACGTCGTTCAAGCGGTCCCGGTTGGTGTGGTGGTAGTGCCAGAACAGATTCTTCTGGCCTGGGGATTTTGGTGGCAGTGAAGCCTCCATGCGGCTGTAGAGGGCCCGCGCCGCCTGCTCCTGATCAGTGATATTCCGGGTTTCCTGCCACCAGGACAGGAGGTGCCGCCAGAGCAGTCCCTCTTTGCCGACGGGGCGGTCGTAGACCAGCACCTCGTCGGCGCGTTCGGCTACCTCGATGTCGTTGTGGAGGGCGCTGGTGAAGCGGATGTCGGGTCTGCCCAGGGTGGCGAAGATGAGGTTGCGCGGTCGGCGTGCGGTGCCGCGGCCGTGCTCGACGAGCTGGATAGTGGGGGTAGCCGTCTGCTTCCCCGTCCTGGCTCAGCTTGGCGCCCACGAATTGCAGATGCCGGTTGGCGAGCTCGACGAAGCGGCGCTGCGCCTGCTCGTCGGGGAGGGCCTCGGCGGAAGCCAGACCCTCGACGAACCCCCCGAAGCGGGGCGGGGGTGCGCGGCCTCGAACGCACCGATCTGCTCGAAAGGGTCTCGGTCGACCAGTCACCCGGGAACCGGATCACGTGGCGTTCGATATCGGAACGCAGCGTGCCCAGGTGTGGCCCCCAGACGCTGAAATCGTCCTCCCCCAGGTTCCACAGCCGGCCCAGCAGAGCCAGGAACCGGTCCGGGTATCCGAGGTGGTCGGACAGATCTAAGTCTCTGGCCAGCTCGCGCCGCGTCCGGCTAGTGCTGTGACCGCATAGGTTCGCCGGGTTGCTCGTAGTGCTGGTTGGAAGTGATGTCGCTTCCAACCAGCAGGGGAGGCGGGATGGCACCACCGGTCAGGGTCCGGAAGCTGACGGAGCGGGAGGGGCAGAGGCACCCGCCGCCCGAACCGGGCGGCCGGCCTCCCAGGCCCTCGTCAGCCCTCGGGCGGACAGGACTGCGCCCCGGTCGGCAGCTGCCCGTCGAGCAGGAAGCGGTTCACGTAGCCGCGCACGCAGGCCGAGAACAGATAACCGGTGTGTCCCTCGCCCTCGTATGCGAGGACCACTCCCGATCCGAGCCGTTCGGCGGTCTGCTCCGTCCACTCGTACGGGGTGGCCGGGTCGCCGCGGGTGCCGACCAGCAGCATCGGCGGGGCGCCCGGGTGGTCGATCTTCCGGATGAAATCGGTGCCGGCGGGGCGGCCGTAGCAGATGAGCGCCAGCCCCAGCAGGTGCGGCCCGAAGACCTTCGACGCCTCGCGGAACTCACCCTCCAGGCGTGCGACCTCCTTCTCCGCGGCTGCGGGGGAGCCCTCGTCGAGGGACCTGTCCGGTTCGTCCGCGCAGTTCACGGCCATGATGGAGGCTCCGAAATTGTCGGCAGGGATCGGATCGGGGTCCTCTTCCTCCTGCTCCTGACTCTCGGGTGCGGCATAGGGGTCGAGGATCCGGAGCAGGCCCGCCGGGTTGCCGTCGCGCTCGGCCATGGCCAGCGCGTCGGCGAGGTCGGGCCACAGTGCCCTCGCGAAGAGGCCCTGGCTGATGGCCGTCGACGCCGTCACCCCGTTGAGCTCCTCGCCGTCGTCGCCGGCCAGCGGCTTGCGGTCGAGCCGTTCGATGAGAGCGGCCACCCTCTCGTCGGCGGCGTGGGCGTCGGTGCCGTAGACGCAGCCCTTGCGCTGGGCGCACCAGGTCAGGAAGCTGCCCAAGGCCCGCTGCCGGGCCCGCGCCGTGGCTAGGGCCCGCTCCGCCAGCGACCCGGTGAGGTTGTCGACACCGTCGAGGACCATGCGGCCGGTGCGCTGCGGGAACAGTGCCGCGTACACGGCGCCGAGCCGGGAACCGTAGGAGAACCCGAGGTAGTTGAGCTTCGGCTCGCCGAGGGCCTGACGCAACACGTCCATGTCGCGGGCGACATGGACCGTTCCCATGTACGGGAGGACCGGGCCGGAGTCCTTCGCGCAGCGCTGGGCCTGGGCGCGGATCTCGGCCAGCAGCTCGGCCACGTCGATCTCGCCGGTGGTGACCAGCTCCGCCGCGACCGGGCTCTCGCCCTGGCAGGTGACGGGGTCGCTGTGGCCGACCCCGCGGGGGTCGAAGGCGACGAGGTCGTACCGCTCTCCCAGGTCGGCGAGGGCTTTGGGATCGGCGGCCAGGTCCTCGATGCCGGAGGCGCCGGGCCCGCCGTAGTTCAGCAGCAGCGAGCCGAGACGCTTCCCGGGCCCAACGGCCCGGATCCGGGCCAGGTCCACCGCGACCTTCCCCTCGGCCGGGTTCGCGTGGTCGAGCGGGACCTCGATGGTCCCGCACTGCATCCCGGCGGGCACGTCCTCCGCGGGCAGCGGACAAGCACCCCAGCGGATCTGCGGCGCGGCGGGGGTCGGGTTCGGACTCGGGGCGGCTCCGAGGCCCGCCAGGGCCAGGACGCACACCACGCCGACCGTGCGGACGGGCGTCCGCGACCTGCGGCTGTGGATGAGGTGGCGCACGACACCCTCCTCAGCTGACCCCCGGGCCGTCCCATACCCACCATAGGCACCCGCTCCCGAACCCGCAGACCGGGCTGTCAGGCCAGTCCGCCGGTGGCCATCGACGCCGGTGCGGTTTGGGATCCTGTGGTGTGCGCCCGCGCGCCCGCCGTACGCGCTGTGCATGGAAGGCCTGCGACGTGCTGTTATGTGCCAGTCCGGCCGGCACTTCAGTCGCCACTCTCGCTTGTTGACGCCACTTCGTTGCATGTGGCTTTCGAGGTTTGAGTATGTCTGTCGTACCCCGGCCGATACCTCGCCAACAGTTCGCTGAGTCTCGGCCGGCCTCATCACTGCCTCCGAGCAGCGGTAACGATTCCCTTAAAGCCCTGCTGGCAGAGGAGAGAACGACGCCCTCCGTGCCCAAGCCCGTGTGATCCCCCTACCCACCCAGAACGCTCGTGGGCGCTAGAGCGTGTCTCTTTGACGGCAGATGGAACCGACATTGGAGGCGGCAGCGTCCATGGATGCACAAGATCGTTAGCGGGCGCAGAGGAGTTTGTGATGACTGGCATAGCCACCCGATACCTGTATCTCGTCCGGCACGGCGAGGCATCGCCGGACGAGAGCGGGCTGACAGAGGGCGGCCGTCGACAAGCCACGCTGCTCGGCCAACGCCTCCGGGATATTCCCTTCTCAGCCGTGCACCATGGTCCACTGCCCCGGGCTGAGCAGACCGCGCGGCTGATTGGCGACCACCTGAAGAACGTCCCCCTTACCGTCTCCGACATTGCCGGTGACTACGTCCCCTACATGCCGGTGAGGGACGAGCTGCCGGCGGAATCAGCCGACTTCTTCCTCCGCTTCCTCGCTGATGTCCCCGACGAGGAGCGGGAGCACGGGCCTGCGCTGGCGCGGCAGGCGCTGGGTCTGTTCACTGGGCCGGTGGATGCCGAAGAGGACCGGCACGAACTGGTCGTCACCCACAACTTCCTGGTCGCCTGGCTCGTCCGGGAGGCCATGCACGCGCCGAAGTGGCGCTGGCTCGGCCTCAACCACGGCAACGCCGCACTCACGGTCATCCGATACGCGCCCGGTCGGCCAGCCTCCGTCCTCATCTCCAACGACATGCGGCATCTGCCCACCGAACTGCGCTGGACCGGGTTTCCGCCCGACTTGCACATCTGAATGCTCCCGCCGAGCCAAGTGCATTGGGTCATCGCTCCAGGCGAGGGCCTCAAGCGTGTCGTCCCAGTGCGTCGGTCAGTTGATCGGATATGTCTGTCCGGTTAGTGATCACTGATGTGATGTGGGACCGCATCGAGCCGCTGATGCCGGCCGATCCAGTCCGTGGGCGGCGGTGGGCCGACCACCGCCGCACCCTCGCGGCCATTGCGTGGAAGTACCGCACCGGCTCGCCCTGGCGAGACCTGCCCGACGAGCTCGTTAGGGCCCGCTGTGAAAGTGCCTACGGGCCGGACTAGGCATTGCCCAGGTCCGGCCCGTCCGCTCGTCTTTACAGAGCGAGCTGGTACTGGAGTGTCGTGTGTGTGGGCACGTAACCGAGGCTGTCGCTGATGTGTCTCATGTGCGTGTTGCTGTCGGCGGTATCGGTCAGAAGGCCGCCGAGGTCTGGATAGCGCCCGTGGGCTTGTCGGATCGATTCAGCCTTCATCCATCGGCCAAGGCCGTGTCCGCGGTGCTCGGGCAGCACGCCGGTGCCGTAGTGCTGGGCGTCGCCCTTGCCGCTGCCGGGGACGACGAGTTCGGTGAACCCGGCGATCGAGCCGTTGGAGGTGTCGATAGCGACGACGGTGTGCAGCTGGTCGCCGCGCTGATCGACGGCCTTCGCCGCGGCCCGGACCCGGTCCACGTCCCAGGCAACGGTGCCGTGGTCGGTGTCTTCCATGGGCATGTCGTCCATAGCCCGGCGTGAGGCGGCGAACGTCTGGGCGAGGGCGTCGGGGACGGTTCCTGGCCATGACGCCAGCCGGTAGCCGGGATGCAGACGTTCGATGATCTCCGCGAGGGCGGTGGGGTCCACGTCGGCCAGTGGCAAGCGGGCGAACCTCAGGGTGAGCACCTTGCGGAAGCCGCGGGCCGACAGGAAGCGGTCGCCGGGCGATCCGGCCTCTGCCTGCGCGCTTACGCAGCGTCGGGCGTTGTCCCGGGCGGCGGCCACAGCCACGTCGAGGAGTCGGGAACCGACGCCCTTGCGGCGCTCCACGGGATGGACGTGGAGGGTCAGTTCGGCCAGGTGCTCTTGTCCGCCATCGAACAGGCGCAGAAAGGCCGTCCCGACAGGGATGGAATCGGCGTCGGACGCCAGCCATACAAGGCGTCGGCTGTGCGCCCCGTGAGCGGGGTCGGTCAGTGGGGTGATGCGAAGCGACAAGGTGTCTCCGTCGTGAGGAGGTGGCAAAGCTCAGTACGCGGGCTCAACTGCTGGGCACTCCTGCGCATGTGCTCCACACCTCCTGGTCGACAGTGCCGGTCCGGAACGACGTGGACGGCTGGGCGAACTTAGCTGGCCCATCGGTTCCTCGGCAAAGGGTTAACTGAAGGCCGGTGCGACCGTGCTGGTCACAGCCACTTGATGCTGGCCGCGGCCAGCACGGTTGATCAGCATCCAGCGCCAGTGGGGCGACACCGAACCCGGATCCTGCCGCGACCGACCTCTACTTCGCCGACGGACAACGGACGGCTGCCTACGGTGTCCATAACTTCTGCTCAAAGGCGGCGCCGCCCGCCAGCGCACCCGGGCCGGACAGCATCTCTGCGGCCTACGCCAGCATCGGCTCAACAGGCGGTTTCAGCGTCACCCCTTGGCCTCCTCACGACTCGCCCTCTTCCCGGGGCGCCGGGCGTACGGACGACACGTGCAATCGCTCTGCCGACTGTGTCACCGCTTCAAGACGCGCAAGGACTGCGGGGCCACTGGAAATGCCGTTCTACTCGACGATGCTTCCGTCGTCCGTCACAGGGCCGCTTTCCCTTGCTTCCTGGACATCCGCAACGATCTTGTCAGCGACAGTCGTGCGCTCTCGATCAAACTGATCATCTTGCAGCCTGTCCCCCGGGGTCTTCACCAGCTCGGTCATGTCGAGCTTGGTCGAGTCCGGTGCAGCCGAGGTGGGCGGGACGGGATCGGTTGCGGCGCCGGCAGGAGAGGCGAGAGCACCGAAGGACGCGGCCCCAACGAGGGCGACGGCTGCAAGTGCGCGCTTGGTGTTGTTCATGCCCAGCCAACGATCTTGAATCCCCGGCGGGTTACGTCCGTACGGGCAGACCCGGCCCTGTCCGGACTCGCAACGTCATCCATCCGAAGGGCCGACGGGCCCGTCCGGCGCACCGGACAGCCCCGTGTGCGGCACGGTGGCGGCATGCGCCGCTGGTCTCGCGGGGCGAGCTCGGCCGGGCCGAGCGGGGCGCTGAGCGCTGCCGAGCAGCGGGAGGCCCTCGCCGCCCAGCGGCGCCCGCCACGCAAGCCGCCCGCGTGGCTGATCGAGCACGGACGGCGCGGGCCGGCTGCCGGTCCGCGTCCACGCCGGGGACTGCTGGGACACAGCGAAACGCTGCTCGCCCCTGAGTACCGAGGAGGCGCGCCGGGCCCTGGCCGAGGGCGTACCCGGCTGACCCCAGTGCCGTCCTCACGTCGCCCTCGGAGTGCTGGAGCGAGTGGTTACCGGCAGGGTGGA
Organism: Streptomyces sp. NPDC060049; assembly: GCF_042736715.1. NCBI lineage: Bacteria > Bacillati > Actinomycetota > Actinomycetes > Kitasatosporales > Streptomycetaceae > Streptomyces > Streptomyces sp. NPDC060049. The sequence goes on from NZ_JBHWVV010000005.1 coordinate 146,679, forward strand.
GGGATGAGCCCCCTGCGCGTGGTCGTCTATCCGCCGGACGCCGAGGGCGGGCGCCGGGTGCGCTGCGACGGCGAGATCCTCGGCCGCGCCCTGGGCCCCGCCGACCTTCTGGAGTTCCTGCGGCGAGCCGGCCTGGACCCGGACAGAGTCCGCCTGGACGACCCGCTGCTGATCGAGTGGCGCGGCGGCGGGCCGGCCGTCTGGATCCCGGACACCGGCGAGGAGTGAGCGCAGCAGTGCGGGCCGCCACCCGGTCAGGGGGGGCGGCCCGCATTGCGGTGCCGGTCAGCGGTTGTTGCCGCAGGGGCCGGCTATCGGTGGATCACCGCGCACGGCTCCCCCTGCACGATGTTGAACTCGACGCACAGCTTCGTGCCGTGGGCGAACTTCTTCCCGCCCTTCCACGTCCAGCCGACCATGGATGTCTTGGTCAGGGCCGCGCTCACCGGGGTGGCGTCCTTCCACCCGGTCAGCGTCGACCGGTACCCGTCCGGGTCATACGTGATCAGTCGGGCGCGTACCCCGGTCCCGTGGCCCTCCATACGGGCGCCCACGTCATCGACCCGCAACGGCGTAGAAGGTGTCCCCGGACCGCACAACACAACGGACGCCGAGCGGTCTCGGGGTGCGCCTACACGAGCGACAACCGACCTTCAGCGGAAAACGACACCCGCCTTCAGCCATCCCTTCCCTCCCGATGGTCTTCTGGGTGTGGGGAGGCGGGTACGGAATCCGTACATCCGCTCAGGGCCAGGCGCAGCCCACGGGCGCCGGTAGTAAACCTTGCACACAGGCCAGACGGTCTTCTCCGGCGGCTGTGGCAGTCACCAGCTCTATGGCCCGGCATCTGGCTCTGCGCGGTCGCGGAGTCCGGCCCCGGCATGGAGCCGGGACCGGACGATGGGTGCGATGTCCATGGGCGGCACCCTACGGAGTCCACTGGTTGCGCCCTTTGGCGCTTCGCGTAGTCCGGGCACAAGGTCCGGATCCCTCCGCTTCCGCACCCAGACGCTTCGCCCGGCCGGGCGTAGTCCGCCTGGTGAGGCCACAGACGCCAGGCACCCTCATCGAGGACGCGGCCACGCCGCGGTGCGTCAATGCCGGCAGGACGGCCGGACGCGGAGCAGCTCAGTCCGCAGCACGGGTGTGCCGTCGACCGGCGCCGGGTCCTCCACGGTCGGCTCGATACCTCCGGCGGCGACTTCGTCCAGTGTCGTCAGGCCGTCGGCGCCGACCGTGCCGAACACCGTGTAGTTCGGTCGCAGCGCGGAGTCGCCGTAAACGACAAAGAACTGTGAACCGTTCGTGTCCGGACCGGCGTTGGCCATCGCCAGCAGGCCGCGCCCATAGAGACGGCGCGCGCCGGTCGGATCGGTCGGTGCCGGCGGCAGGTCCACCGGCAGCTCGTCCTTGTACTTGTACCCGGGCCCGCCCTCACCGGTACCGGTCGGGTCGCCACACTGCAGGACCTTCAGCGTCGGATACGCCGTCAGACGGTGGCACACCGTACGGTCGTAGAACCCATGCCGTGCCAGGTGCAGGAAACTCTGGACCGTGCACGGCGCCTTGGCCCGGTCCAAGTGCAGCGGGAGCGGGCCCTGGCTGGTCGGAACAGCCATATCAACCGTGCCACGACCGGGGGTACGCCGCGGGTCCGGCGGCAGCGGAACGGAGCGCGCCGGCGGCTCGTCCGGAGTCTGTGTGTACTTGCAAGGGCCGTGCGTGGTCCGCGGCGGAGCGCCGTCGGAAGCAGTGGCGACACTCCCCCCGGACACCACTAACGCCACGGCCGCGAATGCGCTGATCAGTGCCCGTTTCATCTCGCACGCCCTCCCGATGATCGCCAGGTTTTGGAGCGGTCGCAGTCTAGGGCGTGGGTTTGGTCCGCGGGAATGGTTAACGGCAGGAGGCCGGCACGGCCGACCCCGAGGTCCTCGCCCTCCAGCTGACGTCCCTGCTCGACGGAGCCACTGGCGTGTAGGCGTCCGCCGCACCAACGGTCGCCCGGGCGGGGACTACGCCTACGGGACGTCGCCCCGCCACAAGAACCGGCCGATGTCCCCGGCGCCACGCTCTCCTTCGGCCGGCTCATGCTCGGATCGGCCGACCGGCCCGAACGCGCCGTGCTCCGACATCAACACCACCCCGTCCACCACCTCCTGCGGAGGCCAGCACGCAGACCCTCAAAAGCCTGCGGGCTGGTCACCTCGTGCAGCAGGTGCGGATCGACGTACAGAAGATCTGGCTCCCCCTCCACGCCCCGGACGAGGTGATCGTCCCAGACCTTCTCCGCGAGCGTCCTACCCATCGCTGTCCTCTCCGTCAGGCCGAGATCTGCCGACCTCTGCCGGTCGGAATACCCATGGGCGCCAAGCCGAGGACTTGATCAACGTAAAGAGGGGCGTCCTTGGAGCGTCCTCGCTCCGTCCTTGCGGGATCCGGGACGTTGGGACGGACCGGGACGCCGGGAGGCGGGCGGATCGGGAAACGGGGAGACTGAGGGAGAGCGTGACGCCTGACCGCTGCGGCCCGGACGGTCCGCGGCGGACGGTCCCGCGCAGGGGCCGGACCATCGACCTACGTCCGCGCGCGCCCCGGGGGGTGGGTGCCACGGCCCTGTCCAGGAGTCCCCATCGTGACTTTGACCCCACAGCGATCCGAACGCCCTCGGCGCACGGCCCGAGGGGCCGCGCTCCTGCTCGCCGCCGCGGCGCTGCCGGCGGCCCTGGTAGTGCCCGCGGCGCCCGCCGCAGCGGCGCCCGTGACCAAGACCTTCACCGCCGGCGCCAACCAGCGGTTCGTCGTCCCGGCCGGCGTCACCCGACTGACCGTCACCGCCACAGGCGAGCCGGGACGGTCCGCCATCGAGGGCGGAGCGGGCGGGACCGGTGCCACCGTCACCGGCACCCTCACCGTGGTGCCCGGCACCACCTACTACGTCAACGTCGACACGGGCGGCGGAGCCGTCACCGGTCAGCGCCCCGGCGGCAGCGGCGGCGGTGCCAGTGACGTCCGCACCTGCAGCTCGGCGCGCGCGAGCTGTGCCCTGACCGGCGTTCCCGGCACCGACCCCCGCCTCATCGTCGCCGCCGGCGGCGGGGGCGGCGGAGGTGGCTCCAGCTTCACCGGATACCCCGTCCGCGAGGCCACCGGCGGAGACGCGGGCGACACCGGGAAGCCCGGCGGCGAGCGACCTGACAGCGGCGGCAGGGGTGGCGGCGGAACCCAGACCCTCGGCGGCAAGGGCGGAGCCGCCTGCCCCGAGGGCTTCAGGGCCGGCACCGACGGCACGCCCGGTACCGGCGGCACGGGCGGTGGCGGATTCGGCGGGGGCGGTGGTGGCGGCGGCTGGCACGGCGGCGGAGGAGGCGGCGGCTGCTTCCTGATCAACGCCGACGGCACCGCCGGGCCCGGCGGTGGCGGGGGCGGGTCGAACCTCGTCCGGGCGGGCGGCACTTCCGGCCCCGCCACCGGATCGGCACAGGTGTCCATCACCTACGGTTCCTGAACCGTCGTCCGTGGGGTGCGGAGTACCGGTTTCGTAGCAGCGCCCGACAAGGCCAAACGCCACCCCGTGTCAGTACAGCAAGGCCGGGCACCGCCTTCGTGTCAGCGAGCGCGAGACCCCTGAGCGCCGTGCTAGCGGGCATCTGACCCGCTGTCCCCCGCACCGCCACTGCCACGAACGCGGCCCCCGCCTCGGCACCTTCCTGCCCTCGCGCAGACATGGAGCAGCAGGGCATCGGTGCCGGACCGCCCGCCCGATCACCTCCGCCGAGGCCCTCCCCCGCGCCAACTGACACTCCTGGACAGCTGCGGCGAACTCCTCGGGAGTCTCCCGCCGGTCCACCACACCCGCCACCGCAACCTGCGGGAAGGAACCACCGAACGTCAGCCGCGACCACCCCAACGACCGGCCGGCCTTGCGCAGCGCCCAACGAATCAGATCGACCCCGCCCAACTCCTCCGCCTCTTCCACACCGAGGCGCAGCTCGTACGACCCGCCGAAGCCCCCCCACCCGGCGGACACGAACGACGCAACAACGGCACCAACACGGCGACAAGACGCTCACGACGCGGAGCACCCGCAAACGACGGCACCCAGAGGAGCTCGGGATGGTCTGGTCCCACTTCGACGTCGCCTGGGCGGAGGGGTTGTCGGCCGCGCGCGGGTGGGCGGCCGAGCACGGGCACCTCCCGGCGCCGCTGGACGCCGCCTTCCAGGGCGCTCCGGTGGGGATCTGGCTGAAGAACGCCCGGGTCGCTGCGCGGAAGGCGCAGGAGATGGCACTGGTGAGACGACTCTCCAATGGAGTCTTACTTGATGTTGCCTCTCAGCAGCGCTTCGGTGGGGCTGTCTCACTTGATGTTGCCGGTCAAAGCGTGTGTCTGAGCAGGGCACGATAGGACCGGTCGGTTCTGGGGGTTCTACGCTGGCCGGGCGGGCCGGTCCGACCACGACGGGCCTGGTGATGGGCAGCGCTGATGGATGAGGTGGGGTATGGCTGTCAGCGAGTTGGTACGCGCTGAACTGGCGCGGCACGACTGGACTACGTTGAGGTGCATCTGCGGTGACTCGGCAGAGCACCTGCCATTGCTGTTCGAGACTCTGCTGACTGCCGAGACACTCCGGGACTCATTCGGCTACAGCCTGGACGGCCACGTCGAGTACGGCACTGTCATCAACGAGTGCACCCCGCCAGCCGTCGGCGTCATCCTTGCTGCCCTGGCAGGCGAGGTGTCACCGACGGTCCGAAGCGAGTTTCTGGACACGCTGGTTCGCGTGGCCGCCGGTTCGGACTGCAGAGGCGCGTCGCCTGTGGAGTGGGCGGGTGACGAGTGCCGCGCCATGGCGCAGGAGGGCTTCTGCGTGCTCGTTCACATCGGCCTCAGCGGCAGCGCGGAGGACGCCGACGCGGTGGCCGACATCTGCGAGTACTTCAACCTCGGCGATCAGAAGTCGGCCTACTATCAGGCCTTGCTCCGAGACCGTGTACAGGCGAAGACAAAACGCCGAGCGGCTCGCTGACGGTCGAGTAGCTCCAGCCAGCTCCAGCCGCCTGCCGGCCGCGCCCGCCCGGACACCCGGACATCGCCCATCACCGCGACGGGTGCACACCCCGGCACGGCGCGCCGGTGACCAGGCGTCGAAGGACTACACCGCGCGCGTGCTGGAATGGCCCTATGGCCGGGTACTCGTCGGCGTGTTCGGCGCCGTGCTGGCCATCGTGGGCGTGGGTGACCCCTGACTGATACGCAGGTGGCTGAACGCCTGTTGATCTCCCAGCGCCGGGCGCCGGGCGGCCGCGGTCGTGGGCGCCCCCAAAATCAGCCATTTGGAGAACGGACGCCGCGCCATCAAGCCCCGCGATGTGCGGGACCTGTGCGCCCTCTACGGAGTCACAGACCCGCGCGCCGTCGACTCGCTGATGCGGATGGCCACGGAATCGGACCAACAGGGCTGAGGTATGCGGGCCATGCCCGCTCACGCGGACCGGCCACGGGACCTATGGGTGCCCCCTGTCCGCGCCGGGTAACGGCATTCGCCCCACAACCACCCCAGGCCATCGCCTGACCTCTCCACTTCAGCGAGCCGCGCACCGGCCCCGGGGAGGGCCACGCCAGGATGGAGGCCCGCGGGCGCCGATGCGTGCGGGCGGCGGGAGCAGGGCCTCGGCGTAGTCGTGGCTTGAGCGGGTTACCCCGATATGTGCTGGCGGTGGTCTGGATTCAGAGCAGGCACGGGCCTCCCTGGGCGTCGATGTGAGGGGCCACGGTGGGGCTATCGCCCGCCCGCCATTACCCCGGGTTCCCTGAGCGGGTCTTCGCGCGGGGCGCACCGTCAATACGGTGGCGGTGGGAGAGGGTGAGTTGCTTGGATCGGCGCATGGAGAACTCGATCTGGGACGCGTTGCTGCCGGTGGTCCGGGAAGAAGTGGACGAGCTGATCAGGAGTGGTCGGCGGCTTCACGCGGTGAAGCTCATCCGGGAGGGCCACCCCGGGCCGCGTCCTCAGCTGTCCGACGCCGTGGAGGTGATGTGCGAGCGCGCGGCGGAGCTGCGGTGCTGACCCCGGTGTCGGGGCCCTGTGCAGCGAGTCCGTGGGTCCAGCTGCGACGCAGAACCCCATTGGAGTCCGGATGGTGAACATCCGACTGGCAGGGCTTCAGCGTTCTCGTGTGGGGCCCGGTTCGTGGCGACCTGTCGGCTTGGTGGGGCGCCGGAACGTGGCAGGCGCGGGCTTCCAAGATCATGGAGTTCTCGACGCCCCGTGATCCGACTGGAGGACCGTGCCTGCCGACGCATCATCGCCGATCCTGCCTGCCTTTGACCAACTCTGTCGGCATCCCCGAGGCCGGGCCCGAGGAGATCCCGGGCCTGCTGGAGCGACTGGCTGAGGTGCCCGACCCCCGGGACCCGCGCGGCGTGCGGCACGCCCTGGTCGCCGCTCGCGCCGACCGCGTGCGCGGCAGCCGACGCCGTCCACGTGCATCGCCTTCTCGGGCTGGGCGGTGGCCGGCTGGTCGGCGGGGATGCGGATCTGGACCTGGGTGGTGGTGACCGGGGCGGGCTCGGTGAGGAGGTCGGTGGCGATGTCGGCGGCGCCGGTGGCGGTGTAGAGGTCGAGGAGGCCCGGGTGCTGGCCGTGTTCGGGGGCGAAGGTGCGCTGGGTGTACTCGGTGAGGCGGTCGGGGTCGTAGTCCTTGGCGTACCAGGTGGTGATGAGGTCGCGGGCCGGGCCGGTGTCGGTAGTGGTGGCGAGGCCGCGGTGGACGAAGAGGCCATCGCGCCGGAACTGGCGCGCTCGTTGTCGGTCACGGGCATCGGCTCTTCCTTCCGGTGAGGATTTCCAGAGCGGGCACGGCGGCGGCCACGGCCTCCTCCAGGAGGTGGGCGCCGAGTGCGGGGGTGGCGGTGCGCGGGTCGTTGCCGATGATCCCGGCGGCGGCGATGAGCGGGTCGTTGGATGTCCAGGGCCAGCTCACGCCCCGGTCTGTGACCTGCCGGCGAATCTCGTCGGCATCCTGCGGCAGGTGGGCGGGAAGTTCAACGACTGTGGTGTGCACACCATCGTCGGCGCCCGAAGCATCGATCAACCGCCAGGCCTGGGTGTGCCGGGCGGGCTGCGGGGTCCTGGGTTCCGCCATGGCCTCAGCGACTGGGCCCGGACCGACCACGAGACTCGCAATTGCCAAGAGATCGGCACCACGGGCATTCGCGGTCGTCGCTCGCAGCGCTCGATGGAGGAGGCAGGGGCAGGAAGAAACCTGCCCTGTACTCATCCTGAAGTACGTGAATCGAGGTGGTGTTCGTGCGGTGCGGGTTGGTTCCGCTGGCGTTGCCTGCTTCAGCCACACGGCGTGTGACCTGCATCAGCGCCGCCCGGACCGAGCATGCCAATCGTGTTGCCGCCGACCACAGGCGGCGAGCGGCTGGGTCTCTACTGGGGGCCATCCTCACGCAACCCTTCTCGCGGACGCGGACGGGGGCTAGATGGGCTCCTCCCCTTGGTGCGCGCTGTCGGGGATAGGACTTTCTGCCGGGGGCGCCCCGAGGAAGGGGCCGATCTCTTGCTTGACTGTCGAGGCGGATCCCTACGGCAAAAAGCGGATGATAATTCTTTCGGTTCAGGCACGTTTCGGCATTCCTTCAACATCTAGATCAGGGGTGGGCACATCGAGCAGCAATGCGACAGGCTACCGCCGCCTTTAGCCTTCTTCATTCATTAGCCAGAAACGGATAATGCGCAGATTGCCGGGGTTTTGTGCACCTTTTCCGCGTCCGAATTGCCGGGGTTTTAACGCGCGCGGCAATGTACGGATTGCCGGGGTTTTTCGGCGATATCAGCCGCCCTTCGACCTGGTGTGCCTGACGAGGAGTGCTTGCGGAGCGGCCTACTGGGTGCGGAATTGGATGGTGCACCGGCCTGGCGTGTCGGGTTCTCCGGCCACGGCGCGCGAAGCGCTGTCACCGCCGACGGCAGGGTGCTTGGCGCACTCTCACCGAGGCCGTCTCCGAGGCCTCCCCACGACCCAGAGCCTGCACCTACCCGGGACGCAGGCATCCCACGGCGCCCCCAGGGGTGTTCTGGAAGCCGTGCCACGCCATCGCCCCGCGGAGCAAAGGCGGCGCCTGCGAGCCGTCCGAGGTGCAGTCGTCCAGCGGGAGGTGTCGGCTCCCGGCGAAGCGCTCTGCCCTAACGGTCTGGTGGGCAGAGTGGCCGACACGGCTCATGGACTACTTGGAGTACCCCTGCACTCACGAGGGGAGACGCTGCCGGGCTCCTCCCCCGGCCGTGCCGGCGCCGCGACTGCCGGACGAGACAGCCGAACGGCGTGTACATGGAGGGACAGAACGCGCTCGAAGCGTTGCTGGCGCCTTAGTTCGAGGGTGTCCACATGCCAGAGTCGGCCGGTCCCGGATGACGTCAGTGCGGTGCAACCTGTGCCTAGTGCGGTGGAGATCAACACGATCCATAGGAGGATGCTTCCCACAGCTGGTCCTTTCGAAGGCTAAGGGTCAAGGGCACGCGCAGGGCCGAGGTCCTGGCGACCCTCGGCATAACGCAGGGGCATATGCAGAGTTGCGCCTTCTCTTCTGATTGCAGCCATGCGCAGCAATGTCGGACTCGGCATCTCGACCTATTAGCCGATGATCAGTCGGAGGCTGGGGTGCCAGAGGAGGCCGGCAGGTGACCCGGCGGACCACAGGGCGAGGATCGGCGCGCCTGTGGGGCGACGGGGCCGTCCGCTACGCGGGAGCAGGTCGACGGAGCCGGCGATGGGGGCTCAACATCGTGAGACAGAGGGGGCGTGACGGCATGCGGCGGGAGCCGACGATATGCATATTGAAGCCCGCCGTGCATGAGAGCTGCCGTCGGCGGGTGCACGGCACGCAGCAGGGCCGGCGCATCGGAGTACGCACGTTGCCATCCGCCGCCCCGGCGGGTGCGCAACGGATCCCATGAGTGACGGGCCCGTCGCGCTGCCTGCGTCGAGCCGAAGCTCATCGTCTCCAGCGTCGCGGCGGACGCGGGGCGAAAAGCGCGCGGATGCTGCCCTCTTGTTCGGTTTACAAAACCGAGAGGACAGCGTCAACTCCTATTCGTCGACCACCATCACCCGAATGGCACACACCCAGAACAACACCGAGAGCGTTTATGGAATATGACAACAGCAAAGCTCCCCGTCTCCCTCCGCAGGACTGCAGAGGAAGACGGACAGGGAGGCAGCTTTCACTCCGGGGGCACTCGGATCGGGAAGTGGATGTTCACTCCACCCTCAACCCACTGTGGCGAGATGCGGAACGCGACGCTGGGACACGAGAGTCTGGAAATCGATCTTCGCTACTCCTCCTCGATCTTTGAGGACTTCCTCCATGAGATGAGCATGATCCAGATCGAGTTCGACAGACGGTCGGGGAAGGCGACACCATCCGCAACGGTTGTCGGCGAGTGCTCGGGCGGCAGCTCCCGTGTATGAGCCGTACGGGTACGCCCAGCCGGAGACCTCCGCCTTCTGGGTCCGGCCCGAGCACCTACAGCACCACTCCCCCCAACAAGCCCCCGGCGGACCCGGTGAGGCGCATCCGCCATGGGATCCATCGGAGGAACTCTCCGTCCTTCTCCAGGAGAGCGCTGCACCCGCTCAGCCGGAACCCTTCACCCGAGTCGGCTTCGACGGCATCGGTGAGACGGCCGGGACCATCGGGTTCGTCGCAGGGCTCCCGCACAGCCCTACCGAGCGTCCGCCCGCTCAAGCCTCCGGCGGGCACCGCCGGAACCAATCGAAGTCGCCGGTAGTGACCCTGCTGCAAACGGGAAGTCTGTTCACCGCCGCGCTGGTCGCCGCCATCGCCACTGTGGTGAGCATCCTCAGTGGGCTGGCCATCTGCGACGCCCTGCGCCACAGCGCCGCACCCCACACAGCCCGTGAAGTGGTCAGCTGGTGGCCCCTGCTGATCTACGGCCCCTGGATGGTCGCCTCCCTGTCCATCCTCAGATCCGCTCTGCACCAGCGCCGCGCGCTCCACTCCTGGTCCATCGTCTTGCTGTTCTCCACCCTGGCCACACTTCTGTGCGTGGCCCAGGCGCCCAGAACGATCGCCGCCGGGGCGGCGTCCGCCCTCCCCGCCGTCGCAGCACTGGCCTGCTTCCAACAGCTGGTCCGCCAGATCACCCTCACCCGACCGCCACGCCAAGCCGCTGCACGACACCGAAACCCGGCGCCCGCTCAGCTCAAACAGACGGCCGCGGCCAGACGCAGCCAGGACTGGGCCCCTCCCGGCTACCCCGCGGCGGACAACAGGGCTGTCCGCTCTCCGTCCGACGGTCACCGATTCGGGTAAGACGCATAACGGTCGTACGCGTGCGGCCGGGCCACTCGTGCAAGTCGCTGTCAAGGCCCCCGGCTCGGGCAACGGGTTCCGGTCACCGTGAGCGGCGGTGGACCCCGGTTGCATCGGAACGCCGAGCGATGTCACGCCTGCGGGACGGGGGCTTTCTCCGATCACCTGCTCGGCAAGGGCCAGTGAGCTCCCGCAGGAGGGCTGGGCGCACGTGCGTACCGTCGGTGCAGTCTGGCTGGCTGACAGCCGTGCCATCGGCGAGATGAGTCCACCGACCAAGCGCGAGAGGGGGAAGCCGGCGCGCGCGTCACATCGGAAACGGCACTGTCGGACGACGACACAAGTCGGTCGAGCCTCACACGGGCGCCACCCACGAAGAACAACGGCGGCAGCCGCTAAAAACCTGGCCAACCCGGTCCTTCCCACACGTCAAAGGGGTGCTCTCCTGCGCCTTTGAAACGAAGATCGAAAGCGATAGTCACGGGCCGTACGCAAACTCAGCCCGACGGGCTACTCACCCTTGTCCCCTCGCGGGCCGGGCCTGGACCCGCCCCCCGCGAGGCGGCCCGAGCCTCACCCCCCGCATCCCCGGCGTCCGGTCACTGCGGCACGCCCGAGCAGCGTGCCGTGGGCAATGGTCATGACCTGCCCAGCAACGGGGCCGTCGGCTTCCGCGGCGTGCGGACTGCTCAGTCGATCAGCGCCGCGGCGGCCACGGACCTTGTGCGCAAAGGGCTGGCGCACCCGGCGATGGGGCCGACTCGCTGAACCGAATACACAACGCGCTCCGGCGCCCCACACCCACGTCTAAATCGAGAGGTCAGCAACATGGTGTACGAGATGAGCCACGCCGAACGAATCCGGTACAAGCGGTGCCAGGACGCCGCCTACCAGGCCGGCGAAGACGCCGTCGCCAACCTTCAAGCGGCGCTCGCGCGCGCAGACATGACTCTTCCCTCCCTGAGCAACGACGGGCCGGTGGCAGGCCACGGCTTCGTCCGGCTCGGAGGATGCAACGCGGACTTCGCCAACCGGCTCGCCGAAGTCATCGCCGCAGGTGCCGACGCTCTGCAGTACCAACGGTGAAATGCTTGGAACAGGCACAGGAAGCGTCGGAGCGCCTCTCTGGCCAGTCCGGGGCCGCTACAAGAGGACGAGCCCGAGACTCTCTCCGTCTCCGGAAGAGGGCAGATCCGGCACGGTGCCAGCACAGTTCCAAGAGCAGTCGGCCCATGGCGTCGGTCAGGGACTGCTCCAGCGACCCGGTAGGCCGGCCCGCGCCCTCATTGGACGCTGGCCGGTAACCGTGGTCCGGTGAGGCGGTGTGGTGTGGGCCGGGCGCGTAGAGCGGCTGTGGAGTGGGGTCACCGGCTGGTGGGAGGGTCCGGCATGCGTGCGAGAGGCAATTCCGGGCCAGGCTCGGCTGGGTTGATCCCGCTGCTGCCTGGCCCACCTGCGCCGTCTCGGTCTCTTGCACACAGTCACCCCCCCAGGTCGCCACCGGCCCGAGACGCGACTGCGGCATTCACGGTCCAGGTGTTGCACCACGTTCCCGACACCGGACGGCGCCAGGCGGACGTGGGTGGCCAGGGCGGTCAACGCGTCGCAGTCAGTTCCAGCTCCGACGTGCGCCCGGCGTGGTTCCAGATCCGGACCGTCCGGTCCAACGATGCGGACACCACGAAGGGCATCCGCCGTCCCGTATCGACCGCGACCACGGCCTTGACCCTTCCCGTGTGGTCGGGCGGGGATGTGTACACCTCTTCCCCCGTGGCCGGATCCCAGAGGCTCATGAGCCACCCGTCAGCGCCGCCGAGTGCCAGCAGTGTTCCGAAATCCGAATGGGGGTAGGGCCCGAGGGAGGCCGCCGACCGCGGGATGCGCGCTGTCTTGTTCTCCTCGCGAGGCCAGGGGTGCCAGTGCGGCGGGCGTAGTAGGCGGTCCGGGAGACCTTGAGGAGTTCACACGCCCGTTTGGCGCTGTGACCTGCGGCTTTCTTCGCCTCGATGAACGGGTCCACGTTCACCGGGTCTCCGTCGCGAAGAAAGCCGTCGCACGCTTGAGGACCTCCACGTCCTCCCGCAGCCTGCGGTTCTCCCGCCGCAAAGCCGCCAGCTCCTCGTGTTCACTGCTGGTCAGACCCTCCCTCTCGCCCGCATCGACCTGGGCCTGGCGGACCCGGTCACGGACCGCGGTCTCGGTCAGGTCGAAGTCCTTGGCGACCTGACCGGCCGAGCGATCACCACGCCGGCACAGATCGACGATCTCGGCCTTGAACTCCGAAGTGAACGAGCGGCGAGGGCTCGGCTTCTTCTTCCCCATGCTCTCCATGACGAACATCATCCTTCCGGGGCTGAAGCCCCTGATCTCAGATGTCCGTCGAAGCGGATCAAGCCCAGAGGACTGGGTGAGGCGCTGTCAGACCCCCGTGCCAGGATCGTCCCCAGGTCGGAGACGTCGATGCCATCCCCCGAAGCGACCCTCGGTCGTATCCGGGGCAGCCCGGTGCACGGCCCAGGCCACCCGCCCGGGGCGGCGCGTCAAGAAGGGGTGCAGATGGACATGGACGACGACGTCACGGAGGCCTGGCGCCCGGCCACACCGCTGTCACGGCTGCGGGAGCTGGCAGCGCAGGCTCCGGGGCCGGCCCGGATCGTGGCGTCCCGAATAGGCCTGCCGGCCGAGTTGGCCGAGGAGGTGGCCATCCGGGCCATCGCAGGCGGCCCGGACTGGTTCGGGGTGCTGCGCGCCCTCGCCGCCCACCCGGCCACCTCGGCGGAGCGGCTGGCCGAGCTCGCCGCCCACCCGGAGGAGTCGGTGCGGCGGGTGGCGGCGGTGCACCGTGCGACCCCCAAAGCGGCGATCAAGGCGCTGGCCCAGGACGGATCGGCGGCGGTGCGCCGGGCTCTGGCCGGGCGCGAGAAACTGCCGCGCAAGGTGGCCGCGTCGCTGGTCGCCGACGCCTCCGGCGAAGTCCGGCTGGCCCTGGCCCGGCGTGTCGGCGCCCGGCCGGAGCATCTGCGGGCCCTGGCGACCGACCCGGACGCGCGGGTGCGCCGGGTGGTGGCCGCACTCGGCTACGCCGGCGACGCTGACCTCACCGACCCGGACCCGGGAGTGCGCCGCACCGCCGTCCACAAGCGCGCAGCACCTGAACTCGAGTCGCTGCTCAACACCTTCGCGCAGGACCCGGACACCCGGGTCCGGGAGCTGATCGCCCAACAGGACCGCAACCGCACCCCGGCCGTGCTGGCCTTGCTCGCGGCCGACGCCGAACCGTGCGTCCGGGCCGCCGTGGCGGCCAACGCGTTCACTCCCGTCCAGCAGCTCACCGAACTGGCCGACGACCCGAGCCTGGCCGTGCTCGGCGCGATCGCCCAGAACACGACAGCCCCGCCCGAGGCACTCGCCCGGCTGATCGATACGATCGCGCACTCGTTCGGTGATAGTGCGAGCATCGCGCTCGGGCAGGAGGAGGACGTCCAGCGCCTGGTGTACGCGGCACTGGAACACCCCGCCACCCCGCCCGAGTCACTGCGCGCACTGCACGCACTGGACCTGTGGCCGTACTTCCATCCCGGGAACGCGATGGACCAGCCGAACTGGCCGCCGGACCTGCTGGTCGGGTTCGGGCTGACGTACTGCGCGGGCACGGTGTCGGGCGAGGCGGAGCGCGAGAGCTTCGCGGCGATCGACGATGCCCAACACACCGAGCCACTGGGAGACGTGCTCGCCGCCATGGTCCGCAGTCCGATCTACTACCTGCGCCGCGCCGTCGCCAACCGTCACACCCCGCCGGAGGCGCTCGCCGAATTCGTCCGCGACCCCGCCCGGGCCGAGGACACCAGCCTCCTCAACGACATCGCCAAGAACCCGGCGACCCCGGTCGAGATCCTGCTGGCCTGGGCCGAGGCGGGCGTGCGCCAATACAGCATGCTGCAGAACCCCGCCCTGCCCGAGCCCGTGCTCGCCGCCATCGCCGCGGGCACGGACACCTCGGACGCCGCGCGGGCCCGCAAGCAGTTGGAGGTCCGGGCACTCCGGGCCGGAACGGAGACCCCTTGCTGACCATGTCCTCCTGGCGGGCCCGGTTCGACCGGCTCGCCGACACCTCCGCAGTGGTCGAGCGGCTGGGCTTCCAGGCGAACATGGCCGATTACCTCCGGAACACCGGCATCGCGTGGCAGTACCACGCGGGCGACCTGGTGGTCCCTGAGGACCTCGACCTCGACATCGCGCTGGTCGTCGACGGCGACCTGATCGTGCACGGTTTCCTGGACGACTACGTCTCCGACATCGGCATGCTGGTGGTGCTCGGCGACCTGGTGGTGCGCGACCTGGTCTCCTGGGGCTCGGTGTACGTGGGGGGTGACCTGCGGGCGGAGGGCATCGTCTACGGCCACTACAACGACTTCACCTTCGAGGTGGAGGGCGAGGTACACGCCCGGGCGCTGGTGTTGTACGACAAGTCCGCCTCCTACAACACGGGCGAGCTGGACGTGGAAGTGGAGTCCTACAACCCGCCCAAGAAGCAACTCCGGGCCGCCCGCGACATCCTAGTTCCGCAGGTGTACGACGGCGGCGCGAAGCGGGCCAAACAGGGACTGCCGCCGAAGCTCCGCCGCCCGAGCTACCAGCGGGTCTGCCGCCGGCTGCGGGAGGGCCAGCCGCTGTTCCGCAGCTCGTAGGGCGCCGTCTGCTCCCTCACCACTACCTTCGCCAGCGTGGTGTCCTGCTGATCCGCCGGGCGAGCTCATTCACACCGCTGTCTCGACCGCCTCACCCCACAACTGCCTGACCGACTGGGCTCTCCGAACGCTCTCGGCGCTGGCCAGCCTCACCCAACCCCCATCACCGGCCCCAGCGCCTACCACCCGGAATCACCCCGATCAGCCCCTGCGGCCGGCGCCGGGAACCACCGAAGCGGTCATCGGCGCGATCACCGGGACCCCTGGCCCGCCCGCAGCTCCTCGGCCGCCACGACGCACATGTCCACCCGGCGGTCGGCCGCCGACCCGCGCTTCCCCTCACTTCCCCGCGCGGCTCATGGAGGAGATGCTCAGCGGCCCCAGCGGGGTCTGGCGCAGCGTGGCGAAGCCGAAGTGGTGGTAGAGGGGGACGTTCGCCGGGTCCGCCGTGGTCAGGTACAGGTCGTGGGGAGCGGGTGTGGTCGCCAGGACGTGGTCCAGGAGGAGGCGGCCGGCGCCGCGTCCGGTCAGGTCGGGACGGACTCCGACGAACTCCAGCGTCCAGGCCCCCAGGGGGGCGCCCCCGTCGGTGGCGTCCAGGTAGCGCAGGGTCCGGCCGAGAGCGCGCGGCCCGCACCGCAGTCCGGTACGGGCCGCCCAGAGGGTGCGGGCGCCGGCGGCCGGGGTCGCGTCCGGCGGGGTGAGGACGGCTGCCGCGAGGAGCCGACCGTCCGCGCCCACGAGCGCGGTCCTGCGGGCCCCGGCGAGACCGGCGTGGGTGCGCAGGGTGGCCCGGAACCAGTGGTTGCGTGCGGGGGCCGAGCCACCGCAGATCCAGGAGACGGTGGGCTCCCGGGCGAATGCGGCGGCCAGCAGGTCGGCGCAGGTGGCCGGATCGGGGTCGGTGTCGATCCGCCAGGAAGGCGCGGCGGCCCGGCCGTCAGGCATCCCACCTCCGCTCCAGCGGGGCCTCGGGCACCAGATGGCAGACGAGCAGCTTGAGGAAGAACAGGGGTGCGAACCAGGCGATCGCGGCGGGCACCGGCAGCCAGAATAGGTTGACCAGGACGGCCGCCATCAACAGAGCCATCGCCACCGGACGTCTGAGGTGCACGGGCGCGAATTCCACGGCCACCGCACCGCCGAGGAGTAGCGCGGCGTTGGTCAGCGTCCAGGCGAGGTCGCCGGACAGGACGAACAGCCCCATCGCGGCAAGGTGGATCAGGTGCGCGGAGACGAACAGCAGCCGGGCGCGCCTGGCCCCGGAGTCGGCCCGGTGGTACCAACGCTTGGCGGCGTTGGTGGCGTTGGTCAGCACTCCGCCGATGAGGTCGAGTCCGGCCAGGGCGACCACGACGAGTTGCGCGGTGGACCAGTCGCGCACGGTCCCCGAGTTCCACAGGCCGGCGGCCAGGAGCAGGGCGCAGCCGAGAAGGCCGAGGGTCTCCACCGCGGACTCGGAACGGGACTTCCCCGGGCCCATGAACCGCTCCAGACGCCCGGCGAGGCCGGGCGGGGTGGCCGGTACCTCCCAGGAGATCCGCAGGTCAGCGCGCATCGTTCGGTTCCTCTCCGGCAGTAGTGGCGGCAATGGTCACTGCCCCGCCCCACAGGCCGCGCAGCAGGCGCCACAGCTGTGCCGGGGCCTCGCCTTCCGGGGAGTCCGCGGCTTCGGCGAGGGGCTCTGTCGTCATGCGGGCCAGGGCCCAGGCGTCGGCGGCCCGGATCACCGCAGCGGTCACCGACACCATCAGCCCGTGGTCCACATCGGTACGGATCACCCCGAGCCGCCGACCGTCCGCGACCAGGGCGCCGAACCAGTCGCGCCACGGGCCCGCGTGGGTGCGCCCGATGGCGGCGTCGGCGAGGGCCAGGTCCTCGGGGTGGTCCCGCAGGTGGGTGGCGAGAGCGGCGGAGCCGGCGGCGAACCGGGACCGGAAGTCGTCCTCGTCGCGGGCAGGGTCCCAGGGGCCGAGGGCGTCGAGCAGCCGATGGAAAACCCCGTCGAGGACCGCGGTGAGCAGGTCCTCGCGGCCGTCGAAGTAGTGGTAAGCGGCGGTCTTGGAGATCCCCGCGGCTTCGATGATCTGGTTGTAGGAGGCGCCTTCAGTGCCGTGCTCGGCGAAGTGCCGGCGCGCCACTCCCAGGATTAGCTCCCGGCGCTCTGCGGGCAGGCGATCGAAACGTGGAAGAGGCATGATCGCATAGTACCACTGGGGTGTACTGTCAGTACACCCCAGCGGTACACCCACCTCGTGAGCCGGATCGGCCGACTCGTTGGTGGATCAGCGACTGGTGCGCCCAGACTCTGAGCAGGTTCTCTGAGCAGGTTCAATGAGTGGCACAGCCTGCAACTCGCTCAGCCGACCTGCGCAACCCCCGGTCAGAAGCCTGCCCGATGCGCAGATTCACTGACCAACGACACCTGTGGTCGTCCCGTGCGGCCTGAGTGCCTCAACGACCTGCCATGAGCCCCGCCAACTGCCCAGTCTGCTGAACGACCAGCGCAGCACCTCCTGGTCAGGGCGGTCGCGGCCTGTCCGTGGGGCGGGCTCGGAGGCGACCCGGCAGACCTCCTCGCCTCGGGTCCGCTCGAGCTCGCGCTGGCAGACGTTCGCAGCGAGTGTCTTGCCGACGTCTGCCGGGCCGTGGAGGCACATCATCGCCCTGGCGTCGATCGTGTCGGTGATGTTCTCTCGGGCGGCCAGGAGCGCGCGGGTCGTGACGACCGCGGGGTCCGCGAGCTGTGTGTAGTGATCGGTCTCCCGCGGCGGCAGCCGGCTCGTCATCGCTTCTCTTCCCAGGTCGCAGGGCGCAGGGAGGCTGGGGTGTTCCAGTCGTCGGGCGGCGGGGCCGGCGGGATGAGGTCAGGCAGGGCCAAGGCGGCCATGCCGCTGTCGGCGGCCGTCGTGAGTTCCTGGTCGGCTTCGGCCGCCGTGACGGCGCCCAGGCGCTGCGCGGGCGTGGGAGAGGTGGTTGGGGCGTAGCCCTGTCGGCGTAGAGCCTCGACCTTCTTGGCCTCCTCGCGCAGGCGGCGGGCCCGCACGTGCGCGGGCGGCGCGCCCTGCTCCGCGTCGCGGAGACGATCCTCCCCGCCGTCCCGGGGTGGCTCCCGGCCGGCTCACGCGCCGGCCCGAGTCGGGCGCGGGCCCGGTCGCCGGCCGAGGCCGGCGGGCGGACCCGCGCCGTCGCTCTCAGCGGCCCGGGGCCGCGGGGGTCAGAGCATGTTCTTGTAGATGTTCCACCCGGTGCCGAACTTCACCCGGGGGGCGAAGGTCGCGGTGCCGGTCTTGCCCGTCGAGGTGTACGTGTACACGTCGCCTCCCGGGAGCCGGGCCATCAGGTCGCCCTTGCTGTCGCCGTTGATGTCACCCGGGACGAACAGCGTGTCGTACTGGTTGAAGCCGCTGCCGACCTGCTCCCGGGCGGCGAACGGCGCGCTGGCCGTGCCGGTGCCCTTGTAGAGGAAGAGACCGCCGGCGGTGTCCCGGGCGAGCAGGTCGGGCCGCCCGTCCCCGGAGTAGTCGCCCGCGCCGACGAGGGTGTTGTAGCCGTTCCATCCGGTGCCGACCTTGATGCGCGTGCCGAACTTCGTGTACAGCAGGCCGTCGCCGGGGTGCAGCCACAGGACGCCGGCGGAGTCACGGCTGACCAGGTCGCCCTTCCCGTCGCCGGTGAGGTCGCCGGGGCCGGCCATCATGGTGTAGTTCCACGACGTGCCGACCTTCACGCCGCGGACGTAGAGGTCGGTGCCGATGTTCTGCACGTAGCTGGCGTGGTTGTGGCTGTTGAGGCCCGTGGCGTACGTGTTGCGGGAGCCGGGCGTCTCCTTGCCGACCGCGACCGGCGGCGACAGGTAGTCGCCGTTGGCCAGGGCGTAGTACTTGGCCAGGACGCTGTCGGCCTGGGTCATCACGTTCTGGCCCTTGCCGAAGAGCGATGTGGTGCCCGCGCCGACGATGAACTTGTTGAGTTCGTAGCCGCTGCCGAAGTAGGCGGGTGCGGCGAACTTGCCGCCACCGATCGACTTGAACCAGTACTCCACGCCGTCGTGGTTGCGGGCGAGCAGGTCGCTGCGGCCGTCGCCGTCGCCGTCGTCCGAGCCGGTGATCACGTTGTACGTGTTCCAGCCGGTGCCGACCTTGACGCCGGGCTTGAGCGGGGCGGTGGCGCTGCCGGCTCCCTTGTGGAACCACAGCTCGCCGGCCAGGGTACGTGTGAGGACGTCGCCGATGCCGTCGCCGTCGACGTCGTTGGCGCCCACGACCTGGTCGTAGACCCCCCAGCCGGAGCCGACCTTGACCCGGGAGTTGAAGGGCTTGCTGACCGTCCCGGTTCCGGTGTACAGCCACAGGTCACCGGCGGGGTCCCGGGCCAGCAGATCGGGGCGGCGGTCGCCGGTCAGGTCGCCGGTGGCGATGAGCCGGTTGTAGATCTGCCAGCCGCGGCCCGACCACAGAGGCGCCGAGGTGCTCTTCACACCCGCCTCGTAAAGCGTGAGCACGCCGTCGAAGGTGAGTGAGAGGAGTTCGGGCTTGGTGGTGCCGCCGACGTCGCCCACCGGGAGGAGGTCCTTGAACGAGGCCTCGGGAAGCTGGACGTCGACTTCACCCAGCTCCGCGAGCAGGACCTGACCGCCGCTGGCCTCGGCCAAGACGCCTGAGCCGGCCTCGGGCGGGTCGGCATCATGAGGGCATGGACGAGACGCGCGAGCTCACCGGCGACGAGGTGATCGACCTGCTCGACGGCGACGACCCTTCACCGGCGACATCACCGCGGCCGCGGTGCCGGCCGCCACCGCGCCGCGCCGCGCCGGACGCGAGCGTGTGCATTGTGAAGAAGGGTTCCTGATGGCCAGCTTGGACCCACCGGCTACCAGCCCGTGCGCGTGCGCGACACCTTGTTCTGAGTGCAGGGGATGGGCGTCGCGCGGCTCGTCAGTGACGTAGCCGGGCGGCTGCGGCCAGAATCGGGGTGCTCACGACGGTGGCTGCGGCGCCGAGTGTGGTGTCGGTGGCCAGGATCCACCGGACAGTCTTCATGGCCAGGGTGAGGACTTCGCTGCCGCGCTGGCGCATGCCGGCCTCGAAATGGTCCACGGCGTCGGTGAGGGTGGCGGTGCCGTCGGCGGCGGCGCTGAGGTGCGTGAGCAGGCTGGCGGCGTCGCGGATGGCCGCGCCCGCTCCCATTCCGGCGGTGGGCGGTGTGGCGTGGACAGCGTCGCCCAGCGCGGTGATACGACCCGCAGGCCAGGGCGCGAGATCCTCCGCGCGGGTGGAAGCGGCGTTGAAGCGGAATCCGGCCACGCTGTGCGGGTCGGCTTCAGCGATGACCTCGAGTGTGTGCTCGGCCCAGCCCCGCTCGCGGAATCGGCCGAGCAGCGCGGCCTGCAGTTCGCCGCCACGCAGGTCGCGCAGGTCGCGCAGGGAATCGGTGCTGGTGGAGTCGGGGAACATGGCGCCCCAGATGTAGGTGGGTCCGGTGGTGACCGACATCCGCAACTCGGGAGCGTCGAGCGCGGTGTTGCCGACCGGGTCGAGGAAGCCGACGTAGAGCGCTCCTCCGCGCGGGCCGATCGCCAGCCCCGATCGTGGCCTGAGTCGCTGCTGCTCGCCGGGGCTGAGGTCTCGCCGGAGGGTGCGGCCGGAGAACCCGATGATGCCCGCCGGGCTGTGGGTCGGGCCTCCCGCCAGGTGGCGGGCGACTACCGAGTGGGTGCCGTCCGCGCCCACCACCAGATCCGCTGAGACCGGCGCCCCGTCGGTGAACAGCACTCGGGGCGCGCCGTGGTCATCGTGGCCGACGCCGGACACGTTGCGTCCCAGGTGCAGGCCATCTCCGACGGCTTCGGCCAGCAGCATCCGCAGGGTGATCCGATCGACGTCGATACTTGCACTGTCGCTGAGGTCCGGCCCGTGGCCCAGCAGCCGGCCGCGGCGATCCCAGAACGCGTCGCGCTCGCGCAGTCGCAGCGCCGACCCCGATGCCAGCAGGCGCTGCATGATCTTCGGTTCCACCAGACCTTTTAGCGCCGACTGCGCCCGCTCATCCAGGGTGATGTGGTAGCCGCCCGTCGCCGCCACATCGGTGTCCCGGTCGAATACCGCCACCTCAAACCCCCGGCGACGCAAGCCCGCCCCCAATGCAAGCCCGCCGATCCCGCCACCAACCACGACTACCCGCATACCCGACACCGTCCTTCCGCTGCTGCTCACTGAACAGAAACCACCCTGACACCGCTAGTGGACACGGAGTGGCCACTACCGGTGTCAGGGTGGGACGATGGCGAACACCTCACACCGGGCGTTGCGGCTGTTGTCTCTGCTCGGATCCGGACGGCAGTGGTCGCTGCGCGAGCTCGCGACCCGGCTCGGGACCAGCGAACGCACTGTCCGCCGCGACATCGAAACTTTGCGCGCGCTCGACTACCCCATCGCTACCATCCACGGCCCCGATGGCGGCTACCGGCTCGGAGCCGGGCGAACCCTGCCGCCGTTGCTGTTCGACCACGACCAGGCCCTCGCGGTCGCGGTGGCCCTGCAGACCGCGCCAAGCACGATGTTCGGCCTAAGGGACGACGCGGCGCGGGCACTGACGGCTCTGCACCAGGTCATGCCCCCTGCGCTGCGGGCATCCATGGAATCCCTGCGCCTGACTCGGCTGCAGAACTATTGGGAGTTTCCCGCGCCCCCCATCGACCCGGCCGCCCTCACCGCCGTCGGAACCGCGGTACGCCACCGCCACCTACTCGTCACCGAGACACTGCGTCCCGACGGCACACGCCCCGAGCCCAGTGACCCCGACTACCTGCCCGCCCACCGCATTGAGCCACACCACCTGGTCTTCTGGGCCGCCCGGTGGTATCTGGTCGCCTACGACCTCACCGACGATGAATGGCGAGTGCGCCGCGTCGATCGACTGCACTCCCGCCCCACCACACAGTGCTTCGCTGCCCGCGCGCTTCCCCATCCCGACCTCGCCCACTTCGTGATGAGCACCCACGACCGCGGCGACACCCCCGCCGTCTGGCAATGCACCGGCACCGCCCGGCTCAACCTGCCCGCTCACATCGTGGCCCGCTGGGCACCAGGCGGCTCCGTCGTGGAACACCTCGACACCGAGTACTGCCGGCTCACTCTCGGCGCCTGGTCCTGGGCCGGCATCGCCGGCATCCTCGCCACCTTCGACACCGAACTCACCGACCTCCACCCACCCGAACTCGTCCACGCATGCCGCCGCCTCACACGCCGATGGGCCACTATTGCCGACACCGAGAACCTCGGTCCTTCTCATGAATAAGGCCGCCCCGAAATACCACACCCCGCGCTTCATGCTCGTCCCCCGGCTCCGCGCCGAGCTGGAGGTGAAGACCCCCGCGACCGCGGCCCCGGCCGCGCGTGGGAGAGCGGCCCGGCCATCGACGCCACCGTGCCGCAGGCCACATCGGTCCCGCCACAGCCGGCCGCAATGTCGTACGGCCGGTCGCGGATGAAGCCTGTGCTGTGGCCCCAGGGTGACGGCCGAACCGATCACCACCAGGTCGAGGACCATCGGATCAGCCGCTCCTGGGCGTCAGGACCGTCTGCCACGTAGGGACGGCGGGGACCTGTCGGGCATGGTCGGGGCTGCGCTGCCGCGGTGCTGCACCCCGACTCTGCAGGTGGCGGCCAGGCTGCTCAGCAGGCCGTGCCCGCATCCTCGCCCGCGTCAAATCCGGTCCTCAGACCTGCCTTCGACGGCGGGCGCCATGGGCAAGGCTGCGCACGAGAGGGTCGTCGACCGGCTGACGCCGACCTCTCAGGCTCCCGGTCCGCTCGGCCTCTCGGTGGCGGCGGAGGCGGAGTCCTCGGTGTAGTAGCGCCGTAGGAGTTCCCGCTCGGCGTCCCGGTGCGGGTACATGTAGAAGATCAGCAGCGCGCCCAGGGCGATCGCGGCCAGTCCGACGGTGTACGCCCAGTCGTCGCCGTGGAGGAACGACTGGCGTGCTGCCGCGACGATCCGGTCGGCGTACTGGGGGTGCTGCTGGGCGACCTGCCCGGCGGAGGCGAACGACTTCGTCAGCTCGCTCTGGACCTGTTCCGACACGTCCTTGCTCTCGGGGGAAGCGGCGATCGCCGCGCTGAAGGCCGAGGCGTAGCCGGCGGTGAGGAGCACGCCCATGACGGACTGCATGATGGCCCCGCCGAGGTCCCGTTGCAGGTCGGCGGTGCCTGAGGCCATGCCGGCGCGTCGCACGGGCACCGATCCGGTCAGCGAGTGGGATGCGGGCGTCCCGGCGAAGCCGGAGCCGATACCGATGAGCACGTAGGCGAGGCCGATCTGCCAGTAGCTGCTGTCCTCGCCCCAGAACAGCAGCATCCAGGCGAAGGCGAGGAAGAGGAACGCGTAACCGATCAGCAGGGTCGTGCGGGCGCCGTGTGTCTCGACCAGCTTCGCGGACCGTGGTGCCACGAGCACCATCATCACGGCGAGGGGGAGGATGGCGGCGCCGGCTTCGACGGCGTTGTACTCGAGCACGTTCTGCAGGTACTGCTGGCTGATGAACGCCGACCCCATCATGGAGCCGAACACGATGATTCCTGCGCATGCGGCGACCCAGAACGTGCGTCGGCCGGCGATGTGGAGGTCGTACAACGGGTTGGGAGCCCGGCGCTGACGCCAGAAGAACGCCGCTCCGGCAGCCAGGGCGATCACGACGAGGCCGACGACCAGTGCCCCCTGGTTGGGGACGACGGCGAAGTTGATCGCCAGCACCAGTCCCGCGATCAGGAGGACGGACAGGATGCCGCCGAGGTTGTCCACCGGTTCGGTGGACTCGTTGGCGTGCGCGGGGACGAACAGCAGGGCCATGACCAGTGCGACCACGGCGAGGGGCAGGGTGACCAGGAAGACGGACCCCCAGTAGAAGTGTTGGAGCAGCGCGCCCGCGATCACCGGCCCGAGCATGGAGATGCCGCCGCCCAGGGCCGACCACAGGGCGATCGACTTCGTCCGCCCCGGCCCCGCCCACAGGGCGGTGATCAGCGCCAGCGTGGTCGGGTAGGCCATGCCGGCCGAAAGCCCGCCGAGGATCCGGGCCACCACGAGGACGGTGTCGTTCGGCGCGTACGCGGCGAGCAGGCAGGCGGGGATGGACAGAGCGATGCCGAGGAGCAGCAGCGGCTTGCGCCCGTGACGGTCGCCGACCGCCCCCAGATAGAGCACCGATGCGGCCAGGCCGAGGGAGTACCCCACGGCGATCAGGTTCAGCGCGGTCTGGGAGGAGTCGAAGGCCTTCCCGATCGCGGGAAGCGCCACGTTGGCCACCGACAGGTTCAAGTTGGCCACCGCGGCAACGATGATCAGGGAGGCCAGAACGAGCGGCGCCCGTGCCGGGGCCTCACGCGGAACGTCGATACGAGGCGCGGCGCTTTTGGACATGGAACCTCCGGGGCGAAGTTGGGCTCCGCGAGAGTCTTGCCTGATCCACCGTGCCGCACATCGCCCCATTGGGATGACACGCCCACCGTCGCTGACGCGGTCCGCCCGCCCCGCCGGTGCCCGCCGCGTGTTTCGGTTGTGGATCGGTGTCGCGGCCCGGTCCCGGTGCCAGCGGTCGAGCAGGCCAGAACGCGCCGGCAGCGGCCATCGGCCGAGAACCGGAACGAGGGGACACCGGACGCCCGGTGACGGCCCCCGTATGCCCCTCAGCTCTCGCGGGGAAACCCAGCGCCTACATGGCCGACACTCGCAATGGGCAGGCTATGAGCATATTGGTGGGTCTGGTGCCCTTCCTTGGTCCGGTGCGCGGGGCAGGATTGAAGTCGGGCTCGGAGGTGGGACCGGTTCGGCATCGGATCCGGCGCGGCGGGCTACTGGATTGTGGGTGATGGTTGTGGGTGTCGGGCCGGAGAGCGCGCTGGTCCATGTCGTGGTGCTGATGTTCGAGAACCGGTCGTTCGACAACCGGTCGTTCGACAACCTCCTGGGGCGGTGGTACGAGCCGGGTGAGGTGGCCTCGTGTGAGGGGGTGCTGGGCAAGGAGCTGTCGAAACCCGATCCCGGAGTGGGCCGAGGACGGCGTTGAGCGTGGCAGCGTGCCGTACGGCGTCGCGACCTCGATGAACACTCCGAGCCTGGATCCGGGTGAGGAGTACCCGTGCATCAACACGCAGCTGTTCAACGTGCTCGGCCGGCCGGGATCGCCGCCTTCGGTCCGCCCTACAACGCGCCCCCGACCGGAGCGAAGCCGACCGTGGACGGGTTCGTCACCGACTACATCCACCCATCCACGCCGCACGGCTGCGGGAGAGGTTCGCCACGCACTTCTCCTCCACCACGCAGTTCTTCGAGGACGCGGAGGCCTTCTGGTCGTCGGCGCCGGGGCTGGTGTGGGACCCGCCGTCCAGCGTGCTCGGCGGAGAGGACCTGCTCGCGCGGGTGTACGAGGCGGTCCGCTCGTCATCGTCCCCGCGCGGGTCGACCCACCTGAACGCAACGCTGCTGGTGACGTTCGACGAGCACGGCGGCACCTACGACCACGTGCCGCCCGGCCCCGCGCCCGCGCCCACCGAGGGCGCCCCGGCCGGGCAGCTCGGCTTCCGCTTCGACCGGCTCGGCGTACGCGGCCCGACGATCGCCGTCTCGCCTGGATCCCCGAGCGCACGGTCGTCACCGGGAACACTGGAACACCTCCGTCCTGGCCACGCTCCGCGAGCGGGGAATGAGGCCTGCTCCCCCGGCAGGCCCCAAAGGATGTGCGAGCAGCTAGCCGACGATTTCGATCTTGCCGTTGGTTGAGTTCGACTCGGGCGTGGCGGACGTCTTGGCGGCGGTCAGGCCGCCGAGGAGCTGTGCGAGGTCGATGCCGGTGGTGGAGGAGAGGAGTTCCATGCCTTGGGCGACGTTGTCGGTGACGGTGCGGGAGAGTTTGCTCGCGCCGTCGGTGGAGATGACGGTCATCTTGTCGATGGCGGACAGTGGTTCGGCGGCCTTGGCCACGACCAGGGGCAGTGCTTCGACCATCATCTGGATCACCGCTGCGTCGCCGTAGCTTTCGAAGGCGTCCGCCTTTTTCTGCATGGCCTCGGCCTCGGCGGCGCCCTTGGCCAAAATGGCCGCAGCATCCGCGTCGCCCTCCAGGCGTACCGCTTCGGCGATGGCGGCGCGGCGGGCACGTTCAGCCTCGCCTCGCTTGGCGCCCTCGATGGCCTCGGCTTCGGCGAGTGCTGAGCGGCGCTGCTTCTCGCCCTCACCGGTCAGGCGGGCCCGCTCGGCCTCGGCCTGGGCGGCGGCGATGGCCGCCAGGCGTTCGGCTTCGGCCTGCTTGACGCGGGCGACCCGCAGTGCTTCGGCTTCCTGTTCGGCCTGGTAGCGGCGGGCGTCGGCGGGCTTGCGGACCTGGGTGTCGAGTTGCCGGTCGGTCAGGGCCGCCTGGCGTTCGGCGACCTTTTCCTGCTCGGCGAGGATCTGCTGCTGCCGGTCGGCGTCGGCCAGGGGGCCGGCCGCGTTGGCCTGGGCGGTCGCCGCGTCGGTCTCCGCCTTGATCTCGGCCTGGCGCAGGTACAGCGTGCGCTGGGCGAGGGCGATTTCTTCCTCAGCCTTCAGGCGGGCCTGTTCGGCGGCCTGGCGGGAGTTGGCCTCGGCGATGTCGGCTTCCTGCCTGGCACGGGCGGCCTCGGGGCGGCCGAGGTCCTCGAGGTAGGAGCCCTCGGTGGTGATGTCCTGGATCTGGAAGGCGTCCAGGACCAGGCCCTGCCCTGACAGGCTGGCCTCGGCTTCCTCGGCGACCTGGCCGGCGAACGCGGCGCGGTCGCGGATGATGTCCTCGACCGACATGCGGCCGACGATGGCGCGCAGGGCGCCGGAGAGCACTTCCTGGGTGAAGCCGACGATGCCGTCCTGCTGCTGCAGGAAGCGCTGGGCGGCGGCGCGGATGGCATCCTCGTTGCCGCCGACCTTGACGATCGCGACGCCTTCCAGGTTGGCCTTGATGCCGCGCAGGGTGACCGCGCCCCGAACGGCGATCGGAATGTGGCGGCTGGACAGGTCGAGGGTGTAGCGCTGCTGGACGAACGGGACGACGAACACGCCGCCGCCGACCACGACCTTCTGGCCGGTGTTGTCGGTCGATATCCGCCCCGTCTCCGGATCGGTGGAGCTTTTGCCGCGGCGTCCGGTGATGATGAACGCCTCGCTGGGGCCGGCGACCTTGTAGCGGGTGACGACGACGAGGGCGAGCAGGACGAGGAGTACGACGACTCCCACGACCGCAGTGACAACAGGACTCATGGCGGTTCCCCCCTGCCTCCCGGAAGGGGGCAGACTCAAGGGCTGATGGAAAGAGGATCGGAAGGTGGAAGGCGTTCGTGGCGCAGCTCAGCGCTCTACGACGCGCACGCTGACCGAGGTCGTGGACGGTGTGGCCGTCACCCAAATTTCGGCTCCCCGCTCTATCGGGGCGTCGGCGGTCGCGGCGTACTTCAGCGGCTGGCCACCGAGCGACAGCAGTACCTCGCCGTAGCCGGCGGCCGGAATGGCGGTGACCACCCGCCCCGCTGAACCGACGAGGTCCGCCAGGTGCGGGGCGCTACCGTCGCCGTCCCGCAGGGCCCGGCTGAAGCCGTACGTGGCCCAGCCCGCGCCTGCTCCGGCCACCGCCCCCGCGGCGGCTGCCGCTCCCTGTCCGAGCCCCGTGGATCCGAGCACGATCGCCCCCGTGAAACCGAGCATCGAGACGAAGCCCGCGATCACCGGCAGCGACAGCCACCCGTCGAACAGTCCGTCCAGGACGCCGTCGAAGACGCCTTCGAGTACCCCGTCGAATACCAGCGAGGCAGCGACCAACACGATCCCCCCGATGCCGAGACCCAGAAACAAGCCCATGGGCACCTTCCTGCCTGACTGCCGTTCTCCCGCTGGACAGCACCAGATTGGCAGACCGTCACGGGCTGGCACATTGCCTGTTGTCGGCAATCTTTACGCCTCTTTGACGCACGTGGTGGTGGCGTCGAGGGTCGGGGCCGGATCGTCGGATGGCTGCGGCGCCGCGCCGAGCGTCGTAGCGCGCCGAGCGTCGTAGCCGGAACCGGGCCGCATGGATGCCGAGTACAAAGCATCCTGGGGCCGTGTCGAATCATCTACAGGCGCAACTTCCCTTTCCCACTGGTCAGATGGTCGTCTGTGGCGATGACGGCCTGGCCCGTCGGCTGGCCGCCGAGTTGCGCGACGTGTACCGGGAGCGGGTGACGCTCGTGGTGCCGGTGGGTGCGCACGCGCCGCACGTGACTGTCGGCCGGTGGACCGTACGGAGCCTCGGGCTGCGCGGGCGCGTACCCGGCAGCAGGCAGGCGGGACGGCCCTCGGCAGAGCGCGCCGGCAGCCGGGATCTTCGTGTCGTGGAAGCGGCGGAGCCGGACGAGGAGGCCCTGGTCATGGCAGGGGTGGCAGGTGCGGCCGCGCTGGCGCTCGTGTACGAGGACGACGACACGAACGTACGGGCAGCGCTCGTGGCTCGTCGACTCAACCCGCGGCTGCGGCTGGTGATCCGCCTGTACAACCGCAAGCTCGGTCAGCATCTCGAGGAGCTGCTGGACCAGGCGGCGGTCGTCGCCGAGCCGGGTATCGACCTGCGCGAGCTGGACTCGTCGACGACCGTCCTCTCGGACGCGGACACCGCCGCGCCGGCGCTCGCGGCCAGCGCGATCGCCGGGACCAGCAAGGTCATCCAGGCGGACGGCCTGCTGCTGCGTGCGGTGGAGCGTACGCCTCCGGGCCGGGGGCAGGTGGCCGATTCGGGCCTGTGCACCCTGGCGCTGCTGTCCTCTACCGCCGCCGATCCGGCCGGAAGCGAGGGCTCGGACCGCAGCGGCGACCAGGGGCCGCAACTGCTGCCCGACGACCGGTCGGTGGCCGCTGCGACCGGCCGCGGCATCGTGGCGCTCGAGGCGATGACGCATGCGGGTCCGGGCGTGCCGGGGCGCCGCCTGGCCGCGGCGGCGCTGCCGGTGGCGTCGCTCTTCTCGCGGAGGCTGCGCTGGTCGCTGGTCGGCATCGTGGCCGCGGTGACGAGCCTGGCGGTGGCGTCCTGGCTGACCACCGGCGACCACCCCCTGCACGCCGCGTACATCACGCTGCTCGACATCTTCGCGATCAACGACCCGGCGGTCGACGAGGCTCCCGAGCGCAAGACGCTGCAGATCCTCGCCGGCTTCGTCGGCCTGCTGCTCCTACCGGTGCTGGTCGCGGCCGCGCTGGAGGGCCTGGGGGCGTTCCGCAGCGCGACGGCGCTGCGCCGCCCGCCCCGCGGGCTATCCGGTCATGTGGTCCTGCTGGGCCTCGGCAAAATCGGGACCCGGGTCCTGGTCCGGCTGCGGGAGCTGGAAATCCCGGTGGTGTGCGTCGAGTCCGACCCTGAGGCCCGCGGTCTCGCGCACGCCCGCCGCATGAGGGTGCCCGTCGTCCTCGGGGACGTCACCGAGGAGGGGGTGCTGGAGGCCGCCCGGATCCACCGCGCCCACGCGCTCCTGGCCCTCACCAGCGCCGACACCACCAACCTGGAGGCGGCCCTGTACGCGCGCGCGGTCAGACCGGACCTCCGGGTCGTCATGCGGCTGTACGAGGACGACTTCGCCACCGCCGTCTACCGCACGCTGCGCGCCGCACACCCGGCCGCCCTCACCCGCAGTCGCAGCGTCACACACCTTGCCGCGCCCGCCTTCGCCGGCGCCATGATGGGCCGGCAGATCCTCGGGGCCATCCCGGTGGAGCGGCGAGTGCTGCTCTTCGCAGCCCTGGACGTCGATGGTCACCCGCAGCTGGAGGGCCGGACCGTCGCCGAATCCTTCCGGCCGGGGGCGTGGCGTGTGATCGCCCTGGACACCGCTTCGCCGGAGGAACGGCTGCCGGACCTGTCGTCCACGCCCGCCGAAGCGGCCGAACCCCAGGCCCGACTGGTGTGGGACCTCCACCCGGGTTACGTCCTGAAGGCCCAGGACCGGGTCCTACTCGCCGCCACGCGCCGGGGGCTGGCCGAGCTCCTCGGCCGCCGGGACGTCCACGCTTCGGGCCCCTGACCCGCCGCATCCGGCTGCGGCGGCTGTACGGGCATCCGGGCCATGGGAGCCCTCTGGTTCGACTCCCTGCCAGGAGCACTCGCCATGAGCCGCCTTCCCGAATCGGGCGTCCTTCGCCGCTGCTCACAGGCAGAGGCCTCCTTCGCCCCCTTCGATCAGTCTCGGCGAATGGGCAGCCCACCACCGGCCGCGCTGCCGGCTCCAGGACTGGGCGGCAAGCAGAAGCCGCACGCCCTGAGGCGCGGGCTCACGCCTCGATGTCGGGCCAGCCCAGCAGGCGGGCGCCGATCACCGCGGTTTGAAGGGTGTAGCGGTTCATCGGGTCGGCAGGGTCGGCGCCGGTCAGGTTGTGGATCCGCTTCAGCCGGTAGGTCAGCGCCCGCACGCTCAGCGACAGTCGACGCGCGGCCTCGGTCGCCACGCAGCCGCTGTCGAAGTACGCGGTGAGGGTGTCGATGAAGGGCCGGGCGCCACCGCGCCCGTCACGGAGCGGGCCCAGCACGCTTTCCACCAGGTCGGCCATCGCCTGCCGGTCGCGTGTCAGGACCGGATAGACCAGCAGATCCGCGGCGTGCAGCACCGGCTTGTCCAGGCCCATCCGCTCTGCCAGTTCCAGGGCGTTGAGCGCCTCCTCGTAGGAGTGCACCACGCCGCCGGCGCCGGCGTGCGAGCGGCCTATGGCCACTTTGCCGCCATCGGTGGCGGCGTACGCCTGCTGGGCGAAGAACGCCAGAACGTCCGGCTGGTCTCCGGGCGCCACGCAGATCAGTCGCCCGTCCTTTGTGGTGAGCAGGATCTGCCGGCCCGCGAACCGGGTCAGCACCGCCGACTCGATCCTGCGGACCGCTGGGAAGCCGTCGCCGTACGGCTCCGGGCTGCTCGCCACAGCCACCGCGTGGGCCTGTGAGAGGCGCAGCCCGAACCGTTCGGCACGCTCCGCCAGCCGGCCCAGATCGCTGCGCCCGTACAGCAGGTCGTCGATGAACTCGCGGCGCCTCGCCTCCTCCTGACGCACCGCTTGGAGCTGGGCGCGCTCGTAGCCCTCGACGAAGGCGTCCACCGCCTGCTCCAGCACGGCCAGCAGTAAATCCGCCACTGCCGGGGCCAGTTTCGTCAGTACCTCTTGAGCCACGCAAAAGTGCTGCCGCACCGGCCCGCGGACCGGCACTCCCAGCTCCGCCGCCCGCTCCCCCCGGCCTCGGCAGGCCTCCATCTCGGCGCGGGTCAGTCGGCGCCCCGTGAGACAGGCAGAGTGCAGGAGATCGGAGAGCCCCGCCACATGCTCGTTCGGTCCTACCTGGCCGGCCACGTCTTCCCCCTGATCACGGCGCCTCTTCGACGCGGAACAAGGGTGCCATGAAACTGTTCGTGGGAAGCGGTGCGGGCAGACAGCCTGCCCGTCCGTTGGATACGGTGCAAGGAACGCGTCAGAAGCCGGCGCGCGGTGTGCCGGGAAGTCTGGTCGGCGTCCTGGGGGCAGTGTGCCCTCTTGTTGCTGACACACCGGAGGCCTACTGCCATGGCCGGCACCCGCTCCCCCTTCCTCGGCCTGCTGCCCCTGCCCGAGCGACAGGCGATCACCCGGGCCCTGCGCACCGAGACGGTCGGCGGCCTGGTTCTCCTCGGTGCGGCCGTCCTCGCGCTGGTCTGGGCGAACAGCCCGTGGAGCGCGGCGTACGCGGCCGTGCGCGACTTCCACTTGGGGATTCCGGCGCTCGGTCTGGACCTGTCGGTGGGGCACTGGACGGCCGATGGGCTGCTGGCTGTGTTCTTCCTCGTCGCCGGGATCGAGCTGAAACGCGAGCTGGTCGTCGGTGAACTGCGCACGCCGGCCACCGCGGCGCTGCCCGTGATTGCCGCGGTGTGCGGGATGGCGGTGCCCGCCGTCCTCTATTTGGCCACGACGAAAGTGGGTGGCGGAAGCGGTTCGGGCTGGGCGGTTCCGATGGCCACCGACATCGCCTTCGCCCTCGCGGTCCTGGCGGTGTTGTCGACGCACCTGCCGGCCGCGTTGCGCGCCTTCCTCCTCACCCTGGCCGTAGTCGATGATTTGGGCGCGATCCTGATCATCGCGGTGTTCTTCACCTCCGACCTGAACCTGTGGGCGCTCGGCGGAGCCTGCGCGGGCCTGGTCCTCTTCTACCTGCTGCAGCGGCTGCGGGTGCGCGGCTGGTGGTGGTACGTGCCTCTCGGGGTGGTGATCTGGGCGCTGATGTACAACGGCGGGGTCCACGCCACCGTCGCCGGCGTGGCCATGGGCCTGATCCTGCGTACCACCCGCGACAAGGCCGAGGACATCTCGCCGGCCTCCCGGGTCTCCCACCGGGTCCACCCGCTCGCCGCAGGTATCGCGGTGCCGCTGTTCGCGCTGTTCGCCGCCGGAGTGAGCATCTCCGGACCGGCTCTGGGTGCGGTGTTCACCCGCCCCGAACCCCTCGGCATCGTGATCGGCCTAGTGGTCGGCAAGACGCTGGGGATCTTCGCAGGAACGTATCTCGCCGCCCGCTTCACCCGCGCCCAGCTCAACCCCGACCTCGCCTGGGCCGACGTCCTGGGCCTGTCGGTACTGGCCGGCATCGGCTTCACCGTCGCACTCCTCATCGGGGAACTCGCATTCCCCGACAATCGGACGGGCGAGCAGGTCAAAGCCGCTGTCCTCGTCGCCTCCCTCATCGCCGCCGTCCTCGCCGCGATCCTGCTCCGGCGGCGCAACACCGTCTACCGACGCCTGTACGAAGCGGAGAACGTCGACGCCGACGGAGACGGCATCCCCGACATCTACCAGCCCGGCACGGTGCCGCCCGAAGGCACCGCCGCTCGTGCGGACGGGCAGCACACCTGATGGGCGGCAGCGATACCTCACTGCTCGAGCCCGCGATCGTCATCGCCGCCCTGGTCATCCGCACCGCCATCACCGAGCTCCGGCACCCCGGCAGTGCCCGGCGCCAGTGGGCGTTCGCCACCAGCTCGAAGGCCATGGCCGCCGGCGCGACGGTCGCCGCGGCCACGATCCTCATCAGCGGTGGCCGCTTCGGATGGGCGGTGGCGGGGTGGGCGCTGCTCATCGGGGCGCTCGCCGCATTCCTCACCGGCCGCGACACCCCAGCTGCCGCACCCTCAGCAGGCCCTGACAAAGAGCAGCCTGCGTCAGAGCGACGGGTCCCCCGGGTGATGGTTGCCATCGGAGCGCCTCTCACCCTGGCCGGTGTGGCGCTGCACTTCCTACCGGGACCCGGCTTCCCCGTACTCGTCTTCCCCGTACTCGTCATCGGCCTGGCCCTGCTCATCACCGGCCTCGTCATGGCCGCAGCCGCCCGCCGGTGACGGCACAAAACGTACGTGGCTGCTCGGCTCGGTTCAGGCCGGGTCCCCGCACCCGTGGTTCAGTGCTCGCAGAGGGAGAACTCCCGTTCGTAGAGCTGCTCGTTGTGTTCGTCGACGAAGAATTTCCTTTCTTTCATGAGTTCCTCGCGGTACGTCTGGGCCTGCTCGAGGGTCATGGTCGATGTGTCGGACCAGGGCTGCTGCGGCGGTACGTCGGAGGTCGAGACGATCTGCTCCGCCGGGTCGACCAAGAAGAATGCGAGGATCTTGCGGTGTCCCGGGCGGGTGGGGTCCTCGAGACGGAACGCGTCCACGCGGTGCTGCAGGACGTTGGGAAACGCCAGGCAGCGGCCCGACGGGGTCGGTACCGAGCCCAGCACCTGGTTCAGCGCGTCTTCGTCCTGAAGCCCATAGACCTCGCGCAGCCCGGCGTCGTCGTTCTGTTCATAGTGCGGGTCGTCGAGTGCGGTCCGGAATCCCAACCGGCTCTCGGTGATGTTCTCGCTGTCCCAGTAGTAGATGCCGGTCGAGACGATCCGCTCGTTCAGCATGCCCTCGACGTGCCAGGAGCCGCCGGGGTATTCGGGCTTGTCCGGGGTGAGGTGGACGGTGGCGAGCTTGACGATGACCTGGAGCCGGCGGCCGCGCAGGTCGACCCGGGCGGAGGCGTCGGGCAGGGCAAGCGGGCTGAAGGCCGGGGCGTCCGGGACGATCGGGCGGCGGTTCTCCCACCAGGCCTCATGGGCCTCTTCCCAGGCAGCGCGGACATCCATGTAGGTCGCGTTGTCACTGTAGGACGACTGCCGCGGATACTCCGGTTCCGAGTCGTACCAGCCGTAGGGATCGGCCTCGATCCGCAGGGGCCGCGGGTGCCGCAGATCGGTGAGCACCTTCTCGAACAGCGGGCGCAGGCGCGCGAACACGTCCGGCAGGACGGACGCCAGTGCACAATGCACCTCGGGATGGACGTTATTGACGTACGAGCGGAAGGTGACGGCCCCGTCGTCACGGACGTCGACGTCCGTGGGCAGCCACTGGAAGCTCTCCGAGAACTCGTACTTCGAGTAGTGGTTCGTCGGGTTCTGCCAGGCCCGCTCGGGCCCTCCGCTCACCTCCCTCACCAGGCAGAACAGTGAGGGGTGCACGAGATCCAACACCTGGCCGTCGGATCCGGGATGCCAGTCCCGCTCCGCTTCGGGGACCTCTTCCAGCACCCGGACCGCCTCACCCAACCGGGACCTGAACTGCTCGTCGACGAGGGTGTCCGACTGCCAGACCCCGTCGACCGCGGACACCTCGATTCCAGTGCGCGCGTCCCGCAACGCGGCGTAGTGCCCCAGCTCGGCGAGAACGTAGCGCACCTGCGCTTCGGTCAGGCCCTGCGCCACCGCTTCCTGCGTCCACCTGGCGACGATGTCGGCGTCGTTCATCTTGTCGAACCACACGGGCTTGGCGCGCAGGTGCGAGCTGCACCGCATCATCTGCAACTCCCGCAGCGTCCGGGGCGTCGCGAACGCCGGGGAACGGGAGGTCTGGAAAGGCAGCGGGAAGGCGGACAGGCCGGTCACTTCTGGTGGTCCTCACGATCGGTGTGCGGTGCCCGGAAGAATAGCCCGGCCCACTGACACCACGGCCGCGGCCCCCGAGCTGGGACGACCATCGCGGTCGCTCCCGCCCGGGGCCGGACCCCGTGGGGGGAGTCGGCGCAGTCCATCCACAACTGGTCGCGAGCGGACGTGTGTTGGCGCAGCCCTCCTGCCAGGCGTCCGAGGAGTCGATCGCGTACATCTCGTCGGTCGACTTGAGGCAGTAGCCGGTGCCGTCGAAGCGGAAGCGGTCCGCATCCGAGAGGACTTGCCGGTCTGGATGCACAGCAAGGCATCGTGGGCACCGGCCTCGCTCGCGTACGTGTGGTGCGAGTCGTTCGTCACCTGCGGCGAGTTGCCGAGCTTCTTGTCGATCTGCAGCAGGCCGTCGCGGACCCTGCGCTCGATCTCGATGCCGCGGTCTGAGGCTGAAGGAGTCGCGGGCATCGGACGCGGCTGATCGAGGGGGCGCAGTCCGTCGGGATCGCAGTCGTGGGATCTGAGCGGCAGCGGCATTCCGGGATGTCGGGATTCGGTGGCCCACTGCCTCCCGGGGAGCGGCCATCGCGCGCCGCCGGCGCGGGGCCTGTCCGCGGGATCAGACGAGGGCGGCGACGAGCAGGGTGAAGGCGGCGATGATGACGGCGACGCGGACGTAGTGAAAGCGTTCCCAGCGGTGCATCTGCTCCTTCCAGTCCTCGGGCCGGTTCTCGGGGGTCCATGTCTTGTTCCGGTTGTTGATCGGGACGAGCAGCAGGAGCGACATGACCACGCTGAGGAGCAGCAGCGCGCCGGCGGTGACGACGAGGCCGGTGCCGTGGTGGTGCCATCCGGCGATGGCCCAGACCGCGACGAGGACGAGCGAGCCGATGTACCAGACCGGCATCACGGCGCCGAGCATCCGGCCCCCGTGAGCGCGGCCGAGTTGGCCGCTGTCCTCCGGGAGTGCGTTGAGGATCCGGTTCATGACGAAGGCGACGGAGAACTCCACCCCCACCATCACGCCGATGACCACGGTGGTGACGACCTCGAGTGCGTTGAGCATGATGACCCCTCCTGGGATCTAGCGTTGCTAGATGATGAGGCAACGCTAGCGCTACTGCCGCTTGATTGTCTAGCGATGCTAGGATCGAATCATGTCGGTACAAGAACGCAAGGAGCGCGAACGGGCGGTCCGCGAGCGCCTCATCGTGGCGACGGCCCGCGAACTCGCCGAGCAGCAGGGCTGGGACGCGGTCACCACGCGCCGGCTCGCCGAGCGCATCGAGTACAGCCAGCCCGTCCTCTACAGCCACTTCCGCGGCAAACGGGAGATCATCGGCGCCGTCGCCCTGGAGGGCGCCGCCGAGCTCGCGGCGGCGGTGCGCGCCGCGACCGCCGCCGCGGACGGCCCGCGCGAGCGGGTGTACGCCCTCGCCCGCGCCTACCTCGACTTCGCCGCACGCAACCCGGCGGTCTACGACGCCATCTTCCAGCTCGACGGCGGTCTCCCGTACGCACAGGAAGACACGCCGGAACCCCTCAAGGACGCCTTCGCCGCGCTACTGGAGAGCCTCGGCGAAGTCGCCGGGGACGGCGTCGACCCAGGGCTGTTCACCGAGACGTTCTGGGCGTCCCTGCACGGGCTGGCCACCCTGACCCGGGCCGGACGACTGCCGCCGGAGCACACCGAGCAGAGGGTGGAACTGCTGGTGGACCGGCTCTCCGTGGTCTGACGCACGGCCGACGCAGTGGGATAACCCCTACGTGCCTGCCCTTGGTGTTGGGCTGAGAGGGCTGAGGGCAGGGTGGAGGCACCGGCTCTTGCGTACGGGGACACCGCGTTGTCCGCTCTTGTGCTGGACCTTTCTTGCGCGGTGACGTCGGCGATGACAGCCCCTGGGCCAGGGGCGGGGTACGCCGTTCGAGGCCGTGGAGCCGGCCCAACGGGCGTAGGGGGATCATGGTCGCGGGCCGGCCGACGGACCGACGGACCGACGGAGGCATTGAAGGGAATCATGGTCGCGTTCCATGCGTCCGCGCTGGACGGAGTCGCCCGCAACCCGGCGCTGCCGACACCGTTACTGCTGCGCCTGCTCACCTTTGACGGCGGCGGTGACGGTCCGCCCCGTCACGCCCTCCAGCGGGCTGGACTTCCCGAGCCGGCCGTCGCGGTGATCCTGGCTCACCCGAACCCCGGCGCTCGGATCGACTTCGCGATGAGCACCAGGGCCGAGCCCGCGCAGCGGGCCCGGCTCGCGGACGACCCCTCCCCCAAGGTGCGGGCCGCTCTCGCGTACGGACCCGAGTGGCGCGGCCCACGTACGACGGTCGCGCCGTTGCCGGACGACGTGTGCGCCCGCCTGCTCGACGACTCCGACCCTTCCGTACGAGCGGCCCTGCTGGACTCGCCCCATCTGGTGCCGTCGTTCGTGGCCTCGCTGGCCACGCACCGCGATCCGGCAGCGCGCCGGAACGCGGCCCGCGCATGGAAGACGCTGTCGCCGGGCGAGCGTTCGGCGCTGCTTTCCGACCCTGCCCCCGAGGTGCGGCAGGCCGCCGCGCTGTGGGAGTGCCGCCGGGAGGCAGGCATCACCGCCGAACTCCTCCGCGATCCGAAGTCCACCGGCGAGGCGCTGCGACGTGGGCTCCTCGCCCGCGCCGACGCCGAGCGGTGCGTCGCCGAGCGGACGCACCTTGCCGCCCTCGCCGAGAACCCGTCGCTGCCCACCGACCTCGTGGAGCTGCTCTCCATCGACCCCGACGAGGACGTACGGCTCGCGGTCTCCCTCAGGCCCGAGCTGGACGAGACGCGGCGCATGGCGATCGACTTCACGGTCGGGGACTTCGACAGGGGCGACGGTGTGCAGTGGGTACGGGACGGGCTCGCCGACCCCGAGGTGCTGCGTCGGGCTGCGGCCTCCGCCCACCCGTTGCTCCGGCGCGCCGCCGCCCAGAGCC
Source organism: Streptomyces sp. NPDC060049 (assembly GCF_042736715.1). NCBI lineage: Bacteria > Bacillati > Actinomycetota > Actinomycetes > Kitasatosporales > Streptomycetaceae > Streptomyces > Streptomyces sp. NPDC060049. The sequence goes on from NZ_JBHWVV010000005.1 coordinate 184,617, forward strand.
CCCACCTGCCGCCCGACCTGCTGCGCCTACTCGCACGCATCGAGGACCCGCTGGTGGAAAACCTCTTGGGCGTGTACCACCCCGACACCCCGGAGGAGGTCCTGATGCGCGTGTACGCGCGGCTCGGTGGCACGTTCTCCGCCTGGATGGCGGAGACGCACCCCCGTTTCCCCCGCGAGGGTCTCGCCGCACGCTACGCGGACCACCCGGACGGCAACTACCGCCGACTGGCCGTTCGGGATCCGGCCGCCACACCCACGCTGATCGAACGGCTCAGCCATGACCCCACGGTCTGGACACGCCAGGCGGCGGTCGGCGACCCACGCCTCCCTATCCGCCGGCTCCGCGACGCGCTTCACGTCCCTGAACTGGCCTCCAGCGCGGGTGCCAACCCGGCGCTCCCCGAGGACGAGATGACCGCCGTCCTGAATCGGGCCGGCGTTTCCGCCTGACCGGCGAGCAGACACAGGGCCGGCCGGCACCCGCCGGGCCGGCCCTGTCGCCGTTTGCGAACCCGCCCCGCCAGGACGCTCCGTACAGCGCTTTGGTCCTGGATCTGGATGGTGACGGAGGCGCCCTCGATCTGCTCGTCCGTGCTCATCGCGTCCAGCAGCGAGGACCAGCTCCGCAGGTTGCCGCGCACCGTTCCTGTGGGGGCCACCAGGCTGCCGCCGGGGGCCAGGAGGGTGGAGACGGTCATGTACCCGGTGGCCCGGTCGTGGACGACCTCTACCTGGCGGCCGGTGGTTGGGTCGTACGCGGCGATCAGCGTCATCGGGGCGGCGACCCCGGGCGGGTCCAGGGCGTAGGGGTGAGGCAGCAGGACCCGCCGCTTGTTCGTGGCTTCCGCCCAGGTGGCCAACTTCCACGCGACGCGGGCCCGGTGGTGGGAGAGGGCCGGCATGCCGTGGCGGCCGGCGGCGGTCAGGCCCGGCACGGACAGGGTCACCGGCACGGTGACGAGCAGGGAGACCGGGTGAGTGGTGGCGAGCAGCGTGTGGGAACCGAGGGCGCCCGCGCCGATCATCCTCACCGACTTCGGTGCCAGTGGCGGCCGCGCCCGTCGTTCCCGCATCGGTGAACTGGCCGGATTGGGTAGCGGGCGCAGTCAGACGTTCGAGGCGGGGTTTGCCGAACCGGTTCGGCGAGCCGGTGAGGAAGCCGTGCAGGTAGCCGGGTTGAGGCGGTTGACGCAAGCCGGGCGCCGCGAGAACCCGAGGAAACCACGGTGATGACGCCGGGGAAGCCCTTGAAGGAGCAAGTCCCGCCAACTCCCGTGCATTCCTGGGAACTTAACCCACCCGCCAGTAACATCCGCCCGGCCAGTAGAACGCCGCCCAAGCAGCCATCTCGAAAGGGTCTCCTGCATGCGCTTGACCTCCCGCGTCGCCCCTGCCGCCCTTGCCGTAACCGCCCTCCTGCTCGGCGCCCTCCCCGCGCAGGCCCAAGCTCAGCCCGACCGCGCCCTCGACCGGGTCACGGTCGGTGACCGCACCTTCATCGCCGACGGCCAAGGCCGCGCGCTCCAGTGGCGCGGCTTCAACCTCGCCGACAAGAACAGCCGAGGCGCCAACGCGTTCGCCGACATCCACGAGAGCGACCTCAAAGACATGGCCGGCCGGGGCTTCAACCTCGCGCGCCTCGCGTTCTTCTGGGACGACCTCGAACCCACCCCCGGGCACTACGACCGCAGCTACCTCACCAAGATGCGCCGCATCCTCGACTGGGCCAACCGCTACCACATCAAGGTCATCCTCGACGCCCACCAGGACGTATACGGCCCCCGCTTCGGCTCCCGCGGCATCCCCGACTGGGCCACCCGCGACGAGGGGCTACCGTTCACGCCCACACCCGACGACTGGTTCGCCGGATACTTCCAGCCATCCGTACAGACCGCCTTTGACCACCTGTACAAGGACGCCGACTTCCGCGCCGCGCACGCTCGCATGTGGATGACGGTAGCCTCCGCCCTGGGCAGGCACCCGGCGCTGCTCGGCTACGACCTGATGAATGAGCCGTTCGCCAAGTTCCTCGAAGGCGAAGACCTCCCCGCCGCCGCGGCCCGCTTCGAGGCCACCGAGCTCACCGAGCTGTGGAACCGCCTTGCCAAGGCGATCCGCCTGGTCGACCAGAAGTCGTGGGTATTCGTCGAACCAACCGTCATCGTCGGCCTCGGCGTCCCAACCCAGATGGGCCACATCGACGACCCGCACGCCGGCTACGCGCCGCACTTCTACGAGACCGCGATGGAAACCGGCGCCGACTACGACCCCAACGGCACCTTCATCCCCGCCTACGAGGCCGCGATCAGCGACTACCCGACCCGTAACCGCATGCCGGTGATCGTGGGAGAGTGGGGCGGCAACCCCTACGTTCCGCACGCAAGCCAGTTCGTCACCGACATGACGGCCTCCCTGGACCGCTTCTCCAGTGGCTGGACGTGGTGGCAGTGGTGCCGAGGCGGCAGCTACTGCTTCCTCGACGAGACGGGCGCGGCGAAGCCCAACGCCCAGCTGCTCGTCCAGCCGTACGCGCGGGCCGTCGCGGGCGACCCGCTCAAGTTCGCGTACGACCCGGTTACACGCACCTACGCGCTCACCTTCCGCACCCGCGACAACGCGGAGGGCCCCACCCAGATCACCGTACCCAGGGAGACGTACCCAGGTGGCTACCGCGTCGATATCCAGGGAACCAAGGCCAGTTGGGACGACCATGGCCAGACCGTCACCGTGAGCACCCACGGCAGGGCCGGAGCCACCTACAAGGTCACGATCAGCCCGAGGTAGCCCACCCCCGCTCGGGGGCTGCGGCCCGCAGCCCCCGCATCGACCGAAGAAGCCTTCCGCCCGCCGCAGCTGTGCCCGGTACTCCTCCCTGGCAAACCCTGGCCTCGTCCCGCGGGCGCGCCAGGTCGCCGGACGAGGTGTCCGGCGCCGTCCAGCGGGTGCACCACATCGGGCGCTCCTTGCCGCCGGTCCCCTTCGTCTTCCTGCGGAAGAACCGGGGGTACGGGGCCCGGGGATCGAGTCCGGCAGGTAGGGGGCGTCCTTGTCCAGGTCGGCCAGGACCTGAAAAGTTGCCGACCGCTTCCTCCTAACGGTGCATGTCCTGGATCGACTCGAAATCACCTGCCTCTCCTACTCCCCCTCTGCGTAATGTCACATGGCATGATGATCTTCCGCCGTGCAGCCCTCATCGCCGCCCTGCTCGGCGTCACCACGGTCTTGCCCACCACGGGCGCCCACGCCGCCGCCCCACCCCCCTGCGGAGCCCCGGCTGCCTCGCCAGCCACCGATCCCGCCGCCGAGCCCTCGGCCAACCCCTCCGCCACCCGTGACCCCGAGCAGGCACGCCTCGCCGATCCTCGGACCGCCGCCTTCGCGGAGCGGGCCGCGTTCGGCGAGTTCGTACGCCGCTTCCCGGCCGCACTCTGCTCCGCGCGCGACGCCGCCGAGGCGGGTCGGCTCCTCGACGCCTGGGGCGAGGCGCTATGGCAGGCCGCCGTGAACCGGGCGCAAGGGCGCCGCCCCGGCGGGGACCTGGCGGCCGGAGACGACCGCCCGCTGTACTGGACCCGGCTGCGGATGACCGTCCAATTGGCGGACTGGAAGCCGGGGTTCCCGGTCGACCGGTCGGCCCTGCGCACCCGTTTCGAGGACGCCTCGCGGGGTCTGACCACCAATGACTTCCGCGGCACCCCAGGCGTGCGGCGCCTGTTCGTCAGCGGATTCGACCCCTTCGGCCTGGACACCGAACTGCGCCGGGCCAACCCCTCCGGCTCTGCGGTACTCCAGCTCAACGGACGCCGCCTCACGCTCGCCGACGGCACCCCCGTGGAGATCCGGGCCGTGGTCCTGCCCGTGCGCTACGCCGACTTCGACGCCGGGATCGTGGAGCGCGCGTACGGTCCCCGTCTCGCGGCGGGTCCGCGCGCCGCCGACATGATCACCAGCATCAGCCAGGGCTACCCTGGAATCTTCACTCTGGAGGCGTGGGCGGGGCGCGCCCGGTCGGCCGACCCGTACCCGGACAACGCCGACGCGCTCTCGGGGGGCACGTACGCACACCCCGTCACGGCGCCGGGCCTCGGCCCGGGAGCGGAGTTCCTGCGGACCACCCTGCCCACCGACGCCATGACCGCCGTCCAGAGCCCGTACCCGGTGCTGCTGAACACCGAGGTCAGTGAGATCCCCGCGGGTCAGGACAGCCCCGTGGACCGCGCGGACGGGCCGACTCCCGGCTCCCGCGCCGTTGCGGGCGGGGGCGGCGGCTACCTCTCCAACGAGGTCGCCTACCGCTCCAACCGGCTCCGGACGGAACTGAGCCCCCGCCTGCCCGGCGGCCACCTGCACACGCCCGTGCTCACGGGGCTGCCCGCCGACCCGAACCAGCTGACCGGCGCCGCGTTCGAACAGAACGAGAGCGCGATCGCCTCGGAGGTCCTGGAGGTGCTGCGGCATTGTGCCCCCGCGGGACCGTGACCCGCCGTTCTTGGCCCTCAGCCTGCTGGGGATGCGTGTCGCGACACGGACTGAGATGTTGCTGTCGGTGGTGGTCTGCTTGCCGTTTACCGACCTCGAAGGCGGGTTGCCGTAGAGGCTGACGGTTGGTGATCGTTGCGGTATGCCGGAGTTATGAGGATCCGCAGATTCTGGTCACAGGAACAGCGGTCCGCAGGGCCGTTCTCGGGCAGGTTCCGCAGGCCGGTCGTGGTGATCGGGGCCTTCGGGGGCGCCGAAGAGCGGGGAGGCCGGCAACCGGGTCCTGCTCCGTTCGAGGGAACCCGAGGTCGCCTCACAACGATGCCAGATGACCAGCCTGGGACGTTTCTTCACCTGGCCCCCTCGCCTGCTGCGTGGCAACCCCGACGGGAGCGGGTCGGGGATCGTGGGTGCCATGGCGTTGGTGGAAAGTTTCGGGTGTCCGCGGTTCGTGTTCACGAGCGATGATCATCGGCAGGCTCCGACCGGTGTGACGGTAGGCGTGCGGTGACTCCGACACCGGCCGGCAGGGACGGGCGGGATGTGCGGGTGGTGGTGGTCGGGGCGGGGTTCTCGGGTCTCGGCGCCGCCATCCGGCTGCGCCAGGCGGGGTTCGGCGATGTGCTGGTGCTGGAGAAGGCTTCGCAGCTGGGCGGTACGTGGCGGGAGAACACCTACCCGGGCTGCGCCTGCGATGTGCCCTCCACGCTCTACAGCTACTCCTTCACAAAGGACACGGCCTGGAGCCGCATGTTCGCCGGACAGCAGGAGATCCACGCGTACCTCACCGCCACGGCGAAATCGTACGGACTCGCCGATGTCCTGCGCTACGGCGTGGGGGTCCACGCAGCACGCTGGGACCCGGCCGCTGGGCGCTGGCAGCTGGAGACCAGCGACGGGCCCTACAGCGCCGCGGTCCTGGTCATGGCCACCGGACCCTGGCACATTCCCCGCCAGCTGGAAGTGCCAGGCCTCGAGGGGTTCGACGGGCCCGTGCTCCACACCGCCCGCTGGGACGAGCGCGTCGACCTGGCCGGGAAGCGGGTGAGCGTGGTCGGTAGCGGCGCCTCCGCCGTGCAGGTCCTCCCCGCCATCACCGGCCGGGCGGCGTCCGTGCACCTCTTCCAGCGCACCGCCCAGTGGGTACTGCCCAAACCCGACCTGCCGCTTCCTCCCGCCTTCAACCTGGCCGTGAACCGCCTGCCCGGCGCCCGACGCGGCCTGCGCGCCTTCCAGTACGCGCTCCAGGAAAGCTTCGGCTACGCCTTCCGCCACCCCAAGCTGGCCCGCCTCCTCGAAGCCGGCGCCCGGGCGCACCTTCGACTCGCTGTTCCCGACCGGCGGCTGCGCCGGGCCCTCACCCCCGACTACCGGCTCGGCTGCAAGCGCCTGCTCACCTCCAGCACCTACTACCCGGCTCTGAACCAGCCCCATGTCCACCTGCACCCCACCGCGGTGAGCTCCGTACGCGGCAACACGATCGTCGGCGCCGACGGCACCACCGCCGAAACGGACGTTTTGATCACCGCCACCGGCTTCCGCGTCGGCGAACTGCCGCTTGCCCGGCACCTACACGGCGCTGCCGGCCGCACGCTGCACGAGACTTGGGGCGGCGAACCGCAGGCCTATCTCGGCACCACCGTCACCGGCTTCCCCAACCTGTTCCTGCTCCTGGGCCCCAACCTGCTCGGCGGGGCCACCTCCGCCATCACCATCCTGGAGGCCCAGCTCACCCACCTCGTCACCGCCCTGACCCACCTCGACCAGAACAGCCACCAGGCGCTGGAAGTCCGGCCCTGCGTACAAGCCGCCCACAACAGCGCCGTACAGAGAGCGCTGGCGACCACCGTCTACAACACCGGTGGCTGCACCAGCTATTACCTCGCCCCCAGCGGCCGCAACACCTTCGCCTGGCCCTGGTCCACCGGCCGCCTCACACGCCGCCTTCACCACTTCGACCCCGCCGCCTACACCCGGCACACCCAGCCCAGTGCCCTGCCCACCCCCCGCCTTCCACAGGACGACAACCTCCCGGCCCCCGCACCCAGACGCAACAGCTGACGACACCCGATGCAACGATCGTGTGGAGTACGTCAAGACGCTGGTGAAGAAGAGCCCTTAGATCGGCACGGACACGTCCTGCCCGCCGAGGAAGAGGCAGCCGTCTTCCAGCACGCCGCCTCACATACCTGCCCGGTGCGGGCGGCGAACGTCAGCTCGGCCGTCGCGGAGCCCCACTCGCCGGAGCAGGTGTCCACGTCGTGAAGGTCTTCTTGATCCTGCTCGTCGTGGCGAGGTGCTGGGCATCATCGGCGCTGCCGCCGAAGGCATGCTCTATCTGCTGGTCATCGGCATCCTGGTCTTCGTGACCCGCCCTGGTGTACCTGGGCATGCACGGGCGGCGCTCCGGACGCCGCCGCATCGGCCGAAAAGCCCGGGTGACCTCGTACACCCGGCCTGTGCTGCGGGGATAGCGATGAGTGACCGTTCAGGATGCAGGAGCGTGGGGGTGCTGTTTGGCTGGTGGCACCAGCCCTCCCCCAGATCCCAGGAGTGATCATGAGCGTTGCAGGCGAGTCCGGTAGCCGTGCCCAGCAGATGCGCGATCAGGCGGCGAAGCTCGAGCAGGCCGCGGGGCGTGCCACTGACCCGGCGGAGCGCCAGCGGCTGAAGGACAAGGCTCTGCGGCTCTCGGAGCAGAGCAAGAAGGAGAGCGAGCGCGGCCTCGGGGACGTCGACCCGATGTGACGGCCCTGCGACAGGTCCCGGCCGGTGGCTGCCCACGCGATCCTCTTTGCGCGGGGAGACACCGGCCGGTGTCTTGTGCCCGAGTTCCGGGGGTTCGTCGCAGGTGCGGGCCGGCGGTCAGGTGCTGAGCAGGCGGTCGAAGAAGGATCGGTACTGGCGCAGGGCCAGGCGCAGGTCCTCGGTCGCGGCCTCCTCGCCGCGGTGCCACTGGCTTTCGAGCCCATGCTTGTGATCGGCGAATGTGGTGGCGAGCAACTGCATGACCTCGGCGACGAGCCCGTCTGCCGCGAGCACCGACTGCTTCGGGTCGTCGACGAATCCCTGCTGGATCTGCTGCCACCGGGCACGGAGTCCTTCTGCCTCCTGGGCCCCGAGGAGCGGGGCGGCATCGGGTTCCTGCGCCGACCCGTCCCGTTCGTCGGCCGCTGTGTCCGGCTCGCCTCCGGCGTCGTCCGTGATTCTGGTCCGGGGCTCCGCCCCCTCGTCTTCGGGGACGTCCGTCAGGTCATCGTCCGGGGCCCGTTGCGGTGTTTCTGCCTGGGGGCGGGCGATGTCCTCGGTGGACAGCGTCTCTCCGGCGGGCTCGGCGTACTCGTCGTCGCGCCCGTACGATCCTTCTCTCTGCATGTCCCTTCACCTCCATGTGGTGGCGAACGGCCGCTTGCGGCTGCGGGGCACTCAGCGGCGTTCTTCGTCCGGCGAAGCGGTGTCGTCTTTCAGCAGTTCCTCGAACAGCGCCCGGTAGTGGACCATGGCGCCCCGCAGGTCTTCCGTCGTGGTGTCCCTGCTGCGGGCCCGCCCCTTGACTTCATGGGCTATGCGGTAGTGGTCCAGGGTCCGGGAATGTTCGACCGAGAGGTCCCGCTTCTGCTGCTCGAAATTGTCGGTCGGGTAGCCGCGCTCGCTCATGAGTGTGGTCACGAGCCGGTCCGCCTCACCCACAGCCTGGTCGGGGCTGTCGACGAAATGTTCCTGCACATCGGCCCAGTCCCGGGCGTACCGGTCCCGCACGGTGGAGGGCAGCGGCCTGATCTCCAGCGCCTCATGCCGCTCCTCCCTCTTCTTGAGATCGCGCTCGGCCGCTCCGCGGCTCGGCCCCGCCTCGACCGCGCGGTCGTACTCTGGCCCGAACTGCTCCCGAAGGTGCCGGCGCCGGGTCATGGTCCGCATGATCAGCGCGACGGCTGCGAGGACCACCACGACGCCCACGATGATGACGATCGTCCACATCGCACCCTCCACTCGTCGACGGCTCACAAAGGCAGCCACAACCAGGGCGTACGGGGGTCACCGCCGTGGGTGCCGTCCCTTGGTGTGCCACGTTCCAGAATTTCACATATCACCCGAAATGCGTCATCGTGCCGATGGCGGCGGTCCTGGTGCCGGACAACGATTGAGGTCGGGGAGCCGTGGCGGACACGGTGGCGGGCGGGTCAGCGGCCTGGCGACGGCGCCGTAGCACTGATCTCACGGCCAGGTGGAGCACGTCGGCGATGAGGAGCAGTACGCCGGCGGTGACCAGGTACAGCATCCCGTCGACGGTCGCGCCGATGATGATCAGCACGATCGCGGCGGTCAGCAGGAGGGAGAAGAGGACCACTGTGTGATGCCTCGGTTCGCGGATGTGAGCGCCGGAGGCGCGGCAGGATGGTCCCGATGGTCCCGAGGATGGAGATGCAGGCCAGGAAACCGGCTGCCAGCAGGATGATCCGGGACGATCATGATGTCCGCCGATCTCACGGAGTGCGCAAAGCCCCTGCTCTCAGGGTAGATCCGCCCTCTGCTGGTGGCCTCCCGGGCAGGACAGTCCTACCTTCGAGAGGCACCTCTGGAGCGCGCCACGCGCGTCGTCCTCGGATTCGTCCTCCTGATCGCCGCCCTGGTCGTCGTCGTGGCCGGCGTCGTGGCCGGCGTCGTGGCCGGCGTCGTGGCCGGCGTCGTCACTGACGGCCGCGCCCACGAGCTGACCGGCGGATGCTCCGTATTCGACTACGAGGTCACCGGCTCGACCGGCACCCTCGTCCTTTACGGCATCGCCGTCGGGGCCGTGGCCCTGCTCAGGATTAGGCTCAGCCTTCTCTTGGGTGGTGCCCGCTACCGCGCATCGTGGAGATCGGGCACAGGGCCGAGGCGGTCGAGGGCGGCGCCAAGAAGACCGTCGCCCGCGGGACCGGCAGCTGGCACCTGTGGGCCGAAGGGCCCCGCTGAGCAGATCGAGGGAACGCCAAGCAGGCCGGGGCGAACATCCACGACTCCACGGGTCGTCGCCGGGTTGGGCACGCCGTGCCCGCGGTGAGAGCGCGAGGCAGCGGCAGGCGCGGTGTTGGTCACCGCGGACAGGAACGATCCGTCGGCGTACGAGAGCGTCGCCGGCCAGGACTGGGACGCCCGTGATCGAGGTGTCCTGGCAGCCAGGCTTCTTCCGCGAGGCACTGCGGGCACTCGCAGAGCGCGAAGGCCACTGGTCGTACGTGTCATCGGTCAGCGCGTAGGCATCGCGTGCACAGCCGGACGCGGACGAGTCGGCGCAACTGCTCCCGGCCACCGAGCGGGACGAGGTCGGCCACGACGAGTTCGTGCAGGCCAAGGTGGCCTGCGAGGAGGTCACGGCGGCCGCGGGGGGGGATCCCGGCCGAGGCCCGAACCCCTCTCCCTCGAACGGGTGGAGCCGAGGCCGCCGGCGTACCGCCTCACGAAGATCGGCCGGCTCGCGTCTCCGACCGGCCTCGCACAACGGAACGAACCCCCGGCCTGTCCGGCCAGGGGTTCGTGGACGCGGTGCGCACCGCACGGAGCAGTCGCGGCGGGTCTTGCGCCGGCCGAAGGGGCCGGGCAGGTCCCAAGATGCGGTCCCGCGTCCGGTACTGCTGTGGGTGCGGCGGGGCCGTGCCTGCCCCCGGTGGTGATCGACCAAGACTTGCGGTTGATGTCGAACCGGACACAGGGCAGGATCCTGAAGCTCTCAAGCGGCGGGGCGTGCCTGTGACGCCTACCCCTCCAGAGCCCCACGGGCCCTCTTGAGTCCTTTCCTGGCCTCGCTCAGCCTCTCCCTGCACCGGGTGATCTCCTCGGGATTGCCACGCGGCAACGCATCCTTGAGGTCGTTTTCCCGCTCAAGCACCTCATGCTCCGCTTTGAGGAGCCGTTGCTCGGATTCCTTACGCCGTTGCGCAGCCTCGTCGCCCATCGTCATCTCTACCTCAGGTCGAGTTACCCCAGCCACACAGCTCGCCACAGATGCAAACCCCGTAAGCCCGGCACACAGCAGACACCATGCCCCCAAGACCTATCAGCTCCCCCGCTGGTCAGGGGCATGACCCACGAGAAACGGCTCAGGAACACGGGCAGCCACCGCCGGCGGCCTACCCTCGACCGCACGCCCAAGGCCCCAGCGGGCGCGGGGCAGACAACGGGCCGGGCACCCGCTACGAGCACGACGCGACCCAGGTCCTGGCGGCGTGCACGGCTGGCGGAGGCAGGGCCGGTGGTGACCCGGCGCGGCGAGGACGTCGCCCGCTGTCTCACATCCCACAGCGGGACTTCAGCCGGCTGAACCAAGAACAACAGCAACGGCCCGATGCACTGGGCGCCGTCGGGGCGAGCACGAAGGTGCCCGGGACATCCACGTCCGGGCGGGACGCAGCGGCCTTCCAGCGGGCGTCCACGCGCTCGGAGCGGCAGGGCGGCGCAGTGCCGGGGCGGGGCCATCTCGAGCGGCTCGCGAACGGCGGCGAGCACCTGATCGGGGTGCGGATCGCCAACCGGAGGCAACGCCGCGACCGGCTCGACCAGGCGCACTCGCCGCGCCCGCCGACCTCGGCATCGACTGGGCGCACAGCCCACGCACACGGGTCGGAAAGGGGCCGGCGTGGATGGGGCTAGGTTCGCTGCGGGCGGTGCGGGGCGGAGTTCGGGGCCCTGGGGGAACGAACCGGCCCGGGAACGCCATGCGTCCCGAGCAGCTCGATCTCCTGGCAGGAGACGGGTGGCGGGCCGTGTCAGGCCGCGGCCTCGGGGTCCGCCGCAGTGGCGGCAGCGCCGTACTCGGCGTTGAGGCGTTGCGCCTCCTCAAGCTGGTCTTCCAAGATGACGATCCGGCAGGCGGCGTCGATCGGGGATGCCGTCGTCGACGAGCTCGCGGGCGCGGGCGGCGCTGCGCAGCTGGTAGCGGGAGTAGGCGGCCGGTGCCCGCAGGTGCTCCACGCGACGGGGTCGGCGCCGTCCGGCAGGAATTAGGGGCGACCCGCCGCCCCCGTGCCCTCCTGCTCACCTGGCCCGGTGACGTGAACCTGTACCTCGGATGGCGGCGGGGACGAGGGCAGCAGTGGCAGTCCGCCGGGTTGCGCCCAAGACTCGTTGCCGGGGACGAACACGAGGGAAGGGTTGTATCCAATGACGCAAGCCGGGGAGGAAGAAGGCGTCACCGCGCGCCCGATCGGTACGGTGGATCAGCATCGGAGCAGAGCCGCATACCTGCGGGCCGCGATCAGACGGACCAACCTGCTACCGGCATTCTTGGTGCTCACTGTCATGATGGTGGCCCTGTGGCTCATGGGTATGCCGTTCCTACAGGCCCTGACGATCTCGACCGCAGTGAAGATCGCGGTGGCCCTGCTCGAACTCCGTCGGCTGCCCGGCCCTCCCGACAGCTGACGCAGGCCCTCTCGCAACGCGCCCCTGTCACGCGTTCCGCCACCGGTGCGGCCGGGCCGCGCCGGAGCTGATCGCCGGCCAGGCCGCGCCCCTGCTGGGGCGCGGCCTGCGCCCGATCCGGCGGCCCAAGGGTGCCACGCAGGCCGCCACTGCAGGTGGATCCGCTGGAAGTGGAACCGCTGGAGGTGAGCCGCGCCCGATCGACCTGCTCACCGCCAAGGCCGCGTTCCCGGCCCGCAGAGTTCACACGCTCACGACAGACCGGTATCAGGTGCGTTCGTAGGCGACCTTGGCAAGCTGAACGGCCTGGTCGCGGGTCTCTTCGTCCACGATCCGAACGCTGATGCGGTACTCGTGGTTGCCGCCTTCGAGCCGATAAGCGGCGGGCGCGAGACTGCCGAGCAGCTCGTCGTCCGTGTCATAGGGAAGCCGCAGGTTGATCACGCCGTTGTGCGCATACACGTACGCGAACGCACCCTTCGGCGATCCCTGCCGGCGCACCCTCAGATAATCCCCGTAGTCCAACGCCGACTGGTCCTCGGCCCGCTGACGCTTGATGCCGTGCACCTTGACGTCAGGCCAGGCAGTGGCCTCGGCGAGGAACTCGACGAAGTGATCGGCCGCCGGGTTGCCTCGGAGGAGTGCGCGCACTGTCTCCTGCCCTTCGTGTGCGACACCCGGGATCGCGGCCGTGTCGGAACCCACGGACGGAACCGAGGCCCCACTCACAACGCCGGCAGACGACCTGCCCCCCTGGGCAATCAGCTGCTGGACAGCCTGGGATGCGTCGAGCTCCGCAGCCGTCCCCTCAAACTGAAAGACAGTCAGTTTCATGACTTCCCCCCTCTGCGAGATGAACTACGGTTGATTCTACGCAGACTTCCTCCAGCTTCGGCTGAGTTCCTACATCTATGGAAAAACTGGGTGTGGCTAGACCGCTTGACACCACGCCTGGCTATGGATGGTGGGCGGCGCCGACTGGTCCCGGTTGAGCCGGCCAGGTCGAGGTCGAGCAGCTCGTCACCGACGCCGCGGGCCACGGACCATGGGCTGATGTATTGCCCCGGGAGGGTGGGGCGCGGTCGGCGGGTGCTTTGCCTGCGAGTGCGGCGTGTCCGCGGTGGTGATTGGAGGTGTGCAGCCATTGCGGGAACGCTGCCTGGAGTTCGGCTTCTGACTGGTAGTGGCGGGCGTAGGCCCGTTCCTCGGCGAGAGCGCGGTTGAGGCGTTCTACCTTGCCGATGCTCCTATTGGTCAGTCGCCGGTCGGGCCGGGTTCGCTTCTGGGTGATTCCTCCCGCCTCCGGACATCGCGCCAGAGGCGGGACTTGCAGCAGGAGCCGTTTTCGGTCAGGACCCGCTCGACGGTGATCCCGCACGATCACGGGTGGCGGCGCCGGTTATTGCTGATCTGGAGGGGCGGTGCCGGCCTGATCGGGGAAGAGGGCTGGCACCGCAACCCGTCAGCCCGGCCAGGTGCCCGTCAGACGGCGTATGGCCACGGCGCCCGATCGGTCGACCGAGGCCTTGACCACGGCGAAGATCGCGCCCTGGATCGCTGCGGCGAGCAGGATCTGTTTCCAGGGCCGGTCCTCGTCCGTGGCATCCGGCGCGTCGCCTTCACCCTCGATGATCTTCCACGCCTGCCTGAACGCCGCGCCCGCGATCAGGCCGCTCGCGGCGCCGAGGGCGAGACCGACGGGCTTGTAGGCGACCCTGGACGCCTTCACCGGCGGCGTCCGCGGTTGCGACGCACCAGCACGAGCGCGAGCACCACGGCTCCGGCGACGAGGAGCGGGGTGCGGTTGACGCGCGCGACCGTCGCGGCCTGGCCGGCCTTCTCCAACAGCGAGTCGGGGGTCTTGTCCGCCGCGTACTGTCCGGCGCGGGTCGCGCTGTCCCACACCTGCGCCGCGGCTTGGGCGGTCTTGTCCAGGACGGGGTCGGGTGTGTTGTCCCGCACCAGCTGGGCGGCCTGTCCCGCCTTCTCGCGGATCTGGTCTGCGATCAGGGAGGCCTTCTCGGCGGTCTGCTGCTTCACGGCGGTGCCTTCTTCCTGGGGGTGGGTCCTGATGTCGTTCCTGGCGACTAGAGCCTCGACGGGTCTGGTCGAGGTCGTCCCGGGTATGAGCCGTTCTACTAGGCCCCGGCCGTGGTGTCCTGGATGGTGGCGTCGGCGTTGCGTTTGACTGAGTCGATGCCGTTCAGGCAGGAGCGGTGCGTCTCGTAGTGCTGGCTGGTGGCGATCACCTGGCCGTTGGTGGCGATCAGCGCGAAGTGATAGCCCTTCGCGGGCTGGTGCCGGACTTCGAAGCGAGCAGCCATGACGAATCTCCTCGTTGAGATGTGCATGCCGGGTTGTGGCGCGTTTACCCCGCCGCCGCCGCAACACCCCTCCAGCGAACAGGAGCTTTGCTTCAGGCCGGCAGGAGCAGATGGGAGCTCGCCCGGATCAAGGCGGCGCAGGCCAGGCCGGTGGCGCCTTCACATTGATCGTCCAGAACGGTCCCACCACGACGCAAGGCCGACCGGGAGCCCAGCCGCCCGGAAGCCGCGAGGCAGGGGGTGATCCGCCTGTGGCGGACCGGCCGGCCCCTCGTCCCGGCCGGGCTCCTCTCTCCACAGATGGAACGGCTCTTCGAGCTCATCTCAGCGCACCAAGTCTTCACCGTCGCCGACAACCTCGATGCGGCGCGCACCTTGTATCCGGGAGTGGTGCCGGGCAGGGCAGCCGAGCCGTGGTGCAGGTGGCAGCAGGGAGCGGGATGAACACTGCGACCGTCTTGCCTTCGTCATAGGGTCGGATCTGCGTACGGTCGGCGAGCCGGTTGACAAGCAGCCGGCCGAACCCTCCCGGCATCCGCGCGGTCCGCCACCTCGCGCCCCTTCGTCGTGAGCACCAGCATGACGACGACCGTGCCGGAGGAGAGCGGCCAGTAGCGCGCCTCATGGTCAGTTCTCCGGGCAGGTGCGGGGCACTCCGTTGTCGGCGTGGGCTGTGGGAGCGGCGGGGGGGAACTTCCCTGCTCGGCCATGTCCGTGAACCGGGGCATGCGGTCGCATGCTCAGAACATGGTGTTGTCGTTCTTGGAAGTGGGCGGGATGACCTGGAGGACGTCCCAGTGCTCCACGATCTTGCCGTCTTGGTCGAAGCGGAAGATGTCGATGCCCGCGTACTCCTCATCGGGCCAGGTCTGGCGGCAGTGCAGAACGACATGGTCGCCTTCGGCGATCGCCCGCTTGAACTCGACGCGCTTGCCCGGATACTCGGCGGCCATGCGGTCGAAGTAGTCGATGAACGCCTGCTTGCCGTCGGCCACGTGTGGGTTGTGCTGGGTGTAGGTGTCACCGGCGTACCGTTCGATGGCCTCAGCTGGTCGGCACTGATTGAACATCAGATCGTAGAACGCCTTGGCGGCGGCCTTGTTCGTCTCCGGATCGCTCATGGTGCCACCGTAGGAACAGTCCCCGGCCATGGCACGGTGAACGCGGCGATCACTGGCGGGTCTTACCGGAACGGCTCATGCCCGTCGCCGGATCGCCAGGGCGCCGGTTCGAATCGGGCCGGTTCCCTCCGGGACGCACGGCACCCAGCGCCGCCCCTGGCGAGCGCGCTCACCTCGTCCCGCAGCCATGGATGCATCGCTACTTGCAGGAGCCGATCCCCCCAGGGCAGCGCAGGGGTTGTCCCGTCGGCCGCAGCAAGCCGCTTCGGCCCGCCCAGTACCACCGGTCGACTGGAGTGACGGTCAGCCGCTCCGAGGCCCCGGCTGGCTGCCGGGGCCCGGGCGGAGCGGGGGCGTACGGGGTGGGGCTCAGCCGGTGCTTGAGCCGCGGCGCCGGCGAAGCACGACGGCCCCTCCCGCGAAGGCGAGTGCCGCGCTGGAACCGCCGGCAAGGAGCAGGGTGGAGGACGAGGCGTCGTCCTCCGTGCGCGGGGCACCGTAGCCGCTGGAGTAGCCGTTGGTGTCGTACTCCGACCCGGGCAGCTTGTCGGCGTAGCGGGCCTTGACCAGTTTCTGGTAATCGCTGAGCGACACCGACGCCTGGCCGCCCAGTCCTTGCCGGGCCTGGTCGTTGAGTGGCTCGACGGTGGTGAGTTTGAGCTGGTACCAGCCGCGGTTCTGCGGCTCGGTGAAGACCAGCGTGCCCAGGGTGGCCTTACTGGCGTATGTGGCGTCGCTGTCGCCGTCGCGGATGGCCGCCAGGTGCCAGCCGCCGCCCTGGGTGGGGGCGAGCATGACGGTTGCGCTGCGGCCGTTGACGGTGGTGCTCAGCGAGGAGACCAGCTGCGTCAGCTTGATCGCCTCGGTGGGCAGCGGCTTGGCGGTGCCCGCGACGAAGCCGGGGGTGATCTCGTTCCGTGCCACCGGGTCCTTGATCGTGAAGACCGGGAGGCTCTGGCACGGCTCGGCCGTTTCGGGAATCGTCTGGACCGACCCGCCGGCGCCGTCGGTGGGCACCGGAGTGCGCAGGAAGCGGCAGACGGCGTTGCGGACGTCGGTGGACTTCACCGCGTTGAGGGCGGCCTGGTAATCGGGGATGTCGGCCGGGAGCGGGTCCTTGGCAGGGGCCGCGTGGGCCGGACCGACGACGGACAGCAGTGCGGATGCACTCAGTGCGATGACGATGGACAGACGGGAGCAGCGAGAGGCCGCCCGCTCGCTGGACGTTTTGGTGCCGCTGGTGTCGCGCATGTCGCCTGCCTTAGCGGGAGATACCGATGCGGGAGTGGGTCCACTTGGACGAGCTGTTGCTCACGTAGTCGTTGTAGTTCCACCACGTGTACGTGGTGGTGTCCGGCCACGGGTCGGCCACGGCGATCGTGCTGTTCGACGTGTCGAAGCCGTAGACGACGTTCATGTGGCCGCCACCGGACGTCCACCCGATGCGGGCACCGATCGGCCGGGCCGCCTTGACGTCGGTGTACACCTGGTTGAACGTGGCCGCGCTGCTGAGGCCCGAGCCGGTGTGGGCCAAGCCGAGGCTGCTCCAGCCCCTGGCCATGTCGTCGAGGGTGGCGGGCTGGTTGTTGCAGCCGTAGGAGGGCTGTGCCCGGTTGCAGAAGTCCGTCTGTGTGGAGCCGAAGCCTTGGAACTTGGCGATGGTCAGCCCGGAGGCGACCCAACACCATTGGTTCTTCTCCTGCTTCAGCATGCTGATGGTGTCCTGACCCGCTTCCGCGTGAGCCGTGCCTCCCGCAGCCGTGAGCGATCCCAAAGCGGCCAGCGCGATGGCCGACGCCGTGGTTCCGTACCTGAACCTGCCCATTTTCCTGCCTTCCCCTGATGGGTACAACGAGATGAACGGGGCGATCTGGCACGAATATGACAGCGCATCATGTCTGGGTCACATAGGAGCCTTGCAGGAAATTACCTCCTACTGGTTATTTGTCAGGTAATCACGCGACTTAGGCACATGCAGCGCTCGTCCACCTGCCGAAGACGGCTGCGATGCTCACAACGTGCCCACCTCCGGCGGGCTCCAGGTGCTCCCTTCGCGGGCGCGGCGGCGCCGGGGTGGGGCCGCCGGGGAGCAGGCTCCCGCAGCACATATGTTCGCGTCCACTACACCTGGCGGGGTGGGCAGGTCGCGGTGGCCGGTGCCGAAGAGGTCGAGGTACTCCGCACGCGCCAGGCGCCGAGGAGGCCGCAGCAGGCGCCTGTCGATCCGGTAGCGGCAGGCGACGTCGAGGAGCAGGAAGCCGAGCAGCTCCCCGGTGGACCGCTTGGACGGGCGCGCCGCGCCTCCAGGGACCCGGTGCTGGCCACGTAGAGCTGGTGGACGACGTAGCACGGAGGCCGCCAGGTGCGCTGGGCGTCGGGCCCCAAGGGCGAAGGGCCCACCGGCCAGAGCGTCGAGCCTTCGGTACGCCCAAGGATCGGGGAGTGCAACGTCCCCACGCCTCGCCCCCCAGTCCGGTAGACCTGGACTCGAGGTCGGCACCCGCTGTGGACGCGTGAGGCCGCCTACCCGAGACTGAGGCCCGGCTTCGGGTCCCAGGCGTCGTGCGTCCCGCTCCGGGCGAATGGCCGCCGGGCCGAAGGCGCCGACCGTGAGCCCGCCTGCGTCAGGTCTGCCCGTGCCCCGGCGGACCGGCTGTGCCGACCCGCACCGTCAAGACAGCGGAACCGCCGGCATCCGCCGGCGCTTCCCTCAGGACAGGTTTCCGTCACGGCCCCTTGCCCTTCTTTCCCTTCTCCTTCCCGGGGATGTCCTTCGTCTTCGCCGCCCCCGGCGCCTTGGTCGGGCGGCGATCACTGCCCGGTTGCGAGGAGTAGGCGTCGGCTGGGCCGGCGGGCGTCCGGAGTTCCGGTGCGGTGGATGGTGCTGCGACTGGCAGCGGCGGCGCGGGCGGCGTTGATGGGGGGTCTGCCGCCCCGGTGTCCTTCGATGCCGACGGTTGCTCGCGGAACGGCGCGGTGGTAGGCGTGCTGTCCGCTGCTGGGATGCCACCCATCACCAGCGCGCAGGCTCCCGCGACACTCACTGCCGCGAGGCCCGATAAAGCCGCACGCCGACGGCGCGTAGCCCTGCTCTCCGCCGGTCCGGGCGTTCCCGCGGGCTCGGCGCGGGAACCGGTAGCGTCGAGGAGCCGCAACGGTGAGCGGTGCGTGGAGGTGTCCGTGAGCGGCGCGCTCCTTGCGGTGCGGGACGGCGGCGCCTGCGCGATGTCTTGCAGGCGCAAGTGAACGGCGGCGGCGTCGGGGCGTGCCGGGGGATCCTGGTCGGTCATTGCCATCAACAGGCGGGCGAGGTGGTCCGGCAGCCCCTCGGGTATCCGGGGCGGATGCAGGAGGTGCGCGGTGCCGGTCTCCACGGGTGTCCCTTGGTACTCCCGGTGGCCGGTGAGTGCTTCGAGAAGGGTCACTCCCAGGGCGTAGATGTCGCTGGCCGTACTCGCGCCCTGGCCGAGGAGCTGTTCGGGGGCCATGTAGGCGAGAGTGCCGACCAGGGTGTCGGGTGCGCTGCGGGAATGGTCGTTCACGGTCCTGGACAGCCCGAAGTCGGCCAGGTGAGGGGATCCTTCCTCGCTGAGCAGGATGTTGGAGGGTTTCACGTCGTGATGGACGATGCCGTGGGCGTGGACGTGGTCGAGGGCTGACGCGATGTCGGCGCCCATCCGTGTCACCTGGACGGGGCTGAGGGGGCCCGCGTCCACTCGGGTTCGCAGGGTGACGCCACGGATCAACTCCGTGACCATGAAGGCACCCTGTCCGTGGCGGCCGGCATCGTAGACGGTGACGAGGGCACGGTGGGAGAGGCGTGCCAGCAGGCGTGCTTCGTCACAGAAGCGGTCGGCGGTGACCGTGTCCGTGCCCACGCGGAACACTTTGACGGCCACCTCACGGCCCAGCACCTGGTCGAGGCCGCGGAAGACGTCCGCCGTCCCGCCGGATCCTATGGGGCCTAGGAGACGGTAGCGACCACCCAGTAGGGCGTCGCGCCCGGGGGGTGCTCCGTACGCGGGGACAGGCCGGGCCGGCATGCGGGGTCCTCCTCCACTCGCGGACAGTGCCGCACATCTACCCGCCGGGGCTCGCACTACGCAGGCCTCGGGCAGCCATCGCACCCGTGCACTTGGCAAAACGTCGGCGCGCGGATCTTCGAGCAGTAGCGTCGCGTACGGGTGGCCGCGACGGGAATCGGGAACCGCGGCCCGGCGTTGTCGCAGGTATGGGCGATGCATCCCGCCACGGACATGGGGAGCGCGGCCCGTCCGCCGTCGCGACTGCCCGCGCACGCCTCGCGGCCGACCGCGTCGACACCCTCGCGCGGACGGCCGCGCTGGGCCGCGACTTCGACGGAATCGTCGCGGCGAACGCCTTGGTCGCGGTCGACGACGAGCACGACCCCGAGGGGGCCAGCACCGCCTTCGAGCGGGCCCACGTGGCAGCCCTGATGGCGCAGGCGCGCGAGCACCTGGAAGAACTGGACCGGGCGCTGGAACGGCTCGAACGGGGCGAATACGGGCAGTGCGAGGACTGCAGGGGGACGATTCCGCCGGAACGCCTGGAGATCCGTCCAGCGGCGACCACCTGTGTCCGCTGCGCCCGGTCCGGCCCGAGCCGGCCGCCGCACCCCTGACTCCGGCCGGTGTCCCGCGTACCGGCGATCCTCCCGCGCGCCGGCCGGTGGTCGTGGCGTCAGGTGGTCCGCGGCTTCTGAGGGGGGCTCCCGCCGCGTGGAGGCTGGCGAGGGTCTGCCGGTAGGAGTTGACCAGGCTGGTCTCCAGGTAGCTGACCCCGAGCTCCTGGCAGTACCCGCGGACGATGGTCTCCGCGCCCTGCGCAGGCGCGGGCTGGGCATGCTCGGGAAGAGGTGGTGCTCGATCTGGTAGTTGAGACCGCCGAGGACGATGTCCGTCAACCGGCCTCCGCGCACGTTGCGGGAGGTCAGGACCTGGCGCCTCAGGAAGTCGGGCCGGTCGGCGCCCCGCAGGATCGGCATCCCCTTGTGGTTCGGGGCGAAGATCGAGCCGAGGTAGACGCCGAAGAGGCACTGCGGCGGCGTTCTCGGACGCGCTGACCTGCGGACGGATGCCACAGGGGAGAGCCCCTGCCGGTCGTACGGAGCCCTCCCGCGAGGAGGGCCTCTTGCGCGACCGCCACCAAACCGTTTTGGTGACTCCCCTAGTCAAGCGGCGAACGGAAGGACGGCTCGGATGGCAGATACGACCCAGACCGACACGGCGGGGAGCGAGGACCACACGCCGCGCAGGGCGAGTTGGCGATCCATCGGCCCCGGAATCGTCGTGGCGGCGACCGGCGTGGGTGCCGGCGACCTCGTTGCCACGCTCATCGCGGGCAGCAAGTTCGGTTACACCCTGCTGTGGGCGGCGGTCATCGGTTGCCTCGTCAAGATCTCGCTCGCCGAGGCGGCCGGCCGCTGGCATCTCGCCACCGGCCGTACCCTCTTCGACGGCTGGCGCAGCCTCGGCTCATGGACCACCGCCTATTTCGCGGGGTACGTCGTCGTCTGGGGCTTCGTCTACGGCGCCGCCGCGATGTCCTCCAGCGCTCTCCCTCTGGCCGCGCTCTTTCCGGACACGATGAACCTGAAGCTCTGGGCCGTGCTGTGCGGCCTGGCCGGGCTGGTCTTCGTCTGGTTCAACCAGTACGCCGTCTTCGAGAAGGTCATGACGGTCCTGGTCGGCGTGATGTTCCTCGTCACCGTCTATCTCGCGATCCGCGTCACGCCCCGCCTCGACGCCGCCTTCGCCGGCCTGGCGCCCGTCCTGCCGGACGGTTCGCTGGTCTACACGCTCGGCCTGATCGGCGGCGTGGGCGGCACGATCACGCTCGCCGCGTACGGCTACTGGGTCAACGCCAAGGGCTGGACGAACACGAGTTGGATCAAGGTGATGCGGCTCGACAACCGCGTCGCCTACCTCACCACCGGCCTCTTCGTGGTGGCCATGCTCATCGTCGGGGCCGAGCTGCTGCACTCGTCCGGCGTGGCACTGGCGAAGGGCGACAAGGGCCTGCTCGATCTGGGTGCCGTTCTGGAGGAGCGGTACGGAAAGGCGACCGCCAAGCTCTTCCTGGTCGGGTTCTTCGCCACGTCCTTCACCTCGCTGCTCGGCGTGTGGCACGGAGTGAGCCTGATGTTCGCCGACTTCGCCACGAAATTCCGGCCGTCCCTCGCCCGGGCCGGGACGAGCCCGGCGAAGTCCCTGCCCTTCCGGGCCTATCTGCTCTGGCTCACGTTCCCGCCCATCAGCCTGCTCTTCCTGAACCAGCCCTTCGGGCTCGTCATCGTGTACGGAGTGATCGGCGCACTCTTCATGCCCTTCCTGGCCCTGACGCTGCTGTGGCTG
Source organism: Streptomyces sp. NPDC060049 (assembly GCF_042736715.1). Lineage (NCBI taxonomy): Bacteria > Bacillati > Actinomycetota > Actinomycetes > Kitasatosporales > Streptomycetaceae > Streptomyces > Streptomyces sp. NPDC060049. The sequence goes on from NZ_JBHWVV010000005.1 coordinate 206,318, forward strand.
CTCAACTCCTCACGCACACCGGCCAACTGGCGAAACGGCAAGCTGAGCAACGCGATGCTGGGGGCCGCCGGTCTGCTGTTCGTGGTGCTGTGCGTCCAGCAACTGTGGGAGCTGCTCCGGTAGCGGACCCGCAGTCACGGGGTGTCGACGCACGCCCCTGCACACCGCGCTGCCGGGCGGTGTGAGCGCCGAGCGGGTCGCACTCACCGTCCGACCCGGAGTACCAACAGCCGCCGCCTGGTACGAACGACTCGGGTACGGGCTGGTGAGCCTCACTCAGGTCGCGCGCGGGCCGGTGACTGCCCAAAGCGGCCGACAGCTTCGTCAGGCGCAGCCCGCGGAGCTCGATGACCGGGGCTGCCAGGGTGCCGCCCGACGATGCGCACAAGGATCGCCGACTTGTCCGTAATGCATGCGACCGCGTCCTCGCGAGTCAGACCAGGACCGACTCCGACGTCTGCGGGCAGTCGAAAACCACTCGTCCCGCTCGGTACAGGTCCCGACCCGCAGGGTCTATTGCCCGCCCCGCCCCGGCCCGTGCGGCTCGGTCAGGGACAGGGACGCGGCGCCCTGCGGGGCGGTCCAGACTCCCGGATAGTCCGTGTAGGGCACGGAGCAGGAGCCGGAGGCCCGCTTGGGCCAAGGAGCGCCGCGCAGCGGCGGGCGCACGGGGCCGGGCAGATGACCGCCAGGCGCGCGGCGCGGCTGGAGAAGCCAGGCATATCCGGGACGCCGCCGACGCGGCGTTCGAGGAGGACGTCGCCGCCGCGCGGACCTCCTCCGAGCAGCACTGGACGCTGCGCTGCCCGCGCACGGCCACCGCGCGGGTGTGATGGTGAAGCGGGAGCGGGAGCGGGCCACTGCCGGGGAGACCCGCAGCCGGGACAGGGGCGCGGACGGCGGGGTGGTCAGGGAGTGCAGGGTCGCGTCCACGAGTCGGCCCACCAGGGCCGTACTCGAGCCCTCCTTCCAAGAGGCTTCGGCCGTCATGCGGTTCAGATGCTGGGCGACGAGATGCGGGCCGCCGCCCTCGCCCGTCTTCCACATGCGGGCGGCCCGCAGCGGCCACCGCAGCCCACGGATCAGCGGCCTCCCTCACCGGCCGCGCGGCAGCAGGTGTCTCCACCGGTGAGCAGCAACTGCCAACATCCGCGCGATCTACGGCCCCGAGAAGGAGACCCCCGCGCGCATTGGCCATCCGAATGAAACTCGTCTGGCCCACACACCGCCGCCCCCTCCGTGTTCAGGAAGGGGGCAGCGTGCTGACCGGCATCGGTAGGGTTCTGTCCCTACTCCAGGGAGATGCGGAGTCGAAGACGAACCCAGCCGAGCGTGATGAAGGCGCACCGCCGGTGGTGCCTGGCACTTTCACGCCCGCTTGGGGGCACGTCATCCGTCTGCGGCGTCCTCGGCCTCCCAGCGCAGCAGGTCGCCCGGCTGGCACATGAGCACCTCGCAGAGCGCGGCGAGCGTCGCAAAGCGCACCGCCTTGGCGCGGCCGTTCTTGAGTACCGCCAGGTTGGCGGGAGTGATCCCTACGCGGTCCGCGAGCTCGCCCACGGACATCTTCCGCCTGGCCAGCATCACGTCGATGTCGACGGCGATCGGCATTAGATCACCTCGTCCAACTCGGCCTGCATGTGCGCCGCTTCGACGTCACGCGCGACGGCCTGGGCGAGTAGCATCCGCAGGACCAGCACGATGAGCGCGACGCCCAGGATGGCCACGCCAAACCCGCCCATGATGACGGTGACGCCCGGGTCCTCCCGCTGGCCCGGCGCATTGACGGCCGTGACCGCGAACCACACGAGGGCAGCCGCCACGATCGCGCCGATCACGCCGTCCACGTACCGGAAGGCGGCTTGGGAGAACACGGTTCCGCGTCGCACCATCGTCACCAGCCGCCATACGCAGACCAGGGCGACCTGGGCCGACACCATGCCCAGGATCGTGATCACGCGCAGCGGGGTCAGCGGGAGCGACCCGTCCTCCGGGTCGGTGAACAACGCCCACACCATCAATGCCTGCACGAACACGGTGCCGGCAAGCACCACCACGAGCACGGCGCGCAGCGCACCCACTGTCAGCTTTCCCATAACCCATCCTTCGATCGAATCGCGATGGCAATCTATCGAATATCGATAGGTAGAGCAAGGGCTGGGACAGAGGGTGGGCGGCGGTTTCGCATCCCGGCGGGACGCCGCCGCCTCCATCACATGGCGGTTGCCCTAGGGCGCCAGGCACCGCACGCCAGAATCGCCCACGCGTTCGCAGCGCAGGCAGACTCGCTCCGCACCCGCGTCGGCCAGCGCGATCAGGGCCTGAAACGAAGCAAGCCAGCTGGCCGACGATGGGCCTGTCACCTGCTTGCGAGCTGCGGGGCCTCGGCTGTCTTGATAGCCGACCGCTCGGCGGACGCTGCCGCCCGCTGCTGCTGGTCGTCCAGGCCGGGGTCGGGGCGGCGGCCGTGCGACACGAGGGCAAGAAGGGCCGGTGCTCAGAAGAGCACCGGCCCTTCTTGAGTGGGGCCGGCCGTAGATACCCAGCATCTGGTGGGCGCAATTCGGGCCAGAGGGGGCTTGCGACTACAGCGGCAGGAACATCCCACCCGCCTCCATCAGCAGGACAACGACCGGTGTCGCGACGACGAAAGCCGCACCGCCTCGGGCGACAGCGTCCGCATGCGATGTACCCCCGAGCCACGCAAGGATGCTTGCGGCCAGCCCGGCCACGAGGCCGATCAAAAGGGCGATGGATACCAGTAGGGCTCGGATAAGCGGGGACGGCATCACGGACTCCCGTAGGTAGTTCATGCCCATCTGGGCCCGGTGGCCAGGTCTGGTAGCCACCGACGCGATCAACGCTAGGGAAGTTGCTCTGCTTGCCACAGTCGCCTGATGCTCCATCATCTGTCCGTCTATGAGGCGCAGATGAGGAGCGGCCTCGGGGTAGCTCAGGAGACTATGCCGCCGTCGTTGGCGGAGTGTCACAGTGAGGCATGACCTTACAGACCGCGTCTGTGGAAACCGCCCTGAAAAGGACTCAGCGCATGATCATTCGCGCATTGGCGTGGCTCAGAGGTGTCCAGTTCGCCTTGTGGGTCTGGGTCCCCTTCACCGACGGCGGGCCCGGTCGATTCGATCCTCAGGTAGTTGTGGCCTACGTTCTCGCCGCACTCTTCTCAGCGGCGATGTTCACCGTCGCGGTCAAGCGCGGCACGCTGTTGCCGCGCTGGGTGGGTGCCGACGTGGCACTCGCTGTCGCCTACGCGATCGTGGTGAGCCGCTCGTACCCGCCCGCGGACGCCGCGTCGATCACCAACTGGGTCATTCCTCCCCTGTGCGGGGTCACGGTGACCGCGGCAATCTACGGCGGCCGCTACAAGGCAGGGGCGGTGATCCTGGTGGTCGGAGCCTGGGTGCTGGGAGCCTGGCCTGCTCTCGGCACGGAAAACTCAGCGGAGTTGCTGTCCAACAGCGTGATGATGACCCTGTTCGCCGGCGTGGCGGGGATCACCGGGAAGCTCCTGTTCGATGCTGCAGCAGCGGCAGATCGCGCTACCGACGATGCCATCACAGAGCGGGCCAACGCTGTGAGCGCCAAGGAGCGGGAGCGCCACATCGGTCATCTGCACGACACGGTGCTCCAGACACTGGAGCGCATAGCCCAGGGAAGGCTCGGTACTGACCTGGGTGAGGTCCGGCGCATCTGCCGGACTGAAGCCGAGAAGCAGCGGACTACCGCGTTGGCCGCTCGCCCCGACGGGGTCCTGGCACGCATCATCGAGGCGCTGGAGGAAGTGATTCAGGGCCACCCTGCGCAGACAGAGCTTCGGCGCGTGATCACCAGGTATGACCGCACACTTCCGGACCTGCCTGCCGAGGTTGTCGATGTGCTCATCGCCGCCACCCGCGAGGCCCTGAACAACGTCATCAAGTACGCGCGAACAGACGAGGTACGGGTGACAGCGGCCACCCTGGCCCCTGGTGGTGTCAAGGTGACCATCGTCGACCACGGTGTGGGATTCGACGCCGACACCGTGGTCCCGGGCTTCGGTACTCGCCGTTCGATCATCGAACCGGTGGCCGCCATCGGCGGCAAGGCCATCATCGACAGCATGCCCGGAGAAGGAACCATCGTGGAGATGTCATGGACCCCGTGATCGAGATAGCCGGCATCGACGACGCCTTGATGCACTTGGAAGGCAACGCGGCCTGGTTCAAGGCAGAGAGCGAAGTACGCATGGTCGCCATGGCCGCCTCGGTCGAGGAGTTCCTCAGCGGAGCCATCCGACCGAAGGTCGTCACGCTGGATCTGCATCTGAACAACGGCACCCTCCCCGCGGACAACGTCACCGCATTGATCAATGCAGGTCACAGGGTCATCGTCGTGACCGTCATCGAAGATCACGACTACGCCCAGGAGACAACCGAAGCCGGCGCATCCGCCTATCTACTCAAGAGCAGCCGCATGGAAACCCTGGTCTCACTCATCCGGGACGTACACGCAGGCAAAGCACCCACCACCGCTGATCACGCCTACCAGCTCAGGCACGACACGCGGCCCCACCGACCGCACCTCACCGCCAGGGAGTTGGAGATCCTGGAAATGGTGAGCGCCGGCATGACCCACGGGGCGATCGCACGCCGCCTCGGCGGCTCGCCCAGCACGGTGGCTACCCACCTGGCGAGCGTGCGCAAGAAATACAGCGACGTCAACCGGCCGATCAAAAAGCCGACCGACTACCGGGACCGTCTGCGCGCATGGCACCTGGATCGTGACCGTCTCGACCCGACCGAGTAGAACCGGCCCAACCGATCAGGAGCGGAGCTGGATACAGGCAGTAGCCCACTGATCGTTCCCTCCCCGAAAGCATCGCACTGGCAACAGCGACCTACTCGACAGCAGCAGGACGTCCTCAAACCCCGTCATCGAATCCCCGCCGCCCCAGACAGACACCCGCCGCCCCCGGCAGCCCACCGGGGGCGTCGTGCTTCCTGGAGGACCGACGTGCCCACCTTCGAGTCCCTGCCCCGCTTCACCGCCGACCTTCACCACCTCACTCCCGCCCAGCGCCGGCGCTTCCACCGCGTCGTCCTGGAATCCTTCGTCCCCGACCTGCGCAACGCGCGGCCGTTCCGGCCCGGCTTGCGCGTGAAGGGGGTACGGGTCGCCCCCGGCATCTTCGAACTCACCTGGGCGCCGGACGGACGCGCCACGTGGTCCTACGGACGGGAGCTGCGCCATGGCCGCCACATCGTGTGGCGCCGGATCGGCACCCACTCCATCCTCACCGGCCCCTGACTGCAGGTCGTGGCGGGGAACGGTCACGCGCCGCCACATCGACCGGTCCGCGTGTTGGACCGGCATGGAGCAGGGCCGACCAGTGCGTCGTCGACGGCACGTCCAAGCCACTCCCCACGTCGGAGCACACCGACCCGGCTCGCTCCGAAATTCGTCTTGTTGCCGAGGATGAGGATGCCGGTGACGTCATTAGTGCTGTGGCCGGGAAGGTGTGCCGGGTCGCGGTTTCGGTGCGGTGCATCTCCCCCAGCTACCGCTGGGAGGTGCCCCCGGGACGGAGGGCCACGGCTCGTACCCGACGTACCGCCGTGGCCCGACAACGCCGCGAGGTGCCGTGCCGGGCGCCGCGACCCGGTGGACCTTCCCGGCCACAGCACTAGCCCTGAACGGGCAACCGTTCGAATGCTCGACCCTGGGCACGAGAACGGGCCCCGGTAGCTGTTGGGGCCGCTCGGGTGGGGGCGCGTGCGAGGGCGGGGCAGGGTCGCAGACGGGATCCGGCCGGTCTGTCGGCGGGGACGTGAGAGAGGGCGGTGTGCTGGTGGACCGGGACTGGTGGACGGTGGATTTCGGGCACGCGCATGCGGGCGCGGTGGGGTGTACTGGTCGGTGGGAAGGAGAATCGGGTGATCCTGACGGCGGGTCGTCCTGTAGCCGCCTTGGTACGCGGCTTTGCGCCGGGCGAGCATCGCGGCAACACCGCGCACCGGGCCGCGTGCGCCGAGACCGCCCACCGCGCTGACGAGGCCCGACTGTGCACGGTGATCGCCGAGCGCCCGGCACCGCACGGCGTGCGGTTCGCCGGGCTCGACCTCGCCCATCCGTACGTCTTCGAGGTCAATCCGGTCAACCCAGGCGGACTGGAGAACATCGTCGCCCTCGGCCTGCCCGATCCCACCCCGCAACTCCTGCGGGACCTCTTCGCGCAGCCCGTCACCGAGTCGGCAGGAGTCACCGCATGACCGAGGAATCCACCAACCGCCCGGCCGCAGGCGGGTCGGAGGAAGACGGCCTGCTCACAGAGGCGCGCCGCCTACTGCCCGACATCATCAGCCTGCGCAGGGCCCTGCACCGCGAGCCGGAACTGGGCGGGCACCTGCCCCGCACCCAGGCACGGGTCCTTGAGTCCCTCGAAGGCCTCCCCCTGCACGTCACCACCGGCACACGCCTCAGCTCGGTGACAGCCGTCCTCGAGGGCGCACATCCGGGCCCCACGATGCTGCTGCGCGCCGACATGGACGCACTGCCACAGCACGAGGAAACCGGCCTGGACTTCGCCTCCGCCATCCCCGGTGCCATGCATGCGTGCGGTCACGATCTGCACACCGCGATGCTCGTCGGCGCCGCCCGCCTCCTCGCCGCGCGACGGGAGGAGCTCGCGGGACGGGTGGTCTTCATGTTCCAGCCCGCCGAGGAGAGTGGCGGCGGCGCCCCCGTCATGATCGAGGAGGGTGTCCTGACCACCCCCGACGGGCACAGCGTGGACGCGGCCTTCGCACTGCACGTCACCACGCGCTTCGAGTCCGGAACCCTTCACCTGCGGCCGGGCCCCATGTTCGCGGCCTCCGACCTGATCCACCTCACCGTGCGTGGCCGAGGCGGCCACGCCTCGGCGCCCCATTTGGCGCTCGACCCCATTCCGGTGGCCTGCGAAATCGTCCAAGCCCTGCAAAGCTTCGTCACCCGCACGGTGAGCGTCTTCGACCCGGCCGTGCTCACCATCGCCCGCATCGAAGCGGGTACCACCACCAACATCATCCCGGAGACCGCAGAACTTTACGGCACCTTCCGGACCCTGACCCCCGACACGCGCCGCAGGGTACGCGCGGGCATCGAACGGGTGGCCCGCCACATTTGCGCCGCGCACGGCGCCGAGGCCGGGATCGATCTGAACGAGGGCTACCCGCCGCTGCACAACGAGCCGGTGTGCACCGCCGCCGTGCGCCAGGCCGTTGCCGCACGGCTCGGACAGGGCATCGTCCACGACCTCGCCGAGCCGGTCATGGGTGCGGAGGACTTCGCTTACGTCCTCGAACGCGTCCCCGGCGCCATGGCCTTCCTCGGCGCCCGCCCGCCCTCCCCACCGACCAGGAACGTCCCAGACATGCACTCCAACCGAGTCGTCTTCGACGAGGACGCCATGACCACAGGCATCGCCACACACGCAGCTGTCGCCCTCCACCACACCAGCGCAGCAAGCGAGGCAAAGCCATCAGCCTCCCGACGAAGCCATGCCGCCGGAGAAGGGGCGTGATGCCCCCGGGCCCGCCCTCAACACCACCCTGAGGGAACTCGCCGCGGACCTTCCCTCCATAGTCATCAGCCGACTCCCTGCGACGCACCGCACGGCCGGGCCGGACAGGGGTCAGGCCCGGCCTCTGCGAGACGGGGCGGAAGCAACGTCCGGCGCCGTCGAAGCGCTACGCGGCGAGCCGGTTCAGGCTTGGCAGAAGTGGACGGTAGCTCGTGAAACCACGTGAGGCGTCCGGCTCACCCGGCAAAGAGGGGCTGAGTCGGCAATGGAACGCTGCGGGCGCGCGGCGACCAAGGGCAGCCGGCGCAACGCCGGGCCGATGGCGGGGCGAGGGGGCCGGAGGCAGCCAGGAGGTCCTCACGGGTGGCTGCCGTGTACGGGAAGACAGCCTGCACTTCCTCGCCCTGACCGACGAGAGAGGCCGGCTGATCTGGATATCCGCTGCCCGGCCCGGCCGCACGCATGACATCACCGCTGCCCGCTACGGCCACCAGATGGGTGACGTCGGCGAGTTCGGAAGGTGGCAGGGCTCCTGCTAGGGCAGCATCGGGATGCTGTCAGCGAAAGATGCTGGTCACACCGTGGATGTCTGAGGTTGAGCTGTTCGCGCGGCAGCCCGATGTGGCCGTTGAAGGCGCACGTTGATCCGTTGCTCGGATCGCATGACGTGGAAGGGGATCGGTTGCTCAGCCAGGCAATCGGGGCCATGCTGCCGGCTGCGTTGGCGGTCGCGCTCAGTCCCTTCCCGCTCATCGGAATCGTCCTGATCCTCAGCGGCTCGCAGGGCCGCCGTAACGGCCTGCTGTTCGCGGCCGGGTGGATCACCGGCCTTGCAATCGCGGCGACACTCGTCGCGGTGCTCTTCGGCGGGGCCGACGACCCCGACAGCACACCATCGGCGATCGCGGACTGGGGACGGGTACTGGCCGGAACAGCCCTCATCGCGCTGGGGGTACGCAAGTGGTGGAAGCGCCCGCGCGCCGGTGAGCGGGCAGAGGCACCCCGCTGGATGGCCTCGCTCGACGACGCCACGGCCGGACGAGCGCTACTCCTCGGGGCGCTATTGTCGGGCGCCAACCCCAAGAACCTCGTCCTGACAGCGTCGGCCACCGCCTCGATCGTCGAGGCCGGCGCCCACGACGTCGGCCTCGCCGTGGCGGTCGCCGTCTTCGTACTCATTGCCTCCTGCACGGTGCTGGGCGCCGTCGGTATCCATCTCGCCGGAGGACAGCGCGCCGCATCGTTCCTGGACGGCGTCAGACAGTTCATGGTCACCAACAGCACCGTGATCACGGTGATCGTGCTGCTCCTCCTGGGCGCGAGCGTCCTGGGTGACGGGCTGTCCGGTCTCGGCCGCTGAGGGTTGATCGGACGTGTCTGTCCGATGAGTGATCACCGATGCGATGTGGGACCGGATCGAGCCGTTGGTGCCGGCCGATCCGGTCCGGGTGCGGGGCGGCGGGGCCGTTTGGGGCGCCGGGCGGCCTGCGTGCGGCTCGGCGACGGCATGCGCGCCGTGCGCCGACCCTCCCCCTGCTCCTCGCCGTACCGCTCTCGACCTCCGAACGCGTCACCGTCCGCTCTGGCGCCGCCTGATGCCCACCACGTCGCAGACCATCTCTTCGCTCTCCCGCGCTAGATGCTCCCAGCGGGTCCATGGCGAAGCCCAGTGCGGGCCGGAGCACCTCGTCGCATGTCCTGTCGGCGCTGACCAGATCGATTCGCCACACCCCCGTGGCCAGGATCCGGTTCTTGTCGGCTGCGGCCGGGCGGAAGGAGGCCGCGCCTTTCCGGCCATGAGGTGTCGGGCTCTATCTGCGGCCTCCGAACTCCCATTCGTGGACCTCGACATCGGCGTATCCGGCCGGGCTCAGGACCGTGCGTGCCGTATCAGCATCGGGGGCCCGGACCAGCGCGGCCGTTCCCAGCCAGGCAGCCCCGTCGTCGGACAGCAGCGGCCCGTACGCGATCAGCTCATCCTCTCCGGGCGGCACATCGAGGCCGACGGGCGTGCCCGCGCCGAGACCGAGCACGAGGTAGCAGTTGCCACCGCCGCGGCCGCCGGGGAAGTCCCACATGCTGCGCCCCAGGAGGTTGCGCCACCGGCGCAGTAGCACGTCCCGGTACACGCCGGCCTGGTAGCCGGGCTCGTCGAAGGCGAACGCGCGCGCGGCGGCCGGGCCGGGCAGGTCGACGATGTGGACGCTTCCACTGGGCGTCTCACCGTCGGCGGCGAACGTCGGCCCGCGGGCGATCAGCGCCTTCTCGTACCCGTCCATGTAGGACCAGTGCTGCTCCAGCAGCTCCATCCGCAGAGGACGTGATCCGGGGCGGTCGCGGTGAAAACAGAAGAACTCCATGATCCTGGACTCTCCCCCAAAACCCACGGCACATCAACGACTGAGTTCGTCCTGGCCAGGATCCGCCCTGCGCGCACGGCCACAGTGCGGTCAGGGCGGTGCCCCCCCGGTCTGCCACTCGGTACGTCCGTACTGCCGACTTGTCGCTGGAGCACTGGTGGCATGATCAAGACATGATCGACAGACCGCCTCGGCCGGAACCCGCCAAGTACGTCCTGTTCGACGTCGACGGTACGTTGATCAATGCAGTGGAAAACCAGCGCCTGGTCTGGCGGACATGGGCGGATCAGTACGGCCTGGACCCCGAGGAGGTCTACCGGACGGCTCTACGGACGAGACCTCTGGAGACCTTCGCCCGCGTCGCTCCGCACTGCGACCCGGCGGAGTGCCTGGCGGCTTTGCACGAGTTGGAGGACGAAGACGTCCGATCCGGAACCTATACGGCTTTCGACGGCGCTGCGGAATTGCTGGGCGCTCTGCCGAGGGGCTCCTGGGCGCTGGTGACCTCGAACTACGAGCACCGGGTACGCGGCCGCTTCGCCCGGACCGGCCTGCCGGTCCCCGAAATCCTTGTGGACGCGGCCGCCGTCTCGGAAGGCAAGCCCTCGCCCGCACCGTATCTGCAGGCCGCCTCGCGGCTTGGGGTCGCACCGCAGAACTGCCTGGTCATCGAAGACGCCCCTTCCGGCGTCCAGTCCGGGCTGAGCGCGGGAATGACGGTGTGGGGGGTCAACACTCCCGTTGCGGTGGACGGCGTACATCGCCACTTCGGCAGCTTGCGTGAAGCGACGGGAGACATACTCGCCTTCGCCTCATGACCGACGTGCTCGGCCTGCTCATTGCCGTCCTCGCGACGGCCGCGAGCGTGCACGTCAACGCCATCGGCACCGCGTTGCCGGACGAGGTCGCGGTGCACAACCCGAGTGTGAGCAAGGCATGGCTGGAAGCCGGGTTCGAGAACGCGGTGATCGCGCACAGCGCCGTGCTCGGGACCGACGTCGAGGTCGTCCAGCGGGATCCCGGCGTCAGGGGGTTCGCCGCCCCCGGCGCCCGAGCGCTGGATGGTCGAGCAGACCTGGGGGACGATGATGCTGCATCGGCGTCAGGTCCGCGACTGCGAGACCTGTCGGCCAGCGTGTTTGGTGATCTACTGGGCGATGAGCGACAGCATGAGCCGCCGACGGCCACCCGGGATGGCCGTCGGCGGCGTGGTTTCCGGCAGGTCCGGGTCAGGTCAGCAGGTGCCGACCCGGCCGAAGCGGGTGGACCAGACGGGGGTCCACGGGCCGTCGCCATGGGGGCGGTAGACGACCAGGTTGCCGTCGTTCTGCAGGCGCACCCAGTTGGCGCTCGGGGTGCAGCCGAGGGCGGTCCCAGAGGCCCAGAGGGCCCTTTTGAAGGTGTCGTAGACGACGAAGTTGCCGTCGTACTGCATGATGACCTTGCCGGGCGACGTGTTGACGGTTCCAGTGGCCCAGACGGCGTGGCCGCTCGCGTTGTACTGCACGAGGTTTCCGTCCTTCTGGTAGACGAGCCGCTCGTCGCCGTTGCCGGAGACCAGCTTGTCACCGGGCAGCAGACAGCTGCCCCAGTCCATGTGGTCCCAGCCGCCCGGGTTGCGCGAACAGTTCCACTCGCTGTTGACGTCTGCCGACGCGCTCGTGGCGGTGGTGAGACCGATGACGCCGGCCAGGGCAGTCGCAGCACTTGCGAGTGCGATGAGCCTCTTGTACGACCTACGAATGGCCATGGTGTTCCCCCTCGCCCCGGAGCGGTCCTGACCGCTCCCGGGCCTCGTGTCGTGGCGGCGCGTGGTACCGGTCCTCAGGTGCGCCGACGGGATGGAGCCCCGCGTTCGACGGCTCCAAACCTGACAACGCGGCGCACACGTCCGGCGGTTCAGACTCCTGGACGACGAGCGATGCCCCCATGGGCTTCCTCACCGCCTGGCCGTGCAGGACGGTGGCGCCCAGCAGTGCTGCCGCCTCAGGGATGTGCGGCACGAGGACGTGCTGTTCCTGGGTTCCTGGTCGCGGAGGCGGCCCGGCAGACACAGCGGCACCCGCCGCTCGCTGGTCGCGACCGCCCCTCCGCCACTCCTCTCCCACCCAGTCCATCGGGCCGATCGAGGACCCTCGGTTCTTCGAGGAGATCCGCGAGGGGCTCGGCGTGAGCGTAGAGGTCCTCAGTTCGGAGCCCGCCCAGGTCGTGGGGCCGCGCTACCGGATGCGCCGGGCTCGCCCGGGGACGGGCCAAGCGGGCTCCATCCGGTGCTCGTGCCCCCACCCCCGTTTCCCTCCCCCGACCTTCCGGCAACCGACACCGCAACCACCTCCATGGCGGACCGACCGCACCCGACCGCCCTCGACGGAGAGCAGACCGGCACACTGATCCTGCCCCTGCCCGCCCCCGCACCCCACCTCGCCGCGGGAGGCAGCCGGTGCCGCGGCCACCGCCCGCGCGGACGCCGCACCTATGGGGGGACGGCAGCAAAAGACCCGTGGCGGCGAACGCCCTGCGCCGAGTACTCGTCAAAACCATCGCCGGCGCCCACCTGCCCGGCCCCGTCATGGAAATGGCCGGCCGCCCGCACCAGCACGAACTACGGCGAGTGCGGGTCCCGTCCGTCCGTCGGCGGACGGGACCCGCTTCTCAGGCGGCGCCGACCTTCGGGGTCTCCGCCGCCTCTGCGGCGTCGGCCGCCTTCGCGGCGGCCGGTCGCGGCTTGCGGACGAGCGGGACCGTCGCGCACGCAGCGAGCAATGACGCGACCGCGACCGCGTACCAGCCGTGCTGGAACGCGGCGACAGCGTGTCCGGGGGCCGGAGTGCCGAGGATGCCGACCAGGATCGCGACGCCGAGGACCGCGCCGATCTGGCGGCCCATCGAGGTGATGGCCGTGCCGGTGGCGAAGCGGGCCGGCGGCAGGGCGGTCGCCGACGCCCCGGTCAGGACCGGGAGCGTCATGCCGACACCGAGGCCGGTCAGCAGCATGCCGGGCAGGAGCGAGGCCGCGTAGGTCGAGCCGGTGTCGAGCGTCGCGGCCCACCACAGGATGCCGGCCGCGAACAGGACGGTTCCCGCCAGCGCGATGCGGCCCGCACCGAATCTGGCGACGGCGGGCCCGATCCGCAACGCGACCGGCGGTACCAGCAAGGGTCCCGGCGCGATGGCGAGGCCGGTGCGCAGAGCCGAGTAGCCCCATACGCCCTGGCACCACAGCACCGCGCCGAGCAGCATTCCGGCGAACGCGATGGTGAACAGCGTCAGGGCGGCCGCCGCGGATGCGAACTCCGGAACCCGGAGCAGCGGCAGCTCGACGATCGGCACGGGGTGGCGGGCCGAGCGCAGGACGAACCAGGCGCCGAGCAGCACCGCGGCAGCCAGGCCGCCGAGGGTGCCGGCGCTCGTCCAACCCCAGTCAGGAGCCTTGACCAGTCCGAGCGCGAGCGTTGCGATCGATCCGGTGAGGAGGGCGGCGCCGAACAGGTCGGGCAGCGGACTCCTCTCCGCCCCCGCGCGTCCGGGCGACGGTAGCACCTTGACACCGAGCGCGAACGCCGCGATTCCCACTGGCACGTTGACGATGAACACCCAGCGCCATCCGGCCTCGACCAGCAGCCCGCCGACCACCGGTCCGAGTCCGGCGGCGATCCCGCCGATCGACGCCCAGGCCCGCACCGCCCCGGCGCGCTTCTCGGGCGCCGTCATGTCGAGCAGCAGCGCGAGCGACGTCGGCATCAGCAGAGCAGCGCCGGCGGCCTGAACGAGCCGTGCCACGACCAGCGTCCCGACGTTGGGAGCGAGGGCGCAGCCGACCGAGGCGAGGGTGAACACCGCCAAGCCGGTCAGGAAGACCGGCTTGTGGCCGGAGCGGTCGGCGACTCGGCCGGCGACTACGAGGAGCGCCGCGAAGACGATCGCGTAGCCGTTGAGGACCCAGGAGAGGGAGCCGAGGCCGCTGCCGCCGAACGAGCGGCCCATCGCCGGGAGGGCGACGTTGACGATGAAGAGGTCGAGGTTCGACATGAAGACCGCGGCCGCGACCGTCGCGAACACAGCTCGGGCTCTTTGTGGGTTTGAAATTCCAACTCTCATGATCGGAGGCTAGCCGCGTGAGTTTGAAAACACAACGGACTCGGGAGAGAATGGGGAGGTGACCTCGAACAAGAAGCAAGGCGAGAGCTCGGTTCCGCACCCCGAAGTGCCCGGTCGGCCGTGCTCCGTGGCCGCCGCGCTGCAACTCGTCGGCGAACGCTGGGCCCTCCTGGCGATCCGCGAGATCTTCTACGGCAACCAGCGCTTCGACCAGATCGTCCGCAACACCGGTGCCCCCCGCGACCGCCTCGCCGCCAGACTGCGCGGACTGGAAGAAGCGGGCGTGGTCGAGCGCCGCGCCTACAGCGAGCGCCCATTGCGCTTCGAATACCACCTCACCAAGGCCGGCCGCGACCTCGCACCAGTGATGCGCGCACTGCTGGCCTGGGGCGACCGCTGGGCAGTGGACGCTCCGCCGGTCGCCTTCCGGCATCGCAGCGGGTCCGACTCCGAGCACGGCTCCGAGTACGGCTCCGAGCACGACCTCGATCTGACGTCGACGTGCCGGACCTGCGGTGAGGAGGTCGGGGCGGGAAGTCTCACGATCGACGTGCGAGCGCCCGGATGGGATCGGGCCGGACCGATCGAAGGCTCCTGAACCCAGCAGCGATCAGGAGTGAAGGGGGGCGCCTCGATGCCGACGCCGGCTCACACCGAGTTGGTGGGCTCTGACGCTGTCGGCTGAAAGACGAAGTCCATCGGAAACGGGTTCGGAACGATGTCGTCGGACCAAAGGCAGGCGACTTCGACGCCGTCGTCGATGACGTCCAGCATGTCCAGTGCTTCCACCTCCACCATGGCGATCCTGGCCGTTTCGCCCTCCGCGTTGGTGTACACCTTCTCTTCCCGGCACCCTCGGGCCAACGCCATCTGCAAGCCAGTCGCGTAGTCGTCGGCCTGGATCAGGAACACCGATGCCGAGTACAGGAGGACGTTGCTGCCACTTGCCATGTGTGCGAAGCGGATGCGGCAGCTGAACCAGCTGTGGCCGGAAGCGGGGTTTGCAGAGATCACGGGGGGACCCTAGCGCCGCGGTTGTCTGCGGTCAGAGCAATATTCGAGGGTTCTGAGTTCAGCGCTCTTGGACGGCCTCGTGCTCCGTGGCTCGCCCGTGGACCCGCCGCTGCGGCGTCGTGGGCGCGGTGACCTCGTTGGCCCCACTGCCGTGGACACGGTCCAGGCCGGTGGCGGCCGTTGCGGACCACCAGCCGATGCCCTCGCGCGTCGGTCGAAGGTACGCCCTCTGCTCCCTCCCGACACCGCTCCACGAGTCCTGAGCATTGCTCCGCACCTACCCCGGTGGCAGGTGGTGGTGGCCGAGCGACAGCATCGGCACGCTGTCTCCGTTGAAGTGCCACAGCGCACTCGTGTACCAGAGGACCACCACCACGGCCACCAGCGCGCCCCCGGCCATTGGCAGGGCCCAGCCCGGCAGGCGCCGGCTGTGCACCAGAAGGACCTTGGCGGCGAACGCCCCGTAGAAGAAGCAGCCCGCGATCGAGTGCACTGCCACACGCGAGCCGGTCAGCTGCACGCCATACGCCTGGACGCAGTGCACCGCGATCGGGACGGTGAGGGCGAACAGGACCACACCGACGATCCGGTGGGTGATCGGCACCGGGCCCGGCACCCGGCGCACCCCGGGCAACCGGCCGTACATCCACAGCGCCAGCAGCAGCTGGAGAGCCGCCAGCCCCAGGACGCCGGTGGCGAGCTGTGCCTTGAGACGCACGGCATCGGCGTCCGCCTGGCCGAACAGCGTGGCGGTGTAGTCCGGCGTGTTCGCCCGGCCGAACAGGAAGACGGCGACGAAGACCGCGGCAGCAACCGCGAATGCCAGTGCGAGAGCGAGCCTGGCTTCCGGGCGGCGCAGAGCGAGCCGGGCGTGCGACATGGTGCTCCTCGTCTCGTAACGCTGAGGGTTGGCCGTGTGCCATCCCTTCTACTCGCCTGGTGCGGCTGATGGCGGCCGACGCGGCCGTAGCCACCTCCACTCGTCGTTGGCGCGCCCGCAATGAGTGGCCACGTGATCGCCCGGATCAGCGGGACCGGTTCGCCATGCAGCGCTGACGTAGCCGCCAGTGGGCGGTGTACTCCCGCGATCGCCCTGATCCCAGGCCCAGGGCTCGGGCTGACTGCCTGCCGCCGCACCGAGATGCGGAGCGGCAATGGGCAGCAGTGGTGTGTGACCCCCCGGAACCGCCAGCACCACGGGCCTCGGCGACCACGTGCCCGCAACGTTCGACTACGCAGGCTTTGACGCCACCAGCACGGCCCTCTTCGTCGGCGACCTCGTGCGGCCCACACTGGCACGCCAACACGTCGGCAGCAGCCGGATATCAACCACTTTAGGTAGGCTTCACTGTGCAGGAGCGGCTCGTTCACCAGCCAAGCGGCTCGTTCACCAGCCGCATACTTGCCGGCCTAGGCAAGTGATTTCGGTGCCGCGGTGACGGCTCCGAGCGAACCTGATGCGATTCCCGGCGTGAGAGTGGTGGCTGGCAGATGGAGGCACGCCGAGGTTCCCTGGAAGGTAGAGAGATTGCGGGCTACCAGCTGGAGCGCGAGATCGGCCGTGGGGCGACGTCCGTCGTCTACCGCGCCAAGGACCTGCGCCTGGACCGTACGGTCGCGCTCAAGCTCATGGCTCCTGAGCGCCAACGTGACAGCACCTTCCGGCGCCGCTTCATTCACGAATCGCGGGTTGCCGCGTCCATCGACCACCCGCACATCCTGCCGATCTTCGAAGCCGGTGAGACCGACGGCGTCCTGTACATCGCCATGCTGTACGTCCCCGGTCCGGACCTGAGGGCCATGCTGGACCAAGAGGGCCCGCTCCCCGTTCGGACCGCCCTCCGCATCGCCGCCCAAGTGGCATCCGCACTCGACGCGGCCCACGCGCACGATCTGGTCCACCGCGACGTCAAGCCCGGCAACCTCCTGGTCGCCGCCGACACCGACAGCGACCACCCCGAGCACGTATACCTCACGAACTTCGGTCTGACGAAGAAGTCGCTGTCGCTCACAGGGTTCACCACCGCGGCCGCGTTCGTCGGCACGCTCGACTACATGGCGCCGGAACAGATCTCGGGCCGGCCGCTGGACGGCAGGTGCGACCTCTACAGCCTCGCCTGTGTCGTCTACGAAAGCATCGCCGGCGGGCCGCCATTCGAGCGCGATAGCGACGAGGCGCTGCTGGGGGCCCACACGTACGATCCGCCCCCATCCCTCTCCGAGAGGCGTCCGGAGATCGCGCCCGGTGTCGACGCTGTGATGGCAAAGGCGCTGGCCAAGCGTCCTGAGGATCGTTACGCCGCGTGCCTGGAGTTCGTTGCCGAGTTGCGCTCTGCCCAGTTGCCCGCTGCCGCGCCGCTGCCCTACCCGCCTCCGGCCCCCGCGTCGACCTCACCGCGGCCTGATGGGTCGGCCGAGAGCACACCGCCTGGACCACCCTTCGATGACGATGACGATGAGTGGTGACGCATGGGTGACATCGCCAAGAGCGCTTTGGGTGGAGCGTGGACGGTGCTGGTGGGATGGCTCCTTCCGACCGCGTTGAACGTGTGCCTCTTCGTCGTGGCCGTCTGGCCGAGCCTGGGGCGCGCCCACTGGTCCGCGAAATTGTGGTCGGCGGGTGTCATGCCACTGTCCGTCGTCGTGCTGAGCGTCTCGGTACTCCTCGGGCTGGCGCTCAGCGCCCTGCAGAACCCTCTCTACCGCGTGCTCGAGGGGTACGCCCTCTGGCCGAGCGCGTTCTCCGCGTACGGGTGCGCTCGCCGGGGTCGGGCCAAGCAGGATCTGCAGGACCGCCTCACGCTGATGCGGCTGGAGCGCGAGGAGCGGGAGAACCGGCTGGCACGCGATGACATCGCCCAGTTGACTGCCCTGCGCGCCAACCCGCGGATCGAACGGGCTGCCCGCAAGGACCGGCGGCGCACCGCTGTACAGCGGGCCCTGCTCCGCGAACGGCTCGCCCGCTACCCGGTCGACCCCGCGCAGCTGGCGCCGACGGCGCTGGGGAACGCGATCCGGCGGCTCGAGGAGTACGGCTACGACCGATTCCGCCTCGACACCCAGGTGATGTGGAACGAACTGACCGGGAATGCGCCGGAGCAGGTCCGCCGACAGGTCGATCTCGCACGCGCTAATGTCGACTTCTTCGTTGCCCTTGTCTTCGGCCACTGCGCCGTCGTCCTCTGTGCGGCGGCGGCCCTGACCACCGCTCGCCCCGATGTCCCGCTGCTGCTCCTGGCCATCGTCCTGCCGGGCGTCCTGATTCCGGTGTGGTACCGCGCAGCCGTGTCGGCTACCGACGAATGGTCCGCGGCCGTGAGAGCGCTCGTGAACTCAGGGCGCAAACCGCTCGCCGAGTCCCTCGGCCTCGTTCTTCCGGGCGAGCTGGCCGGCGAACGCCAGATGTGGGCCCTGGTCTCCAAGATGTCGCGGTTGCCGCACCACGATCGTGCCGCAGGACTGGACCCCTTCCGAGCAAAACCGCCCGGAAGCCCAGCGTCGCCGGCTGGGGACAGCGGCGCCGGCTCTTCTCGTTGACGTCCCGGTGAGTGCGTCGAGTGGTGGCGCGCATCCGGGAACCGGGGCGGGGGCCCTCACCCCCAGGGGTCGAACCGCCACTTCTGCGGGTTGCGGTCGCCGAAGGGCCGGTCCGCTACGTCGGTGATCCTCCAACGCTGGTCGGTGATCCCCGAACAGTTCCACTGGACCACGTTCGCGCCGTTGCGCTGGGAGGACCCCGCGACGCTGAGGCACATGCCGGTCGGGGTGCGGATCTCGAAGTACTGCACGGCGGCGTGGGCCGGTACCGACCCGAGGGCCAGGGGTTGGGCGACGAGAACGGCGAGAACCGCGGCCGATGGCGAGGCCGGTCCACCATCCGGACCGAGCGGTCCTGTGGGTTCCCTCGGCGCGGACCGGTACGAATGACGTCCGGACAGGGTCGGGTTGACTACTCTGCGTACATGCCGAATGCTCCTACGCAGTCGAGGTTGCGAGAGATTCCGGGCTGGGCGGTGGGGCTGTGCCTGTTCGGGCTCACCGCCGGTCTCTGCCTGATCATCTGGTACATGGTGGAGCCGCCGTTCCTGGACAAGCCCTCAGGGAACAGCGAAGTGGCCCTGCAGTTCGCGGCGACGGCCGAAGAGGCCCGCGCCATCGTGAACGGCGTCGGAGGCGGGGACGGGGACGGGGACGGGGGCAAGCTGTTCCAGGACGGCCTCGTACTCGACTGGCGCATGTTCATTCCCGGATACGCGGTGGCCCTGGCCGGGGCCTTCGGGCTCGGGCACCTCTTCCTCTACCGGGAGTCCGCCCGGCTGTGGGCCCGGCGCGCCCTCGCCCTCACCCCCCTGCCGGTGGTGGCGGACTGCGTGGAGAACATCTTCCTCTGGAGGGCTCTGAACCGGCTCGCCGCCGAGCCGGTACCGGACTTGGCGTGGGCGTCCTACTTCGCCCAGGTGAAATGGGCGCTCGTCGTCCCGCTGGTGGCAGCGGCCATCCTGATCGTCGTCATCCTCTACTGCCGCCGGGTGCTGGACCCCTCCTTCGTGCGGAGCGCGCGGGAGGACCGTCCTCGTCCCGTCGTGGCCCACGCCCACAGGCTCGTGGACGGCACGGAGAGCCAGTGGAGCGACCCGGACGTGATCCTCCCGCCTGCCGCGCCCCACGACTGGGAGCCCCGGGCCGAGTGGACCGCCCCCGACCCGGCGCAACCACGCGGGACCGAGGATCGGAACCCGAAGGACAGCGCGGTGACACGCTGGCGTACCCGCGCGTACCAGCCGCCCGGTCGGCAGCCCGCGGAGCTCGGCTTCTGTGTCTCCGGCGGCGGCATCCGGTCGGCATCGGTCACCCTCGGCGCGCTGCAGGCACTACGCGGGCAACTGCTCAAGGCGACGTATCTGGTGTCGGTGTCCGGCGGCGGGTACACCGCCGGGGCCTTCCAACTGGCGCTGACCGATGCCCGGCTCCGGGCCCCGGACGGGATCCCTTCGGTGCGGCCCGCTCTCGCGAAACCCGCGGATGTGTTCGCACCGGGCAGCCCGGAGGAGGACCACATCCGCCGACACGCGAAGTACCTGGCGGACGCGCCCAAGGAGAAGCTGCGCGCTGCGGGGGCGGTGCTGCGGGGGATGGCCGTCTCCTTCGGCATGCTGGCGCTGGTCTTCGCGGTGGCAGGTCAGTTCCTGCACCTGTTCTACTCGTACGTCCCGCTGACCGAACTCCGCCCCCTCGCGGCGGAAGCGGAGGTGTTCGACTCGTCCCTTGATCTGCACCCGAACGCCTGGCGCCCCGTCCTCGTCCTGTTCGGCCTGGCCGGCCTGGTGTCCGTCGGGTACGCCTTCACGCGGGCCGGCAGCGGCAGTTCACGCCCCGCCTGGCTGCGCAGCACGGTGAACACGCTCACCGGCCTCGCGCTGGCGGTCGCCGCGTACTCGATCGTCCTTCCTTCGGTGATCTGGTTCTTCGCCTCTCTGGCCCAGAAGGCCGACAGAGGGGGCTATTGGGACGACAGCGGGGCGGGAGTCGCCTTGCTCGGCGCGATCACGGCGGCGGCGACCGCCGCGGGTACGTGGTTCACCGCGGTCCACAAAACGGTGAAGAGGCTGAAGCCGGACGGTGAGAGGGCAGGTCCGCTCGCCAGGGGCGGCACATCCCTCGTCACGCAGGTCGGCACCAGCTGAGTGAAAGCCGTGGTGTGCTGGCTGGTGCTGCTCCTGGTCGCGTTCTTCGGCCTCGCCCTCATGTCCTGGGCCGCCGTCTACGCGGGCAGCTGGCACGCCGCGTGGAAGGCGGGAGTGCCGATCGCCCTCATCGTGCTGACGCTCGTGATCGACCAGACCACCTTCAGCCTGCACCCCTTCTACCGACAGCGGTTGGCCGGTGCCTTCGCCGTGCGCCGCGCGGTGTTGAAGGACGGCTCGGTCGGCGCCCTGCCGTACGACTACAACAACGAGCCGACCCCGCTGCACCCCTACGCACAGCGGGTGGAGGGCTTTCCTCAGGTCATCTTCGCCGCCTCCGCGGCCGTCTCGCTGCGCAACCGCACCGCGCCCGGCCGGCCCGCAGTGCCCTTCACCTTCGCCTCCGACTACTGCGGGGGACCCGACACGGGATGGGTCCGCACCGGCACTCTGCAGAAGACGGCCCCCGCGCTGATCGGGCGAGACCTGACCGTGCAGTCCGCCGTCGCCGTGTCCGGAGCGGCCTTCGCCTCCGCGATGGGCTCGCAGACGATGTTCATGGAGCGACTGCTCGCGCTGTCCAACGTGCGGCTCGGCACCTGGGTGCCCAACCCCCTGTACCTCGCGGAACTGGCGACGTACGGGCCCAACCGGATCATGCCGCGGCTGCCGCGGGTACGGCGGCTGCGGTACCAACTCCAGGAGCTGGTGGGCCGGTACTCGGACACCACTCCCCTGCTGCTGTGCACCGACGGCGGGCACTTCGACAATCTCGGCCTGGTCGAGATGCTCCGGCTCCGCTGCCGGACCGTCTACGTCATCGACGCCTCGGGGGACTCGCCGCCGCTGGCGACCACCCTCGCGCAGGCGATCACACTCGCCTACGAGGACCTAGGAGTGACGATCACCTTCGATGACGAGGGGCAGAATCTGCTGAACCTGGTCCCCGGCAGCGCGAGACCGCTCCCGCCCGAGGCGCCGATGGCCTCCCTGAACGCCCGGTTTTCCGTCACCTGCGTGGTGCGCGGCACGATCGAGTACCCGGAACCGGTCCAGTTCTCGCCCGACGCGCCAGCCGCCACGAAGGGGACGATCATCTACGTGAAGGCCGGTCTGACCCCTGACATGCCGTACGAGCTGCTCAGCTACGCCCTCCGGGAGAAGGCCTTCCCCCGCCAGGCAACCTTCGACCAGTGGTTCGACCACGCGCAGTTCGACGCCTATCGGGAGCTCGGACATCACCTCGGCACCAAGGCCGCGAAGCTGCGCCCCGCGCATGCGGCGCGGTGCGGTGTCAGGCGCCGCGGGTCCGGGCACGCGTCTCAGCCGTAGCGGGGATTTCGGGGGAAGCCCTGGAGCACATCCTGGGTGTTCCCACGACCGTGCCGACCAGCCCTTATCGGGAGTTGACGGTCCGCCATCCCATGGACCCTCGGAGCCTGCCCCCCGGGCCCCCCGGCCGCCGGGCGGCCCGGGGAGGGCCCGAGTGGCACAGTCACTCAGTGGAGCGGACCATGGGAGGCGGCGCACCGCGCCGTCCCCCACCACCTTCCGTTCCGGACCTCTTCCTGTACCGGTAGGCGGGAGAGGAGGGAATCTCCATGAGAACCCGCATTCCGCGCGCTACAGCCGTCACCTCCTTCGCAGCCGCGGTCGCCCTGTCGGTTCCGCTCGTCCCGGCGGCCGCCGCCCCGGCCACGGCCGCCCCGACCGCTGCCGCCCCGGTGGACTGCACCGCGATGGGCCCCGAGGCCGACGACATAGCGCCTTCCGCCGACCCGGGCCGTTTCGGCTTCGGGACCATGTTCCAGACCCTGGCCACCGTGTGCCTGATCAACGACGAGCGTCGGCGCCTGGGGCTTTCGGAACTCCCGCTCGACTCCGAACTGACGTCGGCGGCCCGTACGCACCTGAACGCCTCCTTGGCCCAGAAGTGGTGGGGCAAGGGCAAGAATCCGCACCAGAACCCGAGGGTCTCCGGAAGCGCCGATGAACAGATCGGGCGCCGCATCAAGGACGCCGGCTACTGCGCGAACGGCGGGTCGTGGCGCGGCCACGAGATCGCGTACAACGGGTGGGGCGGAGCCGGCACTCCCCGTGCAGCCGTCAACTGGTGGTTGAACATCAGTACGCAAGGCCACGCCGAGATCATCCGCGACCCCTACCTGAGCGACATAGGTGCAGCGTCCAGGGGCGGTGCGGCGGACCCGGCCGGAGCGGGCCAGAGCCAGGCGGGCACCTACGTGGTCACCTTCGGCAGGTGCGAACCGTAGGGACGCCGCTGTCGGCCCGGCCGGGTTCCTCCGCCCTGCGGCCGGTCGTCCACGGGCCAGGTCCACACGGCCGGAGGAGAGACACGCCTGCCGCTCTCGTTCCGTGCGCGCAGTCGGAGCTACCCTACACAGGGTGACGAACAACAGCGCGCCGTCCCGCTCAGCCGCCCCCAGTCACATCTACTACTTCGACGTGGGGGCCGGCGACTGGCAGGGGGAGTTCACCTTCCGCGTCACCTCGTGGCGACGCCTTCGGAACACCCGCGGCATCGGGCTGCGCAACCGGGCGCTCGTCGTCGCGATGGCCCTAGCCCAGCGGCTGACCGGCGCGTCCCGGCTGGAGTCGACGATCGTGGCCACGCCGTCCGCGGGCGCCTTCGGTGTGGCCGACAACGTGGTCAGGGTTTCCAAGTTCGGCGTGACCCTGTACCTGTTGAAGGAACGCTACCTGCTCGATCCTGACGGCAGAGGCGTCACCGTAGAGGCGAACGAGCAGTTCAGCCCCGTACCGGGCATCCTGACGCGGAAGTTCACCTACCCCGCGGAGATCCAGTCCTCCGGCATGGGGTCCACCTACCACATGCCGCTGCTGGGAAGCCCATGGACGGCGACCTACCGGGTGGGAACCGACCGGCGGAGCCTGGCGGGGGAACTCGTCTGCGACTGGGCGAAGGCGACGGAGAACGCCCGCCGGGCCTCATGACCGGGGACCCGACTGCCGCTGCCGCTGCGGCCGAGAAGGTCGCCGGGGTCGCCGGGCAGCTCGCCGTCCGCGTCGAGCGGTACGACGCCCTGCGGGACCCGCGCGCCGTGTTCGCCTACACCTACTTCCGGCTCACCTCCGACCTCGCCGCCGGCCTGCGCGCGAACAGCCCGTCGTTCAGGGCGCCCGAGTGGGTCGCCGACCTGTCCGTCTCCCTCGCCGCGGCCTACTTCACGGCGATGGACGCCATCGACACCTGGCTGGGCTCCGTCCCCGATGCCCGGCCCATCGGGGAAGTCCTCTCCGCGGATCTTCCGGGAACCGTCCCGAAACCCTGGCGGGACGTCTACGCCGCATCGACCGTGCGGCACTCCTACGTCCTGGAGGAGGTGCTCTTCTCGATGATGGCGCACATGTCCTACGATCTGCCGCTGACGCTGCGGGTCCTTGCCCCGCGCGGGGACGTACACCCCCACATCGCCGACTTCCACCGTATGAACGACCTGCTGGCCTCCTCCGTCGACGTGGTCCAGGACGAGATCGCCGCCCGCTACTGCCGTCGGCTGAGCTCACTGGACCGCTTGTTCATCCGCGACGACGAACTCTTCACCAGCTACGGGATCCGGGTCGCTCGGGGCCTGGCCTGGTTCAACTGCGACAGGCTCCTGGATCCGGGTGCGAGCGCAGAGGCGATGGGCTCCATCAGCAGGTCCACGGCCGCGTTCATCGCCGAGTTCCGCTCACCCGACGACTGGAAGCGTCGCCGGGCCTTCCAGGTGCTGCGGGGACTGGTCCCTTCCCGCCGGCAGTGGCCGCCGCCGGGGGCGCCCGTCGAGGTGGGCGGACTACCCGGCTGATCCGGACGCCTCACATCGCCGGAACATCGCCCCACCAGGCGAAATTCACCCGTTCGGAATATGCTTGAACCATTGTCTCCCGGGGAGTGCGGACGTTCCGCCAGGCGGCGGACGCGGACACCGCCACCATCAAGGGTCGTTGAGTTCTTGCCGCAGCGATGCCGTACGAGCGTCCCCGGGCCACCTCGTGCGGTCGTGACCAATGCCTCCTGCGGACCCTCACCACACCGTCCCGTGACTACGGCTTCGCCATCGAGACCTGCAACCGCGGTGCGTTGAACAGCTGTTCCGTACCCGGTGATCCGCGGGCCCACCTGAACGTGCGTCGCCCGTAGCACTGATGGTTCCGAACCGCCCCAAGGAGCAATCATGCACTCGTACCCACGCTCGGCATCTCGCCGGCCGCGCCGCTGCGCGGTGGCCGCAACAGCGCTGGCCGTGGTCAGCCTCGGATTCTCACCGATGGCGACGGCGACGGCAGACGCGTCACCCGCCGGCCTGCCCACCCAGGTCCGGTCGACGCCGGCCAGTCTGGACAAGGCACCCAGCGGCCTCTACTTGTTCCAGTACACCTACCGGAACCATCTCAAGATCGGCGGCGGCAACTTCACCCTCGGCGGGAAGGTCTACGTGGTCGTCAAGTACAACTCGGGCCAGATCAGGTACCACAGCACCGTGATCGCGAAGACGAATTCCGGCGTCCCGGGCGGGGCCGCCTATCTGGAGACGAACATCTCCGCTCCCTGCGCCCCCGGGAACAACGGCTATGCCCAGGCGTACGACCACAGCACCGGGACCTGGTCGCCGAAACTGCCGGTGGCCATCTGCGTACGCCTCGACTGAGGTTGACGGCCCACGCGCACGGGGTTCCCAGGACTGTCCGGGACGGTCACCGTCCCGGACCGATCCGTTGTGCAAGGTCCTGTCACCGTTCCCCGTGCCAGTTCGCGTCGTGCGTGCGGTGGGCCTCGGTCAGACCGTCGCGGAAGTACCGCTCGTAGTAGCCGTTCTCAAGGTGATGGGCCTGCAGCCACACGCCCGGGACGTGGATCGTGTCGCAGTGGGCGGGGAACCGACCGTGAGTCTCGTAGATGTAGGTGCAGATGTCCCGCGTACACGCGATGACGTCGGCGGAGTAGTCGCTGGCCTCGTGCAGATACCGGCTGCCGAACTCCCCCCGGTAGATACGGGCGAACAACCCCTCGTCGGAGTAGATGCCCTTCGGCCCGAACTTGCCCGCCACGACGGCGTCGACCGCCTCGCCCATGGTGCCGTAATTGGGCGGACACATGGCCTTGATGAGGTGTTCACCGTTGTGCCGCAGACCGACGGCGGTCGCCCTCAGGTCCGCGTAGCGCGGGAGCGGTACCTGCCAGCGTAGGAGGTCCGCCGGCCTCCACCGCGGGGTGGTCCAGTCGAAATCGAGCATGGGACCGTAGGTGGGACGGAACTTCGGGTCGCCCAGCATGATCGACGGGGCGATCGAGGCGTGGATCCAGGCTCCGAGGCCCATGGCGTCGGCGGTGAGCATGAGGTTCTGGAGCAGCAGGTCGGCCTCGATCTGCGTCCGCATGGCCCAGATGAAGCCCAAGGGCAGCTTGATGTCTTCGTTCAGGAACCCCGACTTCACCCACTTGCGCACGCCCGCCGAGCGGTAGAGGTTCCGGTCGTCGACGATGGCCGGCCGTGCCCCCTCGGGCTGGGTCAGCAGGTACATCAACCCGTTGATGTACTGCCGTGACAGGTCCACCACGGGGAGGAGGAGGGTGCTACCCGGAAGGTTCGACAGGAACCGGTTCGAGTCGAGGTAGGCGGGGAAGTCCCGCTTTCCCTCCGGTACGTCGATGCGGTGGTCGAGCAAACGCACCTTCGCCTCGGCGGCGCGCGAGCAGAGGGTCTCCGCGTCGAACGCCGACGCCCCGCCGTCGGATGCGGGGGGCAGGTTGCGCAGGTAGTAGGTGCCGGTGTCGTTGATCAGGAAGAAGTGCGTGCCCTGCGCGTTGTCGGGGCTGCCCGCGGTCCGGCCGGCCATGTTGAGGTTCGGCTTGGCCATGATGGGCTTGCCGTTGCGGGGGTCCGCGAAGGGGCGGTCCGGCATGGTGAGGCCCGAGCAGCCCGTGATGGCGATGAGGACGGCCTCTTCGAGCTCTGTGAGCGGGGCTCGTGGTGCGGTGGAGGCCCAGCTCATCGAACCGGCTTCGACCGAGCTGCCGCGGCTGACCCGGTGGGTGCGGCGACGCCAGATCGACGTGAGCAGCGGGCGGTTCACAAGGGCCTCGAAGCCGGCACGGCTGTGGAAGTTCAGCGGGTCGTTCATCATGCTGTCCCTTCACGGTGCGACCGGACGAGCCCGTCTCCCCCGGACTCGGCGCCCCGCACCGTGCCGTTCGCCGTGGGCTCGGGGCTCGCCGGGGCGGGGCAGCGGACGCCGACGCTGTCAGCCGCGCAAGCGTGCCTCGATGGTCTCTACGAGGCCGGCGATGACTCCGTCGGGCGAGGGGCTGTAGTGGGGGACGGCCCATCGCGTGATCCGGGCGTCGATGAGGGAGGGCCGGCCGGAGGCGAGCGCTTCACGGAACGCCTTCTCGAACTCCTCCAGCGTCTCGACGCGGTAGCCGTCGGCGCCGCACGCCTGCGCGTACGCGGCAAAGTCGGGGTTCTGGAACTCGACGAGCCCCGTCTCTCCGTAGGTGACGAGCTGGAACAGTTTGATCAGCTTGAATTCCTGGTCGTCGAAGATGATCCAGATGACCGGGATGTCGTTCTCGACGGCGGTCATCAGCTCGAAACCGGACAACGAGTAGCACCCGTCACCGCACCCGACGACGACGGTCCGATCCGGGTGTGCGAGTTTCATGCCGAGGGCGCCGTTGACATGGCCGGCCATCGGCCCGAAGGAACCGACCTTGCGGAAGTTCTGCCCCTCCTCCAGCTCGACGTAGTAGCCGAGCCAGGCGAGGTGTGCTCCCGCGTCGGCGAGCAGAACACCTCGTGGGGGCAGCATCCTGCCGACCGCCTGGGCCAGCTCCCCCGGGTGGATCTTTCCGGTCAGGTGCGTGATGTGACGGGCTTCGTAGTCGCGGCCGTCGACCTCGACCGCCGCGACGTCGCCGACCCGTTCGTCGAGCGCCTCGTAGAGGGCGGCCACCCCGAGGCGCGCATCGGAGAGCAGCGCGTAGTCCGGCCGGTAGGCCTTGTGGAACTCGGCCTCGGAGATGTTCACATGGACGAGCACCTTGTTCTCGAATAGGTCCTCGCGATAGTTGAACGTGGCGTGCTGGTTCAGGGAGTTGCCGACGCACAGCACGACATCGGCCTCGCGGAACGCCTTCCACGCGCTGGAGTGCCCGCTGTCCGCGAAGACGCCCACCGAGAGCGGGTGCCCCTCGGAAACGATGCCCTTGCCGTCCAGTGTGGTGAGCAAGGGCATCTGGAACCGTTCGACGAAGCGCCGGACCTCCGCTCCCGCTCCGCTGCGGATCGCGCCGAACCCGACGAGCGCCACGATGCGCTTGCGCCGGGTGAGGGCGTCGGCCAGCATCGAGGCGATCGCCTCCACGCGGGCCGGCTCGGGGAGGACCGGGGCTACGTCGAGCCGGATGTGCCGGAAGTCCGTCACCTCGATCCCGCGGTGGGTCAGGTCTTCGGGAACGTGGATGTGCACCGGCCCGGGCCTTCCTTCGAAGGCGATGTTGACGGCTTCCTCGAGCACATCACACGTGTCGGCGGCATCGGTGAGAAGGAAGGACTTCTTCGTCGTGGCGGCGAACATGGCCCGGGAGTCGGGCGTCCGGCTCAGGCCCGAGGTCTCGTTGAGGGAGCCCCATCCCTGCCATTCCCTGGAGGCGTATCCCGAGACCGCCAGGACGGGGTAGGAGTCGGACATCGCCACAGCCAGGCCGGAGAACAGGTTGAACGCACCCGGCCCGGCCGTCGCGAAACAGAAGCCCAGTTCGTTCGTGTACATCGCGTGGCCGCAGGCCATGAAGGACGCGGCCTGCTCATGTCGCGTGATGACCGGCCGGATCTGCTGCGAATGCTTGAGCGCCAGCATCAGGCCGGCGGCGTTCTCTCCGGCCCCGCCGAAAGCGGCCCGCACTCCGATGTCTTCCAGGCCCTTGACTATGGCTTCGTAAACCCTCATCGCCGTTCCCTCGTCCGCCCCCCGCATGTGTTGTCGGCGAGTGCGGTGTCGACGCGGCACGTGGTGCGGCCGTGTCGGCGCCGTCACCCATGGCAGAGACGCCTCGAGCGTTTCCGGATGGCGGGAGTGACGCCTGGGGCGAGGAGCTGTGGCAGCCGTGGCGGCTGTGGCTCTGGTGCAGTAGCGCCTGCCGAGTGTGCTCGGCGCCGGTCCCCGTCTCGGCCAACGGCGACGTATCCGTCGGGCCCCTACCCTGGTCGCGCGGACCGACCGGATGTGGCCACCGGGTGTGGCCCACTGATGCGGGAAGAAGCGTTCGCACGCGTCGGACGACTCTGCCGTGCGGTC
Source organism: Streptomyces sp. NPDC060049 (assembly GCF_042736715.1). Classification (NCBI taxonomy): domain Bacteria; kingdom Bacillati; phylum Actinomycetota; class Actinomycetes; order Kitasatosporales; family Streptomycetaceae; genus Streptomyces; species Streptomyces sp. NPDC060049. Next base: position 235,357 of record NZ_JBHWVV010000005.1, read on the forward strand.
TTCCGGAACCAGTTTGCCAGTACTCGACGCATCCCGCTCCCGCACATGAAGTGGGCCGTACGAGTGGCAGGGCGGCGTCACCGCGCACGGCGCCCGCGACCTCGTGCGGCGGTTCTTTACCGGGGGCGCGAAGCGGATGCCACCCGTCTGCTATGTTCCGCGCGCCGCGGCCGGACGACTGGGTCAGGGTTGCCGTGTGTAACCCAGGTGCCCGCGGACGCAGTCCCGGGCAGCCGTGCAGCGTCCCCTCGTCGTCCGCCGGCATCGCGTCCGGACAGCGGGGTGCGCCTTGGCGAAGAGGCACACATGGCCGAGTTCAGGCAGTACGAGCACTACGTGGGCGGCAACCCCGAGGCGGAACGACTCGTCTTCGAGCGGCTCGCCCGCGAGCTCATGCGGGTCCAGCTGAAGTCCAGGAAGCGCAGTGGCGCCGCCGACCTCGCGCGGACGTTCCACGCCAAGGCGGTACTCGGCGCGGAGAACGCGCGTCTGGCCTTCGTCGCCGACCTGCCCCCCGACCTGCGGACCGGCTTCGCCCAACCGCGTGCCGAGTACCCCGTCACCGTGCGGCTCTCCAATGCCAACGGCGCCCGCCGGCCCGACCACGCCCCCGATCTGCGCGGAGCGGCCTTGCGCATCGCGGCAGGGGCCGATGAAACGCACGACCTTCTGATGACGAGCCATCCGGTCTCGCATGCGCGCAACGCTCGCGAGTTCGTCGAATTCGCGAAGGCCATGGCGGGCGCCGACTCGACACCGCGGAAGGCCCTCGCCCTGTTCGTCACGCTGCCGCTCGCCGTCGGATGGTCCACGGCCGCGCGCATGCGGCGAAACGTGCGTGCGGGTACGAGCCGCACGGTGCGCAGCCTCGCGCTGGAAACGTTCTGGAGTCGCGGCGCCATCCTGTGGGGTGACGCGGGGCCGGTGCGCTATCAGCTGGGCCCCGCAGACGACGCCCCCCCGGCCCCCGCCCCCTCCGCCACTGACCCCGATTTCCTGCAGCACGAACTCGAACAGCGGCTGAAGGACGCAGATGTCGTCTTCGCGTTGTACGTCCAGCGCTATGTGGATGCCCGCCGGACGCCCATCGAGGACGGCGCGGCCGAGTGGAAGGAGGAGGACACGCCTCTCGTGCGGGTGGCAACGCTGACCATCCCGCGCCATGACATCAGCTCGGCCGGGGCTCGAGCCGCAGCGGCGCGGGTTGACGAGCTCGCCTTCAACCCGTGGAACACGACGGAGGAGTTTCGGCCCCTCGGAAACCTCAACCGTGCGCGCAAGGTCGCCTACGAAGCCAGCAGCGCCCAGCGCCTTGGGCACCGGTTCGCCAACGTCGAGCCCCGACGCAACGCCGTACTGGGCGTGCCGTTGCGTGCCGTCTTCCGCGGCCTCAACCGGTTCGTCCCCTGGCACCGGCTGCCCACGCGCCTCGGTCTGCTGAACCTCGTGGCCTTTCGGCAAGAGCTGCGCCAGTACAACCTGATCGACACCGAGGCCCGCGAGGCTCCGCCCAGAGCCCAGCCCGTACCCGCTCCCATCGACGAGGACATGCGGCTCGCGCGGAGCTACGACGGCACCTGCAACGACCTGTCCGCGCCGGGGATGGGCGCTGTCGGGTCCGCCTTCGGCCGGAACCTCGCGCCCGTCTTCCAACCGCAGCTGTTCGACGTACCGAACCCGGTCACCGTCAGTCGGGAGCTGCTGCACCGCGACGTCTTCATCCCGGCACGCTCCCTCAACGTCCTGGCCGCCGCCTGGATCCAGTTCCAGGTGCACGACTGGGTCAACCACAAGCGCTATCCCACCGGCACGAAGACCGTCGAGGTGCCGCTCCCTCCCGGTGTGACGTGGAGGAACACGCCGGGCGGACGTCCCGAGGAGGTCATGCGCTTCGCCGAGAACGACGGGCTGCACCCGGCCGACGGCAACGGTCCGCCGAGACTGTTCGCCAACGCGGCGTCCCACTGGTGGGACGGCTCCGAAATCTACGGCGGCGACGAGAACACCGGAAGGTCGCTGCGCGAGCCGGGCGGCGGTGCCGCGCTGCGCCTGGAGGACGGACACCTGCCGGCCGGCCCGGACGGCCTTCCCCTCACCGGGTTCGCGGAGAGCTGGTGGTACGGCCTCAGCGCCATGCAGACCCTTTTCGCGCGCGAGCACAACGCCGTGTGCGAAGCGCTGCGGCAGGAGTACCCGAAGCTGAGCGAGGACCGTGTCTACCACACTGCGCGACTGGTCGTCTCGGCTCTCATCGCGAAGATCCACACCGTGGAGTGGACTCCCGCGATCCTCGCCACCGAGGTGATCGACATCGGCCTGAAGACCAACTGGCAGGGGCCGCCGAAGAAGTGGCTCGAACAATTGGGGCTGTGGCTCTTCGAGGCGCACTCACTGACCGGCATCCCCGAGACCCTGCCGGACCACCATGCCGCTCCGTACTCGCTCACCGAGGACTTCGTCACCGTCTACCGCATGCACCCGCTGCTCCCCGACGACTTCGAGATCGTGGACCACCGGCTCGGCCGGCGTCTGGACACCCTCGGCTTCAACGACGTGCAGGGGCCCGCTGCGGAGTCGCTCATCCGCACGACCGGCCTGGCCAATTCGCTGTACTCGCTCGGCATCGCCCATCCCGGGGCGATCACCCTGCACAATTACCCCCGCGCCCTGCGGGCGTTCGAGCGGGACGGCGAGATCATCGACCTGTCCGTGGTCGACTTGGTACGCAGCCGGCGCCGCGGTGTACCGCGCTACAACGACTTCCGGGCAGGTCTGCACAAGCCGCGCGTGCGGCGGTTCGAGGACGTGTCCGGCGACGCGGAGACGGTCGCGCGCTTGAAGGACGTCTACCGCAATGTCGATCAGATCGACACCATGGTCGGTCTCTTCGCCGAAAACCCGCCGCAGGGCTTCGGCTTCAGCGACACCGCCTTCCGCATCTTCATCCTGATGGCGACCCGCCGCCTGCAGAGCGACCGCTTCCTCACAGTCGACTTCAGGCCCGAGGTGTACACCCCCCTGGGCATCGACTGGATCCAGCGCAACGGCATGACCAGCGTGGTGGTGCGGCACTGCCCCGAGTTGGCGGGCCTCCTGCCACGCACGGCCAGCGCGTTCGCGCCCTGGCGCCTGGCCGCGGCGAAGGGGGCCGAAGGCGGTCGCGGCTGAGAGGACGCCGCGCCCCGAACGGGGGGGTCTCTCGCCGGTGCGTGGCTCCACGGTGCAGACGCCCCACCTCGAGCTCCTGGAGAAGCCCGCTCCAGCGGGTTGAGCGCGAAACCGGTCAAGCGGAGGGGCGGGCGGTCCGGGCGGACGCGCCGACGCGTCGAGCGGCGGCGCCGCTGCCGGCCTCTGGCTTTCGCGGGTTGACGGACGTCCTGCGCGAGCCGGCCCAGGAGTGGCGCCGCGCGGCGGCTCCCGGGGCGGCCGTGGGCAGTCGGTGTCAGATGGTGAAGGGCTTCTGCTTGAGGAAGCCGTCCGCCGGGCTGCCCGTCGTGTAGAAGTTCGGGCTCTGGATGGCGGGCATGCGCTTTTGGATGTCGCGGTGGAAGGTGCGGTAGTCGCCCAGGAAGGCGCCCTCCCCCCACACCTTGAGAAGGGTCGCGGTGAACAGTCCGTTGACGTCTCCGTCGGACGCCACCTGGTTGTCCTGGCATGCGGCGATGAGCACGGCGGCGGGCGCCGGGCGGGCGCCGTCGCCGTCCTTGAGTTCGCGCTGAAGGCCCTCGTAGAACGCCCGGTCCCGCGCGAAGACCTGCTGCTGCTCGAGCAGCGGCATCAGCCGGGACGCCGCCTCCACCTGGCCAGGGTCACGGGTCTGGAACTGCGATTGCAGCGCCTCCGGGGTGAGCAGTCCCTGCAGGGACTCGATGGCGCTGCCGCTGTGGCAGCAGTCCAACAGGGCGACGATCCTGACCCCCTCCTCGAACCGCCGGAACTCCCGGTACAGCTCGTCGTCGAGGAACTGGCGGTCGAAGAACACCAGCGTCTCGTCCAGTCGGTCGGGTTCGTCGTCCGACCCGACGACGTTGTCCATCTGGCCGCCGTGGCCCGAGTAGGTGAAGAGCAAGATGTCGCCGCTCTTGAGCCGTCCGGCCGCCTTGCGCAGTTCCCCGGTGATGTTCTCCACCGTGCCGTCGCCGGTCAGGATCACAGTGTCGCCGAACCCGCCGGCGCGGGCCACCGCCGCCATGTCACGGGCATCGTTCTCGCAGGCCAGGAGCTTGCCGTCCCAGCCGCCGTAGGCGTCGGGATCGACCTTGTTCAGACCGACGTGGATGGACAGGCCAGTGGGCACGGGTACTCCTCGGGGCGTGGCGGGCATGGGGGGTCGACAGCATGGGTTCCGCGGTGGTCGCCGCCTGAACCGGGGCGTGGGGGACGCCGCCCGATTGGGCCTGCGGGGGGGGAGCCGCTTTTCGGGTGACCCGTCGCTTGGGACCGTAAACGATCACTTGTGCACGGTATGACTATCGTATGAATGCAATCGACACGCCGTCGGACCGGGCTGCGGGCACCAGGGCACGGCAGGGCTCTCTCGCCGATCGCACCGGCTACGACGAGTCCTTCCTCGGTTCCGTCATCCCGCTCCCCCTGCCGGCTGCGGCAGGGATCGAGACCGTGGTCCTCCCCTACACCCACTTCACCGTCGTCCTGCGTCCCGACCGCAGACTGGCCGCCTCCACCGCCGTGTGCATCGACGGCGAACGGCTCGTCGAGGACCTGCCCCGCGACGACGCCTGGGGGTTCGACCCCCGCGTACCCGAGGCCCAGCAGGCCGGCAACGACATCTACCGCGACAACTCCCTGGACCGGGGGCACCTGGTCCGCCGCCTGGACCCGGTCTGGGGTGCCGCGACCGAGGCCGACCGCGCGAACACGGACACCTTCCACTTCACCAACGCGGCCCCGCAACAGGACTTCTTCAACCAGGGCAAAGAGCTGTGGCAGGGACTGGAGAACCATCTGCTCGACCACGCGGCGCAGTTCGACCGCAAGCTGTCCGTCTTCACCGGTCCCGTCCTGCACGACTCCGACCCGCCCTACCGGGGCATCCAGGTTCCGCTGCGGTTCTGGAAAGTGGCCGCCTTCGTCCAGAACGGCCGACTGGCCTCGACCGGGTACATCCTCGACCAGAGTCCGGACCTCAGCCGGGATCGCGAGCGGGCGATGGCAGGCGCCAAGCCGGGCGATCCGCCGCCGCTCGGCCCGTACCGCACGTTCCAGGTGCCGGTCAGCGACATCGTCGAGCTCACCGGCCTCGACTTCGGACCCCTGCCGGCCGCCGACCTCATGCCCGTCACCCGCGCGCCCGCGGAGCGCTGGAAACGTCTGGAGAGCTACGAAGACGTGGTACTGGGCAGCTGAAATGAACGACGCCACCGTCGTCTACGTCCACGGCAACGGGAACAAGGTCCGCAAGGAACTGCTCAAGTCCCAGTGGGACAGGGCACTGTTCGGCACGGACATGGGCGCGGCGTCGCGGATGGCCTACTGGGCGCCGGTCCGGTACGGCACCCCCCTTCCCGACGACGAGCCCGATCCGCTGTCCGGCGGGCCGCCGCCCCTGGGGGAACTCCCGGACACGGGGGTGCCGCGGACCCCCGAGGAGTTCATCGAACACACGCTCCGCGAGGCGCGCCGGAAGGCAGGTCCGGCGCTCGGGAGACGGTCGGCGCAGGCCGGGGAGGAGGAGCTGGCGAACTGGCTGGCGAAGATGACGTACTCGGCGGAGACGCTCGGCCGGGCTGAGGACGCGGTACCCCCAGCGGCCTCACTGGACCTCGCCAAGGCGCTGCCGCTCCCCGTCTTCATGCGCGTACAGGTCTTCGAGCTGCTCGTGAAGCGCACATTCGAAGACGTGTACGCGTACTTCTTCGGCGGGGTCGGCGAGGCGATGCGCGAGGTCGTCCGCCGCGAGCTGGCCGATCTGCGCGACGGTCCGCTCGTCGTGCTGGGGCACAGCCTCGGCTCGGTCATCGCCTACGAGGTGCTCCACGAGGAGCGACGGGACGTCACCCTGTTCGTCGGCGTGGGATGCCCCCTCGGCATCACCGAGGTCCAGGACCAGCTCGCGCTGCCGACGGCGGTCCCGGCGGGTGTGGCGGCCTGGTCCAATGTCTCGGACCTGCGGGACCTGGTGGCGCTCGACCACTGGCTGCGGCCCGAGTACGGTCCTCCCGGCCTCGTCACCGACCATCTGGTCAGGAACGACAGCGGCAACCACCACGGCATCGCCCAGTACCTGCGCAGCGCGCCCGTCCGGCAGGAGGTCCGCGCGCTGTTCGGCCGCGTTGCGACGGGCCGGACCGGGTGAAACCATGGCAGGTATCAGGCAGTCCGTCTTCCCACGCCGCTACGGCGGTCTGTGCAGGTGCGGTATGTCTCCCAAGGACACCGAATGGGGACTCGTCACCGAAATGGTGCGGGACCACTTCTTCATTTCTGGCGAGCCCCGACCCAAGTTGGTCCAGTTCGGGTTCTCACCCGAGTTCGTGAGCAGAATCCCGCTGAGTTATGTGAGCAGCGACAATTCGGTCGCCCTGGTCGAGGCAGTACGGAACAGCGGCATCGAAACCCAGCTGCAACTGCTCAGCACCCTCGTGCGGATCGACACGCTGACGTCCATCCCGGCCGGAAAGGAGGCACAGCGCCTCAAGGCTGAGCTGGAGGAGGCTGCGCGGCTGCACATTTCCCCCCAGGACTTCTTCCTCAGTAGCGTGCTCAGCAGCGGCGCCGAGGTGTTCATCGACCGGGCGGACTTCAGAAAGCGGCTCCGCCAATTCTTTGAGAATCCCGACAAGACGGTTCTGGTGGTGGACGGAGAGCCGGACAGCGGACGCTCCTACAGCTACAAACTGATCCGGCACGTTGGCGAGCACTGCAATTTCCGCCCGGTACGGGTGACGCTGAACCAGACCTCGACCGCCGAGCAGGTGGTCCAGCGGCTCACCGAGTCCGTCGCGGACCCGGACACCGCCCCGCCGGTGATCTCGGACACGGCCCTCTCGCCGTTGAACACGACACAATTGAACGATTCACTACCCGAGATCGATGCGGCGGTGCACCGCGTTGTCACGCAGGCCACCACCGCGCGCGAGCAGTACTGGCTGGTGCTGGACGACTGCGACAAGCTCGACGTCAATTCCGATGTCTGGGACTGCATCGGAAAGCTGGCCCTGGCCATCTACAACCAGAGGCCGACCCCGCCGGACGTACCGCCCCGGCTGGTACTGCTCGGGTACTCGCCCACGATGCGCCAGCTCCCGTACGAGATACGCAAGAACGAGGTCAGGGACACCGCGCGGCTGTTCGGCCCGGACGATCTGCGGGAGTTCTTCCAGCAGTTCTTCACGGAGGCCTCGAAGCTCCCGGACACGAAGGGAGTCGCCGGCCTCGTGGAGACGACCGTCCCCGCCGTCCTCCACGCGGGTGAGGCTTTTGGGCCGGACAGCTACATGCGCAAGGTCTGCACGGCGGCAGCGGAATCGGTCCGCCTCTACGGCGCGCTCGCACCCGGCGAGGACTTCGGGGCACGCCTGAGCGAGCGGCTGCGCGCCGCGGCGGCCGTCCCCGGTCCCGCAGACGTGTCGGACCTGCGCAAGGCCTATCGGGAAGCGGCGTCCCTGCTGAGCCGGTTCGACCCGGCGCGGCTGAAACTGCCCGGCGAGGAGGAGCCCTCCGGGGCAGCCGCCGTGGAGCTGCTGCGCGACTGCCGGGCCGTCGGCGCGCGCAACACCTTCACCTGGGTACTCAAGCCGGAGGCTCGCGACACGGCACTGCGCGGCTTCGCCGCTCCGGAACCGGCCCGCCTCGCCCTGCTGGCCAACCTGGAGCAGGTCCCGCCCGGCCCGGGCCCGGAACGCACCGCGTTGGCCTACCTCGACGGCACGCCCCCGGTCCTCGCCCACCAGAAGCTGGACGAGCTCCCGCACACACTGCAGGCGGTGCTGTGGCTCGCGCAGGTCCCGGGCATCACCGGCATCCCGCAGAGCGGGGAGGTCCAGCGGCTGCTGGACCGGGCGCGGCTGATGCAGCCCCTCGAGCGCCTCCCCCGCAGCTCCTTCCAGGGGCGCGTCGAGGAACTCGCCCGGCTGCGCGCCTACATCGGACTGCCCACGCCGTTGCAGGACGACTTCACCCGGGCGGTCGGCAGCGGCACGAAGCGGCCGGTGCTGGTCCACGGGCTGAGCGGCGTCGGCAAGAGCGCTCTGCTCACGACGTTCCTCCGGGACAGCCTGCGCGACTTCCCGACCCCCTTCCCCTTCGCGTACGTCGACTTCGCACGGCCCACCCTCTCGGTCCACGAACCGGCCACCCTGATCGCGGAGATGGCTCGGCAGCTCCGTGTCCAGTTCCCGGAGCACTACGCCGATTTCGACGCCCTGGCGCATGCGTGCGAGGAGACCGTCGGCCTCCACCGGGCCGAAGAGGACACGGTCGACGAGCTCTACGAGCTCGCCACCACCCGGGCGACGATGGCACGGCTCTCCCAGTCGGGCGTGCACGCCCTGTCCGCCGCGCGCGAGGGCATGCTGGCGGCCCGGCTCGCGACGCTCGTCGTCGAGGCGGTGGGCGTGCCCGCTCACGAGCAGCCGCCCCTGTTGCTCGTGATCGACTCCTTCGAGGAGGCCCAGTACCGCGGTTCCCCGGAGCTCGGCCGCATGTGGGGAGTCTGGTCGGCACTCCAGAAGGTGCACCCCCGGCTGCGAACCGTCGTCGCCGGCCGGCGGCTACTGAAGGAGCATCCGGCCCGGCCGGTGGAGCCCCTGACCATCGAGTTGAACGACCTCGACCCGGAGGCCTCCGCGGCCCTCCTGGCCTGCTGCGGGGTGACCGACGAACAGCTCGCCGAGAAGCTCGCCGACCGCGTGGGCGGGAACCCCCTGAGCCTGAAGCTGGCGGCGCGGGCAGCCGAGCAGGAGGGCGACCGGGCCGATTCGCTGAACGAACTGATCGAGAGCCTGCCCCGGCGGCGCCGGCACCTCTACCGCAAGGTCGACGAGATGCTCATCCAGGGCATCCTGTACGAGCGGATCCTCAGGCGCATCGAGGACGAGGACGTCCGTGCACTGGCCCAGGCCGGAATGGCGCTGCGGACCATCACCCCCGGACTGATCCGGGAAGTCCTCGCCGAACCGTGCGGACTGGCGGTGGACTCCGACTTGGAGGCGGAGCGCCTCTTCGAGCTGTTCTCCCGGCTCGACCTGGTGGAATCCGCCGGCCCGGGGAGCGTGCGCCACCGGGCCGATCTGCGGGCCATCATGCTGCGGCCGGCCGACCGCGGCCGTGCGGACGTGATGCGGGCGGTCGGGCAGCGGGCCGTCGCGTACTACGCGGCACGCGAGGGTCTGGAGCCGCGGGCGGAGGAGATCTACCACCGACTGCGGTTGAACGAGAGCCCGCGGGAGGTGGAGCTGCGCTGGCTGCCCGGTGTCGAGCGGTTCCTCGTCGGGGCCGACCAGGACATGGCGGGACGGTCCGCCGCGTACCTCGCCGGGCGCTTCGGCGGCCACACCCCGGACGAGGTGATCGCGAAGGCGGACCAGGAGGACTGGGAGCGCATCACCGCCCGCGAGGTCGAGGACCTGCTGTCGCAGGGGTACACCGACGCGGCCGCAAAACGGCTCGAGGGGCGGCGCCCGTGGACCTCGGGCAGCCCGTTGTATCCGCTGTGGGTCGAGACCTTGGACCGGCTGGGCCGACGTACCGAAGCCCGGGCAGCGGCCGACGCCGCCGTGGAACGCGCCGAGGAGGACGGCTTCCCCGAACTGCAGCTGGAGTTGCTGCTCGTCTCGGCGCGGTTGGCCAAGGCTGACGGCGAACGAGGTGAGGCCGACGACGACCTCGCCGAGGCCGAGGAGATCGCCACACGCCTGGGCAAGGACTTCGAGGCGCTGGGCGCCCTGCTGACCCGTGCGCAGCTGGCGTCGGGCACCGAGGAACACGATCAGGAGGTCGCGAGCAGGCTCGCCCAGCGACTGCGGCGGCTGCCCGACGCGGAGCTCGTCCGGCAGCCCGCCCTGGTGCGCGCCGCGGTCGCCGAGGTCTCGCGCGACCACCCACGGATCCTGGAGCACGCCCTGGACGTCGTGGGCCTGCCCGAGATCGAGGACGGGGTCTTGGACGTACTCGGCGAGGCGATCGCCCGCGTGGTAGCCGGCAGGCCCGAGCTGCGGGCCTCGCTGCGCCGCCTTCTGGAGGACTCCGCCAACCCGCCCGACCGGAGGTCCACGACCGGGGCCGCACACCAGGGGGTGCAGGGCATGCTGCGCGAGGCGCGCCGGCTCGGGACGCTCGACCGGCTCGCCATGCGCCTCCTGGCCCTCGACGACCGGAGCGGCGAGCTCGTCTCGGGCGTGGCGGCAGTTATGGGCGCCGGTGCCGTCACCTCCGGCCCGGACGTACCCACGGGCGCGCGGCCGGTCTCGTCGGAACAGCCGGTCTCGTCGGAACAGCCGGTCTCGTCGGAACAGGATGAGGCGGACCCCTCAGCGCAGAGCCCAGCCGAAGGGAACGGCCACAGAGCGGCCTGATCGACCATGAGCGACACGTACCTCTCCCAGGACGACGTCGTACTGCTGCGGGACACAGCGGTGGAGGCAGGACTGACGGACCCGGCCCTGCGGAGCCTGCTGTTCGCGGGCATCCTCCCGAAGTACCGCGGCTCGCTTCCGCTCCTCGCGGCGCCCGGCCAGCAGATCCACTCGGACCTCAACGAGATGAACCGGGTGGAGCGGCTGATCGACGGCACCGTGCCGCTGGCCGTCTGGCTCCGCAACGCCGCCGACCAGCTCACCGACGCCGCCGCTCGCGACGTGGTCCTCAAGGCACTGGATCGCGTGGCGCGCGACGCGGCCGGTGAGCCCGACGTGGCACTCGACGTCCCCACCGGGGAAACCAAAGAGGAAATCGTCTTCCGGGACGACACGGTGCCCTTCGCCTTCCTGAGCGGCGGAGCGCTGGCGGGCTCCTCGGTCGCCCGTATCAAGGTGCTGCCGTACCAGGGGGGCGCCCTGCTCCAGCCGTTGGCGCTGCCCCACAACGGCACGGGCTGGCTCATCTCCCCCGACCTGCTCGTCACCAACCACCACGTCGTCAACGCCCGCAAGCGCACCGACGGCCAGCAGCAGGTGGTGGACCCGGCGGACCTCCGGCTCCAGGCCCAGGGATCGCGCTCCCGGTTCGACTACTTGAGCGAGGACGACGCGGACGCCGAGGAGGCGCATGCGAGCGAACTCGTGGCCTGGGACGAGGAGCTCGACTACGCCGTGCTGCGCCTCACCGGCGTGCCGCCCCGGCCCTTCCTCCGCGTCGCCACCGCACCGCTGGCCGTGGCCAAGGACACGCCTGTGGCGCTCAACATCATCCAGCACGCCGGTGGGGAGCCGAAGCGGATCGCGCTGCGCAACAACCTCGCCTTCGAAGCGGACGACCGGGACGTGCGCTACTTCACCGACACCCGGGGCGGCTCCTCCGGCTCGCCGGTGCTGACCGACGACTGGACGGTGGTGGCCCTGCACCGCGGCACGCGACGCGTCTCGGACGTCAGCTTCCAGGGCAAGAACACGGCTTTCGTGAACGTCGGCACGCAACTGAGCGCCATCATGGCGCACCTGCGGGAGCACAGCCCTCAAGTCCACGACGAGATCGCTGCGGCCCAGTCACGCTGACGGGGCGGCACGACACAGGAGGTGTGAGATGCGCGGTGGATCACCGGTGGCGACCGGGCCCGAGCAGGTCTTCCGAGAGGACTTGTCGGAGGTGGCCGCACGCGTCCGCAAGGGGCTGGAAGCGGAGATCCTCGAGTCGGACGAGGATCTCCCACGCGAGGAGCAGGCGGCCGCGCAGATCGGCCGTGCCGCCCGGGAGGAGCGGGCCAGGGTGCTGGAGGCCGGGGTGCGCGGGCTGGAGAAGCTCGCGGCGGGCCGCACCGGCGATGTCGACGCGGACGAGTACTTCGGGGTGGAGGCGATCGTCCTGCTCGAAGGCCGCCCGGCGATCCTGGTCCAAGGCCAGGACTTCGCCTCGCAGCCGGGCGACTGGGCCCTGCTGGACGGGCAGCGACCGGGAATCCGGAGCTCGATCGAGCGGGTCGGCCGGGTGGAGGTCTCCGGCCACGCGGAACTGGACTGGCTGGGCACGGGCTTCCTGGTCTCGCCGTTCGCCGTGATGACCAACCGCCATGTCGCGACCGAGTTCAGTCGGGCGGACGGCGAGGGCGGGTTCACCTTCCGCCAGAACATGCGTGCGCGCATCGACACCGCCGAGGAACTCGGCGCGCCCGTCGGTGACGGATCATTCGAGTTCGAGGTCACCGAGGTCATCGGCATCCACCAGGACGTCGACATGGCGCTGCTCCGAGTGTCCCCGTCGGCCGGCGGCGGGCCGCTGCCGGCGCCACTGCCGGTGGCGGCCGACGCTCCGTCGGACCTGCCGGGCCGGCCCGTGTACGTGGTCGGCTACCCGGCGGCGGACGGCCGCCGCAACGAGCCGGAAGCCATGAGACGCATCTTCATGGACATCTACAACGTGAAGCGGCTCCAGCCGGGCACGGTGACGGCGCTGGTCCCGGACGGGCCAGGGTTCACCATGACGCACGACTGCTCCACGCTCGGCGGCAACAGCGGATCCCCGGTCTTCGACCTGGCCGACCACCGCGTGCTCGGCCTGCACTTCGGCGGCAGGTTCAGGTCCGGGAACTTCGCCGTGCCGCTCTTCAACCTGACGGACGACCCGCTGCTGCAGCGGGCGGAGGTCAACTGGGTGTAGGGCGCCTTCGAAGGCGGGCGCGCCAGGTCTCTCACCATCACACCGGATACGCCCTCCCGGACGCGCTCGCGCTGCGTTTGCCAGCCGATACGGGCGGCCGGAGACTGGTCATATCAGCGTGGCCCCCACCTCTGGAAACGGAGCTCGTCGGCGCCACCGCTTCTCCGCTGCTGCCACGCCCGGTGGGCACCTGCCGTTCGTCTGCGGGATCTCTCGGAGGTCCCGCGGAAACGCTGCATCTCGCCACCTTGAACGTCGCGAACCTTTCGCGCGTTGATGAATGCTCAACCGTCGGTCCTCTTATTCAGGAGGTTTCCATGAGCAGGACCCCGCCACGACTCGACTGCATCATCCCCCCGTACCTGCTCAAGAGGCTCATGGAGAGCGAGGACGGTGAGGTGCGGCAGGCCGCCTTGGACACCCTGCTGACCACTGCTCGCCTGCGGGGTGAGCGAGCGGTCCGGGCGTCCTTCGCCGGCGCGGCCGCCCCCGGTAACGGTCGGCGCACCGTCTTCGACTGCGAGCAGGCAAGTTTCCTCCCCACCGCTGTCCTGGCCAGGCCGGAAGACGGACCGGAGTCAGCGGATGAGTCCGTCAACCGGGCGTTTGCCGGACTCGGCCTGACGCGCGATTTCTACAAGGAAGTGTTCCAACGCGATTCGATCGACGGCCGGGGGATGCGCCTGGACGGGTACGTTCACTTCGGCGTGAAGTTCAACAACGCGTTCTGGGACGGACGGCACATGGTCTTCGGCGACGGGGACGGAAAGCTGCTCGGAAACCTCACCGGATCCCTCGACGTGATCGCCCACGAGTTGACACACGGAGTCACCGAACACACCGCCGGATTCGAGTACCACAATCAGTCCGGCGCCCTGAACGAGTCTGTCTCGGACGTCTTCGGGTCGCTGGTCAAACAGTGGTCGCTCAAGCAGTCGGCCGAGGAAGCGGACTGGCTGATCGGGGCTGACGTGTGGACCCCGGGAATCGATGCCGACGCCCTGCGATCGATGAAGGCCCCGGGGCACGCGTACAACAACGCACTGTTCGGAAGGGACCCCCAGCCCGACCGCATGAGCAAGTTCATCCACCTGCCCGACACCGAGCAAGGGGACAACGGCGGGGTGCACATCAACTCCGGCATTCCGAACAAGGCGTTCTTCTTGACGGCCGTGGGCATCGGCGGATTCGCATGGGAGGCCGCCGGGCCCATCTGGTACGAATCGCTCAAAGCGTCCAGCGCCGAGGCCCAATTCCAAGATTTCGCCCACACCACGTTCCAGAAGGCCGGGGAGCTGTTCGGCATGGGCAGCCCCGAGCAGTCGGCCGTGCTGGCGGCGTGGCAGGAGGTGGAAATCCCCATCAGAGGCGTCCCGACCGGGGCCGCCCGGGCACGGAGCCTTGCGGCCAACGGGAACGGCGGCGCGGGCCGACAGGACGATCTGGCAGCCCTGACCAGGCAAATCGGGGAACTGAGCGCCAGTATGAGGAAGCTGGCCAAGGACGTGAACGCACTGAAGGCATCCAGGTGACCACCAGAGATATCCGTCGGCCGGCCGTCGGTCGATCGTCAGCAGGTCGCACGCGATGAAGGTGACTCTCGCGACACACGGCGGGCTGGCGGCGGCGGTCAACCTCCGCCTCCCGCCCCAGGTGATGGACACGGATACCCTGCCCGGGGACGCTCGCGCGGAGCTGGCCCAGCTGGTGGCAGCGGCCGTCCCGACGCCCGAGGCGGACCAGCCCGGCCGCGCCAGGGATGCGATGAGTTACACGATCACGGTGGAAGACGGCGGCCGTTCGACGGTCCTCAAGCAGTCGGACGCCACCATGACCCCCGCGTTCGCGGCCTTGCTCACTTGGCTTCAGAAACACTTCCAGCAGCAGTAGCCCTGTTCATCCGGCTCCGAACTCGATCGCCCGGACCAGTCCTGGCTTCCTCGTACGGCCCACTCCCAGCTGCGACTCGTACCCAGGCCACGGGATGCTGCACGGGATCCCTGATGTGCCCGCGATCGACCGAGGAGGCACGTTGACATCTCTGGCCCGGATTCCACTGGAGGGCGGGGGCTCCGTACTGGTGGAGACGGCAGTCGGCATCGAGGGGCCGGTGAAAGCCGGTCGCATCGGGGACGCCATTCGTGAGGTACCGCAGACCTTGCAGGAAGCCCTGGAGTCGGTCACCCAGGTCGCGCAGGCAGCCCTCGAGCAGCTGCGCAAGGCCCGGCCCGACCAGATCACCGTCGAGTTCGGCGTGGACCTCGCCGTCGAGGCCGGCGCGGTGATCACCAAGAGCAAGGCGAACTGTCATCTGCAGGTGTCCGTGTCCTGGAAGGACGACGATGGCTAGCACCGGGAAAGGGGCGGATGACGGCACGCCGTCGGACCTGCCCACAGCGGTGGCGCAGATCCTCGGGCCGGACGGAGAGGTGGCGGGAGCGGGCTTCCTGGTGGCCGAGGACTCCTGGTCACGTGTGCACACGTGGTCCGGGCGGGCGAGCCGGTGCGGGTGACCTTCCCGGCCACCGGCACGTCCCGCCCGCCACTTCGGGGACATTCCGACCAGGTGAGCGCAGTGGCGTTCAGCCCCGACGGCGCAACCCTCGCCACGGCGAGCTTCGACGCGACGGCGCGGCTTTGGGACGGCCCCGTCTGCCCACTCCGCCCCCATTAGGCCGTCTCTTTCGGATCTTGTCGGGCCCGCGACGTCTGGCGGCGACACGGTCTCGAGGAAGGTCCAGCCGTCAACCTTCCCTACGTCGTTCTGCGGGACCGGGCGAGGGGCCCGCCCGATGCGCGGGCGCTCGCACAGGGCGCGCCGCAGGCGTTCCTACGGGGCGGGAGTCGCGGGTGCCTGCGGGGCAGGAGCCGGGGATTCGTGCGGGACCGGCGGGCGGCATGCGGCGCGGGCGTCCTCTTCCTCCGTGCGCGGCCAGTACCGTCCCTCGAGGGCTTCGGCGCTGCGGTTGAGCCGGACCAGGGCGTCCTCCAGCTCCCGTACTTCCCCGGGGGACCAGTCGGCGATCACCCGGGCCAGGCAGGACCGGTTGACCTCGCGGTCTTCGGCGAGCCGGCGCCCGCCTTCAACGGTGATGCACAGCTTGCGGGCCATGCCGCCGTCCGGGTCCGCGACGCGCTCGGCCAGTCCGCAGCGCAGCAGCGCGGCCGTCTGGCGGTTCACGGTCGAGGTATCGAGCCCGAAGGCCTCCGCCAACTGTCCGATGGACATGGGGCCTTGTGTGTCGATCCGGCTGAGCAGCAGGTACGCCGACCGCTCCAGGCGCTCGGGGTCGCGCTCGCGCCGGGCCAGCACCTGGTGCCGCGAGAGCAGCATCAGCTCACGCTCCAGTTTCTCCAGCACTGCGCCTCCTGCTCCTTTTGGCGCTCCATTATCGCTGACCTGTGAAGCCGGGGGCCGACGGACCCCTGCACGCTTCTGCCCCAGTGGCCGACGCGGCCAGGGCGCGGACCGAGCCGCACGATGGCCCGACATTAATATGCATGATACATAGCATGTGTACTATGCACTCCTCGCCGTCACCCCGACGAGCCACAGCCTCAATCCGGAGGACCCGCATGACCCTCACCACGTCCACCGCCTCCCGCGCGGCCGAGATCTTGTCCCGGCCCGTCAAGCTGAACGGCCTGACCGTCCCCAACCGCATCGCGATGGCGCCGATGACGCGGATGTTCTCCCCCGGCGGCGTGCCCGGCGAGGACGTGCAGGCGTACTACGCCAGCCGGGCCGCAGCGGGCGTGGGCCTGATCGTCACCGAGGGCACCTACGTCGGTCACGACTCCGCCGGGCAGAGCGACCGGGTGCCGCGGTTCCACGGCGAGGACCAGCTGGCGGGGTGGGCGAAGGTCGCCGCGGCCGTGCACGAGGCGGGCGGCACGATCGTGCCCCAGCTGTGGCACATAGGCATGGTGCGCAAGCAGGGCGAGGCACCGTATGCCGACGCCCCCGCCGTCGGCCCCTCCGGCATCCGCGTCGACGGCACCGAGGGGACCGGTAAGGCAATGACCCGCGCCGACCTCGACGACGTCATCGGCGCGTTCGCCGACGCCGCCGCGGAGGCCGAGCGGATCGGCTTCGACGGCGTCGAACTGCACGGTGCTCACGGCTACCTGCTCGACCAGTTCCTGTGGGAGCGGACCAACCGCCGCACCGACGCCTACGGCGGCAACGCGGTGGCCCGTACGAAGTTCGCCGCGGAGATCGTGGCCGCGGTCCGCGAGCGCGTCCCGGCCGACTTCCCGGTGATCTTCCGCTACTCGCAGTGGAAGCAGGAGGCCTACGACGCCCGGCTCGCGCAGAACCCGGAGGAATTGGAGGCGATCCTCGCCCCGCTGGCGGCGGCCGGCGTCGACGCGTTCCACGCCTCCACCCGACGTTACTGGCTCCCGGAGTTCGAGGGCTCGGACCTGAACCTTGCGGGTTGGACCAAGAAGCTCACCGGCCGGCCGACCATCACCGTCGGCTCGGTCGGCCTCGACGGCGACTTCATCCGCGCGTTCGCAGGCGAGGGTGCGGCGCTCGGCGACATCGACAACCTCCTGGACCGCATGGAACGCGACGAGTTCGACATGGTCGCCGTCGGCCGGGCCCTGCTCCAAGACCCGCAGTGGGCGGCGAAGGTCCTCGGCAACCGCTTCGACGAGCTGAAGCCGTACGACGCGGCGGCGCTCAGGTCGCTCAGCCGGTAGCCGACAGCCGTCCGAGCGACCGGTCCGAGGACGCCCCGCGACCTGGGTCTCCCGAGGTCACGGGGCGTTCACGTTCCGGTCAGAGGCGCCGAGCCTCGGCGGTGCCACCCATCTCGACCGGCGAGAACCAACGGGCTTGGTATTCCGCCGCATGTCGTCAGGCCGGTAATGCCGGGCGTCGCGGGCGAGCGCCGCACGGTCACGATCAGACGACGTTCATCAGGATGACGGCCGCGAGGTCCAAGAAGATGACGGCGACGACAACACTGATCATGTACCACGCTCTGCGTGATTCGCTCATGCGCACCAGTCACCTCCCGACACGAACCCGCCGCAACGCGGAGGCCCGGCGGCCGGACGGAGGCCACGGCCACCTCCACCCATGATGACCCGGTTCCATTCGGAGCACAGGTCGGCCGCCCGGGGCGGCCCACCCGGTCGAGCAGGAACCGAAGGCGCGGGAAAACCCGTGGCGCAAGCTCGAAGCCGGCAAGGCCGTGAAGCCGAGAAGGGCTCCCAGGGCTCAACGGGCGCCCCGACTTCAGCCGCGGTAACTGCCGGAGGTGAGCGTGGCAGCGGCTGCGAAGAGGCGGGAGCAGCGCTGCGTCATGGCTTCCGGGGTCTGCTCCGGGTGCTTGACCCACCAGCGGACGAGGGTGGCGACCAGGTCCCGCCAGACGTACTTGAGCGCGTCGGCGTCCAGCGCGTCGGTGGATCCGGCCGCGCGCAGCAGCTCGGCCGTGCCGCCCGCAGCGAGCCGGTCGATGGCCGACCAGTACTCGGATGCCCGGCGTGCGGCCTCACCGCCGGGCGGCAGCGTGGTGTCGTAGAGCACGAACCACGCCTCCCGCCGCCCCTCCAGTGCGCTGAAGATGCCGTGGAGTACGCGCAGCGGCGTGTGCGGCGCGGTCCCATCGGGGCCCATCGCTGTCCGGACGGCTTCCAGCAGCCGGTCCCCGATGGGCACCAGGCAGGCGACGTACAGATCCTCCTTGGTACCGAGGTACTGGTGCAGCAGCGTCTTGGTGACGCCCACGCGTGCGGCGATCGCGGGGAGTGACGCGGCCGCGTAGCCGCGGGTGCCGAACTCCTCCGTGGCGGCCTCCAGCATCTGCTGCCGGCGGTGCTCCCGCGGGACTCCCTTGGTACCGGCTTTCGAAGGCGGGGTTGCCATTGGGGTTGCCATGGACCGATATTATCAGTAGGTAATTTACCACTAGGTAAGTTTCTGCGACCTCTGGAGCGCATCCATGGCCCGCACCACCACGCAGCCGGCGTCCCGCACCCGCTCCTGGTGGGGCTGGGGTTGGGCGGACGCGCATCCCGACGACGCGGAATGCGCCGCGATGGGCGCCCTGCTCCCCGGCACCCTCGCCCGTCCGCTCCCCACGCCCCGCATCAGCGACCTGCGCATGGGAAACCCCGCCGTGGAACCTCCGCGGAGCCTCGCCCACCTGGTCACCGCCGACCCCGGGGACCGTGCCGCCCATGCCATGGGAAAGGCGTACCGCGACGTGGTGCGGGCCCTGCGCGGGCGGCCCGGCCGCATCCCCGATCTCGTCGCCCGCCCGACGGACGACCGGGGCGTGGCCGACCTGCTGGAGTGGGCGGGCGACCGGCAGGTCGCCGTCGTCCCGTACGGCGGGGGTTCTTCGGTCGCCGGGGGCGTGGAGTACCGCGGCGACGCCCACCGGGCGGTGCTGTCCCTCGACCTGACCTCCATGGGACGTGTCCTGGAGGTCGACACCGAGGGCCGGGCCGCGCGCATCCAGGCCGGCACACTCGGACCGAGCCTGGAGAACCAACTGCGACCCCACGGCCTCACCCTGCGACACTTCCCGCAGAGCTTCGAGTTCTCCACCCTGGGCGGTTGGCTCGCCACCCGGGCCGGCGGTCACTACGCCACCGGCCGCACGCACATCGACGACTTCGTGCAGTCGCTGCACGTTGTCACCCCGGCCGGTACGAGCAGCTCCTGGCGGCTGCCCGCCTCCGGGGCGGGCCCCTCCCACGACCGGCTGTTCCTGGGCTCCGAAGGGACCCTCGGCATCATCACCGAGGCATGGGTCCGCCTTCAGGAACGCCCCCGGCACAAAGCTTCCGCCGCAGTCTCCTTCGCCCACTTCCCCGACGCGCTCCGGGCGGTGCGAGCCATCGCACAGTCCGACCTCTCCCCCGCCAACTGCCGTCTGCTGGACGCCGGCGAGGCCGCACTGTCGGGCGCCGCCCGGGACGGCTCCGCCGTACTGGTCCTGGGGTTCGAGTCGGCCGACGAACCGGTGACCACCCGGCTCGAACGAGCCCTCGCCCTGACCCGCTCGCACGGAGGCCGGCACGACGGGACCGCCGGCGCGAACGGAGGGCCCGGCGGCGACGCGGCCGTGAGCGCCTGGCGCTCGGCCTTCCTGCGGATGCCCTACCTCCGCGATGGTCTCGCCAGGATGGGCGCGGTCGCGGAGACCTTCGAGACGGCGGCCACCTGGGACCGCATCCCCGGCCTGATCGACGCCGTACGTACCGAGGTCGGCGCGGCGGCCTTCAAGGCCACCGGACATCCCGCGACCGTCAACTGCCGCCTTACGCACGTCTATCCGGACGGCGCGGCGCCCTACTTCACTGTCCTCGCTGCCGGCCGGGCCGGTGACGAGGACGCCCTCTGGGACGACCTCAAGGCCGTCGCGGTCGAGGTCCTGCACCGCCACCGTGCCACGATCACCCACCACCACGCCGTCGGCCGGGACCACCGCCCGGGCTACGACCGCCAGCGCCCCGAGCCCTTCGCCCTCGCACTGCGGGCCGCGAAGGGCGCTCTCGATCCGCGGGGCATCCTCAACCCCGGCGTGCTCGTGGACTGAACGAGGCCGTGGGCGCGCTTCTCCTGTACCTCTGCGAAGCCGCCCCGTTACCCTTTTCGTGGCTCCGCAAGGGGGCCTCCGGCCTTCGGGTCTGGCATGGCTTCCCCCCTTGTTGGACCTAGCCCGCATCCCCCGCCCGGTGCGGCCGCTCAACCGGCGTGCGCGATTGCGACTCCGGTCGCACAGGCGAGATGCCCGGATGCGACTCCGGTCGCACAGGGGACGTGCCTCGGATTGCGACTCCGGTCGCATGCGAATGCGACCCGGGAGCGATGTGGCATCGCGTGCCCCGCCTTGAGGATGGCCGGGTGACCGAGATCATCGCGGGGCTGTACATGTCCCCCCTGGAATTCCTTGCCTTGCTGGGTGCCGTCGCCCTGGTGGTGGCACGCTGGCTTCCCCCCGCTGCCCGCCCACGCGTCACGATCGCGGCGGGGGCGGTTCTCGTGCCGTCCGCGATCGTGCTGAGTGTGGTGGGGATCCGCTGGCAGATGCTGCCGGTACTGGCAGGCGCTGCCGTCGCGTTGCCGTTCGTCCTCCCTCCGCTACTGCGACGCCGTACCGGCCGGCCGGCGTGGCGGGCCCGATGGTGGCTGGCGCTGCCGGGGTCGCTGGCCTGCGTCGGCCTGATTGCCGCGGGTCCGGTGGCCGCCTGGGCCTTCCCCGTACCCGTGTTCCCCGAGCCGTCGGGCCGTTTCGCGGTCGGCACGCGTGTGGAGCAGTGGACCGACGCACGCCGCCCCGAGAGCTTCACCGCCGATCCGAACGACCGGCGCACGGTCGTGGTCCAGCTCTGGTACCCCGCGCAGAAGAGCCCCGCGGGCGCGCAGCGGGCCCAGTACCTCGGGCGCACCGAGCACGAGGCGCGCACCGTTTCCCACGCCCTCGCCCGCCAGGTCGGCCTGCCCGGCTTCCTGGTCGACGGCGTCCCGCGTGCCCACACCCATTCGGTCTTCGACGCCCCGGTGGCCGGTGAGGGCGAACGGTTCCCGGTCGTCCTGTTCTCTCCCGGATCGGGCGGAGTGCGTACTCAGAACACCGCCTGGGCGGAGGAACTGGCCAGCCACGGCTATGTGGTCGCCGCCCTCGACCACCCGTACGACTCGGCTGCCGTCGTCCTCGCCGACGGCCGAACGATTCGCGCCGAGATCGCCTCCACCGGGGACCGGGACAAGGACGACAAGCTGGCGGTTGACTGGACGGCTGTTCGCACCGCCGACCTCGGCTTCGTCCTCACCCAGCTGGACCGTCTGGACCGAGGTGAGACGACCGGCCCGCTGACCGGACGCCTGGACACCAGTCGGGTCGCGGCCACCGGTCACTCCATGGGCGGCGCCGCCGCTCTGCAGGCAGCCCGGCAGGACGACCGGTTCGACGCCGTCATCGATTTGGACGGCTACCCCCACGGCCCCACCTCCCCCGCCCTCCACCAGCCGACGCTCGCGCTCACCCAGGCCATCACCGCCGAAACCGACCCGCACTACATACCCCGGCTCACCGAGGCCCTCAAGCTCAGCACCGCGACGAGCTACCGGCTCACCATCCCCGGAGCCGCACACCTCACCTTCATGGACGGCCCCTTGTACCTGCCGCCTGTGCCCTCGATAGTCGGCTCCCTGGGCCGCACAGAGAGCCCGGACGTCGTCGCCGCAACCACGCTTGCCTTCCTGGACACCACCCTGCGGCACACACCAGGTGACCTGGCCGGCGTTCTGTCGACCTACGGCGACCTCAGCGTCCACCCCGTTGGTCCGCCGTAACTCACGTGTCGTCGAACGTCGATGGTGTGGGTCTCGTTGTACGTGGCCCCGACAGTCTTTCGGTTCGACGACCAGGGCCTGCGTGACCGTTTCCGACCTCATGTCCGTGTGCGTGACTTCCCATGCTTCGATGGCGTCGTCGAAGTCTTCGATCTCGTTGAAGTCCTCTTCTTCAGGGCGTACGGCGAGAAGTGCGTCGAGGTCTTTGGGGTCCGGGCCGTGCTCAGGGAAGGGCCGGGCGAGCATGGCCAGGTCGGCCAGGCCGGCGCCATCTCCTTCCCAGCGCCAGCGGCCTCGTACGCGTCGCACGGGGCAGAGGCCGTAAGCGGGACCCGCGCCGCGGCGCCCATGGAGGTGAGGAAATTTTGGTAGTCCTCCGGCAACCGCACACCCGTCTGCCCTTCGAGTTCGGCAAGCCCGTCATCGGCCGGCAGGTCTTCCAAGACCCACCTGTGCCCGAGCGAGCCGAACACCTTGCCGCTCCACGGCTGGGAACCCAGCGCGACCACACGCTGACGTACACCGCTCCACTGCTGATCAATCATGCGCAGACCGTACGCGGAGCCCCTGACGGCGGAGACGCCCTGGTCGGCGACCCGAGTCGCTGGTCTTGCTGCCGGACGGTGTCCGGGCCGTCACAGGGCGGGCGGAGCCGATTGCGCAGAGGTCTCGGTGTCGGTGTGCCGGAGTTCAGCGAGCAGCTCGCTCTGCCCTGCCAGCAACTCCGTGAGGATGCGCCGGGCGGCTCGCAGGAGTTCCGCCACGTCTCCGCCGGCCAGGGCGTAGCTGACGGTGGAGCCCTCACGGATGGAGACCACGATGCCGGATCGACGCAGCACCGCGAGCTGCTGGGAGAGGTTGGACGGTTCGATGTCGATCTCGTTCAAGAGGTCGCGGACGGGGACGGGGCCGTACTGAAGCAGTTCCAGTACCCGGATCCGGGCGGGGTGCCCGAGCATGCGGAAGAACTCCGCCTTGGCCTGGTACAGCGGCACCTGCATACGACAACACTCCTACCCGGGTTGACCATTCTGCGAGCCGACAGCCCAGACCTGCCGGGGCCTCGACGCCCAGCTTCGGCCATCCTCGCCTCTCCCGGCCCCGGCCTGCCCCTTGGCTGCTCACATTCGGATGTGCCGAATTGAAGATTCTTTCAATTCATGGGCAGGCGGAGCCGGGGAACGGGGAGTTGGTTACAGCTCCAGTTCCGCCTCGATGCGCTTGAGCTGGTGCCTGGCCATGGCCAGGTTCGCCCTGCCCTTGTCCAGGACGAGGTACAGGAACAGCCCGTTGGCCCCTCGGCCGTTGATCAGGCGGATGAGGTGGTATTGGCTGCCGAGGGTGATCAGCACGTCCTCGATGCCATCCTTGAGGTTCAGCATCTCCATGGTGCGGACCTTCGCGCGGATCACATCGGTGTTCCCGGCTGCGGCTACCGTCAGATCGAGGTCTTTGCCTCCGCCCAGCGTTCCGAGGGCCATGCCGCTCGTGTAGTCGACCAGCGCGGCCCCCAAGGCTCCTTCGATCGAGGTCATCGCCTCCTTCAGAGACGTCTCCACACTCATCATCGGCATTCGCTCCTTTTGCACTCGACGGCCCCGACCGGCTCCACACCTCCGGCCGGGTGGTGAGCGCAGACGCTACCCACTGGCCACCATGAGAGTCGCGAACATCGGTACATTCGGCGGGAATTGATCTCCTTGCCCTAGAATTCGCCCGCGATGCCATGCGACGGCGGTAGAGGGCCCTGAGGAAGCCGCGGAGGTAGCCCCGCCGCGCACCCCCCGGCGTGCTTCGACGTGGAGGTCCGCAGCGAGCGGACGTACGGCCCCGGCAAGGTCGTCGGCGCCGATTCCGCCGTCCCGCGGCAGCGAGTCGGCGCCGCCGGCGACGTACGTCGTGCCGCTCTGCCCGGCGGACGGCGGCGATCCTCGGCGTGAGGCTGGACAATGGAGGCAGCAATGAACCGTGCTGTCCTTGGGGATCCGTCCGGCCGCACATTTCCAGGTACGCGGGATGGTGCGGCACGCACGTGGAGGCTGCCGTGAAGGTTCGGACTCATCAGCACCGCTTCCACCTGGACCAGGGCGGACATTCGATCACCCTCGTGTGGAGTCCGGGACGTCGGCGAGCCGATGTGCTCGTCGACGGAAAGGCCGTGTCCTCCGTGCGAACGGAGCGTCGTGCGGTGACCGAGATGCAGGGCGAGATCGCCGACGACCAGGGTGCCCCACGGCCCTTCACAGTCCGCTTGGGCAGTCCGGACATCCCCGGCGGAGAACCTCTGTGCGCCGTGGTGATCAACGGCCGGATGTACCTCATGCCGCTCGTTCCTCTCACCGAGCAGGAGGCATGGCCCACCGAGCCGGACCCCTCGCCCCGCACGCCCGCCGAACTCCTGGCGCGATGGCGCACGCGACATCGCCGGCACCGGCACCGGCCCCTTTGACTGCATCCGCTGAAGGCCGCGCCGCCCGCCGCCGGGGCGCATGGCCTCCCACGTTCGTAAGAGGCATACGCCCCGCACGATCCCGATCAGGATCGGACGCCGGCAGCTCCTGCCGGCCACGGTGCACCCGGCCGCATCGACCGCTACCGGATCACGAGGATCAGTCGCTACAGCCGCCCCCAGTAGAACGTGGCCAAAACCAGTGCCCCCCGACTGCCGCAGCGACAGCCCTCCCGCCCCGCAGCCTGGTGCACAGCTTGCCGCGGTCTACCTGGCGGTGGCCGACCGGTCCGCGCGGTCGATGTGGGCCGCGCCTCCGGGCCTCCGGGCCTCCGGCCGCGTCACGCGGTCGCGGACGGCTGCTCTCCGAGAAGCCGGGTGCGGAACAGGTCGAGGACCGTGTCGAGCGCCTGCCGTGTGGGCTGTCCGGGTTCGTCGATGAGGTGCTCCGTCAGAACGGAGTGGGGTGCCAGGGGGCTCGCCGGGTTCGCCGCGGCGTCGTCCAGCTCGACGGCGACGAAGGCGTCGCCGAGCTCGCGCCGCAGGTACGCGAACCGGTCGCCGGGTACGAGCCGGTCACCCCGGAACCGCAGCCCTAGGACCTGGAGCCCGTCGCGCTCGCAGCGTCGGCGGACGACCGCGAGCTCATCGGGGCTGATGTCTATGGCGCCCGCGCGACTTCGGGTACAGGCAAGCGGAAGCGACGGCTGGGACAGGACGGGGGCCACGAGGCGTTCGTCCGTGGCCATGGCCAGGGCGAATCCGCCGGTCAGGCACATGCCGACGGCGCCGACTCCGGGGCCGCCGCAGCGCTCGTGTTCGGCGGCGGCCAAAGCACGCAGCCACGTCACGACGCGGGAACTCCGTCCCGTGGCCAGCAGCGTGAACTCCCGGCTCACGCAGACCTGCCACAGCGACGAAGCCAGGTAGCGGCCGACGCTCGGCCAGCCGACGGCGGCAGGATCCGTGTCGCGTCCGGGCTCGCCGAAAAGCACCGGGAGTACGGCCGTACAGCCGGACGCGGCCACCTGCTCGGCGAAGCCGAGGACCTTGGGCGTGATGCCGGGGATTTCCGCCATGATGATCACTGCGGGTCCCGTGCCGCGGCGCAGTAGCCGGCGGGTGGCACCGTCATGGGTGAACGTGCTCTGCGTGAAACCGGTCAGGTCGTGGTCTGCCATGCGCCCTGCTCCCTACCCTCACCTCTTGTGGATCCGTCCAAGTTACCGATAAGTAGGGCACCTGGGGGCGTGGTCCGCGAACTGCGTGAACCCATGCACCGCACTTCCTCGGGATCGCAGACCGCACGGGCCAGACGGGGCCCATCGTCCGGGTCCCGGATGCGGAGCCATCCGTCCGCGGGAGGCGCGAACGGCTCGCCTGCTCGGCGCGCCATCGCGCATGCCCTCGCACGGACATGCAGGTGGCTCACCGGCACCGCCTCCGTATGATCCCTCACATGTCCTGGATACGCCGCCGCACGCGCGCCACCATGCCCCCCGAGGGCCGACTGCCCGATCTCGACTTCCTCGCTCTGGTCCGCGACGCCCTGGAGGAGATCGCCCCCGGCTGTACGGCGGGCGCCGAACTCAAAGGCAACTCACTGCTCAGCCCGCAGGGTTGGGCCGTCGGTGTCGGGCCGGCGGGGCACGGGGACGACCGGCACTACGACCTGCTCGCCTTCCCGGACGTGAGCATCCAGCCCGACGTGCCCTGCTTCGTGGACTGCGTCGTGGTAGTCACCACCCCGCGCGACGCGGCCGGCCTCTGGGCCCGCTCGGCCGGCGCCTGCTTGCTCGAGCTGCTCGACGGTCACGAGAAGTTCGCCGAACACTTGGGCCCCGACGAGGGGCGCGGCGTGCCGGGGTGGCGGTCCATCACCTCGGGCGTACTGGCCTACGGGCTCTCCGACCGGGAGAACACGCGTCTCCAGAACGCACTGCTGGAGGCGGACGTGCTCCGCGAGATCGCCCACACCTT
Source organism: Streptomyces sp. NPDC060049 (assembly GCF_042736715.1). Lineage (NCBI taxonomy): Bacteria > Bacillati > Actinomycetota > Actinomycetes > Kitasatosporales > Streptomycetaceae > Streptomyces > Streptomyces sp. NPDC060049. Next base: position 261,879 of record NZ_JBHWVV010000005.1, read on the forward strand.
CACCGCAGACCTGGAGTCGCCCTGGTTCAACGGTGTCCGGGTCTTCTACGGCGGTGCTCCAGGCGCCGTGGAGGCCGAGGTGCGGGTCAACGGCGAGCGGCACGAGGCCGCCTCCGCGGCGCTGGCCGCACTCGGCTTGCCCGAGCCGGCGGTCTTCACCGTCGCCCGGTCCTTCACCCTGGTGCTGCCCGTCGGCTCCGGCCAGGAGCGCCACGACCACGGGGCCGGAGGGTGCGGGTGCGACTGCGGCGGCACCGTGGACCCGGAGCACCCAGGCTTTGCCCACGCTCTCCCCCACCTGATCGCCGAACTCTCCCCGGCCGAGCGGGCGGAGCGGGTCACCGCCGATACCGGCGCGGTGATGGTCGCCCGAGGTGTCGGCAACTTCCTCAAGGTCCGGCTGCCGATCCGCCTCGACGACGGCCGCACCGTGGTCCACATGGCCTGGGTGTGCCTACCCGCCGAGGTGATCGAGGACTACACCCGCCGGGTGAACGACGGCACCCTGGCCGGTCACCGCTTCGAGGGCCTGTTCTGCAACGCCATCGAGCCGTGGGGCGAGGAGCTGCTCCAGGCACGCGTCCTGCTCGGCGGGCAGCGCGTCGAGGCGGACGGCTCGATCCGGCTCAGCGAGGTTATCGACTCCGAGCACCCGCTGCTGGCCCGGATCCTGCGCGAGAGCTGGCCGGCCACCTTCGTACTCGGCGACGGTGCCCCCGAGCCGTTCCGCCCCTGATCATCCGCCGACTGCCCCACCCAGTGCGCCGCGGTCCTTGAAGTCGCTGTCCTGGAACTCTTCGTGCTGTGACCGGCAAGAGTACGGTGACCGGCGAGGTTCACAGATGTGCGAAGTGATGGGGTCGCCCGTCCCGTTCGAGCCGTGGTGCTGCCTTCACTTCATCGTCGAGTACCGGCGATGCGAACGTCCACCTCTTTGGCCAGGGTGGCGATGTCGACGGTTTGGGCGGTGTCGACGATCAGAGGGCGTCCGCCCAGCCCGAGCGGTCCTGGGTGGGCGGCCCAGGCGGCGACGCGGTCGCTGAGCTCCTCGCGGGTGAGGTCTTGGTCGAGGTGTCCTGGGTGGCGTTTGCGCGCCCGGAACCGCTCAGCGACGAGTCCGGTGTCGCAGTCGCAGAACACCTCGACCAGATGGGCGTCGAGTTGGCGGAGTCGGCCGGGGGTGGTGTCGCGGTGCCACCAGTTGACGAGGATGGCTCGCCCGGCGTCGGCAGCGAGCGCGAACAGGATGTCGTCACCGGCTCGGCTCAGCCGGTAGCGCCATGCCTGATCGCCGATGCCGAGGGAGTCGTAGAGCGATTCCAGAATCACGTCCTTGTCGATGACCGGCAGGCCGAGTTCCGTGGCGAGCCCGCGGGCCAGGGTGCTCTTGCCGCTGGCCGGCAGACCGGAGACGATCACGAAGGCGTTGTCGATCACCAGGTCAGTGTGTCGCAGCCCGATTTCCCGATCGTTCACAGGGTGGGGCGGTCCTGGTCAGGCCGCTGTTCGAAGTGGCCTGCCGCCCCAGCGGATGGCTCTCTCGCTGCGGATGCGGGCACGTCCGCGTCGCTGGGCACCCAGGACGTCGGGGTGGTGATGGTCGAGGATCGCGTAGGTCGGGGCGCCGTGCGGACGGGCGGCCCGGATCGATCGCATCGCCGCCCTGGTGTGGTCGATACCTTTGCGCCCGTGGTCAACGGCCCGCGTCTGGTCGTCCCCGACGGATTGGCAGCCGTGGGGCTGACGTCGCCAGGCCCGCGCGGTGACGGCCCGATGCTGAAGCAGCACCGGGCCGTCGCGCCTCGGTAGAACAAGCGCGACTACGTCTTCCACGGCACCCTGGCCAGAGCAGCCCTCGTGATCTGGCTCCGAGAAAACGAGTAACCCGCCGCAGGTACCGAACGGCCCACCGACGCCGTCGGCCGGTGCCGTCGGCGCCGGCGACCCCACCGGAGCGCGCGCGGCACGGCGCGCCGGAACCGGCCCCGCAGCAGGGGGCGGGGGACGACGCGCTGCGGCTGGTCGTCTTCAGGGGAGCGGCCGCCTGCACCGCTCACGCTCAGTGGTGGCTCCTGGCTCGCGGGTGTGCTGTCGCGGCGCTGAGGCGGGATCCAGATTCTTCGAGTTCCGCGGTGGGAGGATGTCGAGAACGTGCCACCGGCTCCGTCCCAGGGACATCGGCGGCCATCCCGGCCGCACGAGGAACAAGGAGAGGGCAACATGGCGATTCAGCGGATGGACAACGTCGGCATCGTCGTCGAGGACATGGATGCCGCCATCGCGTTCTTCGTGGAACTCGGGATGGAGCTGGAGGGCAGGGGGGAGGTCGAGGGCCTCTTCGCCGACCAGTGCACCGGACTCGACGGCGTCCGCTGCGACATCGCGATGGTCCGGACCCCGGACGGTCACAGCCGGCTCGAACTGGCGAAGTACCGCAGCCCCGCGGTGATCAGCGCCGGGCCGCGCAACCGGCCGCACAACATTGCGGGCACGCACCGCGTCATGTTCGCCGTCGACGACATCGAGGACACCGTTGCCCGCCTGCGCCCGCACGGCGCCGAACTCGTCGGCGAGATCGCCCGGTTCGAAGACAGCTATCTGCTCTGCTACCTCCGCGGCCCGGAGGGCATCATCGTCGGGCTGGCCGAGCAACTGCACTAGGCCGTCTCTTTCGGATTTTGTCGGCCGAGCCCGCGGCCTCTGGTGCCGTGCATGGCAAGGCGGAGGGACGCCCGCGTACTGGAGTACTCGGCGTGTTGCAACGGCCACACTTCGCGCGCTGGACGCTGTCGGGTGCCCGCCACGGGCCCAAATGGGGGTCGGGCCCGTGGTGTTGTCGGCGGTGCCGACGCCCCGGAACGTCCGCTTGTCGGACCAGCGGTTCTGGACCTTGCCACGGACGTTGCCCTACACGTCGAACTCGCGGCGGGTCACGAGTCGGCCCGGGGCCTGATCGACCGTCGCCGGGGCGCCGTCAGTGGAAGGCGGTGCACCGGGCCGATAAGTGATCGTCTACCAGGGCAAACCTGCCACTCCCGGCGCCCGGGCCCTTGCCTTACTCGGCACCCCCCACGCCACTGAGCGATCGGCGCGAATCGGCCAATGCCCATGAATGCGGCATATGTTCGAACGGTTTTGCGTAGCCTCATGCCGGTAGGGACAGCGAGAGACCTGGGAGGGCGCAAGTGTTCGGCATCGTGGACACGCTGTCGCTGCCGCCGGCGCACCGGTTCGAGTGGTGGTGCGAGAGCGTCCGTCGCGGAGTAGCGCCCGTCCATGTCAGCAGTGACCACGCCGCCGACTTCGTCGGCAGGGTGGGGTTGCTGTCCGCGGGACCCTTGGACGCGACGATGATGTCGTTCCCCGCACTACGGTCGGAGCGCACCCCCGCCCTCATCAGGCGGTCCGACCCGGAGACCTACGAGCTGACGCTGGTCGTGGGCGGGGCCATGGGCGTCGCACAGGATCGCAGTGAAACCCTGTTGTCGGCCGGTGACTTCGTCATGTGGAGTTCGTCGCGGCCCTACCGCGGCCGGGGGACGACAGGCCCGCGCGGCGAAGCGTCCCAAGGCATCGTTCTGCACCTGCCGAGAAGCCTGCTCCCCTTCTCCGAGAGCCGGGTCGACCGGCTGCTGGCCACCCGGCTGCCCGCGCCCGAAGGCGTGGGGGCCATCTTCGCCCAGCATCTGCACGCCCTGTTCAAGGAAGCCCCCCGGCTGGGGGAGGCGGAGAGCGCCCGGCTCGGCACGGCGACCATGCACCTGGCCTACGCCTTCCTGGCCCAGCAACTCGACTCCCGCACCTTCCTGGAACCCGAAGCGCGCCGCGCCGTGCTCCTGGCCCGCATCGATGCCTTCATCGAGGAGAACCTCGCGGACCCGCAGCTCTCCCCGCACGCCATCGCCGTCGCCCACCACGTTTCCGTCCGCCTGGTGCACCAGCTCTTCAAGCAGCGCGACGAGACGGTGTCGGCGACGATCCGCCGCCGTCGGCTGGAGCGTTGCCGCTCCGACCTCGCCGATCCCCGGCTGGCCCACGTCCCCGTACACGCCGTCGCCGCACGCAACGGGCTCGGCGATCCCGCGGGGTTCAGCCGCGTCTTCCGCCGCATGTACGGCATGCCGCCGGCCGAATACCGCAGGCGTGCGCCCGCTTTCCGCGGCGCAACGGATGCGATCGGCTCTGCGCGCATGGACAAGGACGCGTGCACGCAAGGCCAATGACGGTGCATGAGGGTGGTGCGCAGACTGGCGGGAGCCGAGGACTCCAGTGCGCCGGTCGGGGCACGGGGTCGTCACAGTGCGACGAGACAACGGGGGTAGCGTGCCCAGCAAACAGCGTTCCATCAAGCGGACGGCCGTCATCGCGGTCGCCGTATTCGCACTCGGCATACCAGCCGTGCCGGCTGTCGCCGGGGCTCCGGACGCTCCGGACGCTCCGGACCTCAACGCCATGAGCGACACGGCCAAGGCGTTCCTGGCCGAACGCACCTACGCTCTACTGGACGCCTCCACTCCTGCGTCCGGCCGTGGACCCACCCGGAGCATCGCCGCCACCAGCAGCCTGGCGAAGACTCACGAGCTGACTCTGGCAGCGATCACCGAGCGCAAGAACAAGCTCAAGTCCGCAGGTGAGAGCTACTCCGCCGCCGACATCCAGATCACCATCGACAAAGTCGACAGGACATCCGATGCGGTCCTGCTCCACGTCACCGAACTGACAGCGCTCACCTACGCACACATGGACACGAAGGGCAGCCCGCAGACGAAATTCAGGTCCCACCACCGGGTCGAGTTCTCGCGCGGCTCGGGCAACCACTGGGAGATGACGAAGCAGTACCGCATCGACGAAGGCGGACCCGCTCCGATCAACGACGTGCGCGACCTGGCTCAGCAGCCGAAACCGCGCCAAAGCGGCGGCGTCGGCCCCGTCTCCTCGACGTCGACCGCCTCGACCACCAAGCCCGCCGTGCTGACCCATCATCAGAAGCCGGCCAAGTTGAGCGGCGGCTACGACTACTGGGCCATGACGGATTACGCCCAGACGTACGCCATCGACCGCAACTCCTGGTACCGGGACTTCGGGAACAACGACTGCACCAACTTCATCAGCCAGGCGCTCAGGGCCGGTGGTTGGTCGGACGAAGCGAACGGACCCTACCCGTCGAACGACCAGGACAGCTGGTGGTACAACCCCTGGGACATCCACAACCAGACGCTCACCTGGATCAACGCGGAGTGGTTCTACTTCTATGCCTCCCGCTGGAGCCAGCGGACGCAACTGCTCGACAACGTCTGGTACATGGGCTACGGGGATGTCCTGCAGGCCGACTGGGACGGCAACGGCCAGGAGATCGATCACACCATGATGATGACGTGGTATTACGACGGCATCGGACCGGCCCTGAGCTATCACAGCAACGACACCATCAACCGTTCGCTCCAGAGCCTGTTGATCGACAACCCCAACGCCTGGTGGTGGCTCCACCGGACCTGAGTCCGCGCCGACGCGAAACGGGAGACCTCATGCACACAATGAACCGCGTCCTGACACTCGCTGCGGGAGCCTTCGCCGCACTGGCGCTGGGCACGCCCCCGGGAACTGCCGCCACGGTCGCAGCTCCCGCTCAGCCCGACCGGATCGCCCGTACGGCACCGCTGGCCGCCGACTCGCCGTTCTTCCTCTGGGCCACCTACGGCACCCAGATGGAGTGCTCGCAGACGGGCCACAACCTCGTCAACAGGGGTCCGTACGCGTCCTACATGTGCAGCCGGGTGGTCGACGGCTGGCAACTGTGGGTACGGCGGTATTGACGGTGACCTGTCGTACGCCGATGAACGGCTGAGCGGCACTTCCTCGTGGGCCCCGGGAACCAACGGTTCCTGGGGCCCTCGCCTTGGTCCAGCGGTGATGGGGATTCCTGGACTGTCGGGTCGCGGCCTGCGGGCGCCCGCTATGGGTCAGGGTTCGTCGAAGTGAGGACACCGATCTTGTCGAGGCGGTGCTCCGGGTTGTTCTGGGGGTCACGCCAGAGGTTGCCCGCCGCGTTGTCCTCCGGCGTCAGGCACGTACTCACGGTGATCATGGCCCGCGTGGGGGCGGTGCCCGGCGAGCCGGGGACCGCGGCTCGCTGCGCGTCCATGGAGGCCTGTGATCGGAAGGACGTCGTCCGCGTCGCGGTGATGAGGTACTCGTACCGCACTCCGTCGGCGGTCACGGTCACGGACGCTCCCGTCTTCAACGACGGCAGCGACCAGAGCGGTCCTCCGGCCGAGATGCGGTGGGCGGTCACGATGTAGTTCCCCACGTCTCCGGGGCCGACTCCGCCGCGTGGCCCGTAGGGGCTGGCGGCCACCCCGCGGTCTTGTATCCGGGTGCCGGCCGCGTCGTCGGGACTGCCCTGGTACGGGATCACGGCCAGGTCGGACACCCCGATAGCAGGTATCGACAGCGCGGCTTCCTGGATACCGGCGACGGCCTGCGGGGATACCGGATCCTGGTCGACCGGAGCGGCCACCGCCGGTGCGGTGAGCAGGAGGGCGAGCGCGGCTCCCGCGAGCGCCTTCGGCACGGTGCGGGAGGCGGAGAACGGGTGCTTGGTCATGGCGGAGTCCATGGGATCGACCGGGTCGCGCCGCGTTCGACGGCTCGTGGATCTCTTCCAGCCTCCCACGGACCAGCAGGACAGGCCAAAGGCGGAGCGGAGAGCACCTTGGCCGCAGCCCGGTACTCCGATCTGTGAACAGCAGGCCACGCCGCGCCCTGTCCGCACCGCCTGCCGCTACCCCGCTCAATCCCATCGGTCGCAGACGAGGGCACGAAGCATGTTGCGGAGCTGGCCCGTGGTCACGGCGACCGGGAGGTCGTGTCCGGCCGACATCTCCGATGGTCAGGGCCGCGGAGCCGTCGGGTAGGCGAAGCAGTCGTACCGGCTACGGCGACCCGTGCGGGGCAGGCGCCGGCTGGGCGGGGATGATCCGTGCGCCTCCCACTCGGCGCGGGCCGGCCCGACCGTCAGCGGCCATCACGTGACGGTGAAGATCGAACTCGCCTCCACACCTCCTCTCGAAGGCCTCGGGACGCCCTCCACGGCAAGCTGCAGCGCGACAGCAGGTTCACCGCGGCTCGGCGATTTAGGCTGGAGACGGCGGCCGGCGCGCTGAGCGGCCCCCCGGCCGTCACCCGTGAGCACCTGCCCCACCTCCCCCTCCGTGCAGGTGCTCACCCAGGCTTTCAGCCGGTGGCCCTGCACGGCCCGGCACTGAACGGCGGTACCACCTCCACGGCCACGTCCAGGCACAGCCGTTTGCAGCGGACCGGGTGCCGGACGCCCTGTCGATGCCTGAACCTCACCGACGCCAACCCGGCACATCGCACCCGGCCCTTCCGGATCCGCCTCCAAGAGCGAAGGCCCGCTCCGCCGGGCCCAGCGCCAGCTGCAGAGGCGACCAGTGCGTAGGTGCGATGGCCTCGACCGGCAGCTGGTCCGGACCCAGAGAACAACGCCCCCGGGCGGCGACAGAGGAGGACTGACGGTCTCTACCGCCTTGCCCCTACCGAGAGGCGGTGACGGTTCCCGGTCGTATTCTTCCGGCCGCGCTGCAACAACATCGCATGGGGACCGCTCCGCGGATACTCCGGGAACAGGTCCATGGGTGTGTGGTCGTGGTAGAGGCGCCGGTGCCACCACTCCCCCGGGCCGGCGTGCGGATCGGGCAGGGTTCTACGCCACAGTTCCTCATCCAAAGGGCGCACGATCAGCTCCAGTTCCCGCCGTGGGCGGGGCGGCAGGAGATGAAGAATCTGCTCGATGGCGTCACGGGCCGCTGCCGTGTCGTCGAAGTGCCCTCCGGGGCACGGGCAGTCGGTGCGTTGGAGATACAGGTAGGAGCCAGACTGGGTCAGGAACCAGCGGTACAAGCGCAGGGCGGTCTCTGTGCCGAGGTGGAGGTCGGGGTGCTGTGCTTCGAGACGATGGATGAGAGCGGTCGTCCTGGGCGACAGGCCCCGGATGCGGCGGACGGTAGGCCTGATCGGTCTCCACTGGGACGCACGGAGTGCGCCGGGCCGTCTACGCGGCATGGGCCTTTCGAATGATGATCATGCGCTGAGGCTCTCATGACGGTAGGCACGATGTCCATGCCGGTTTCAGTTCCGCCAGGTCTTCCAGCGCATGCGAGGGGGATCGCACCGTCCTGCTTCGATCGCATCCTCGTAGGAAGAGTTACCGAAGTACACGCAGTCTGGATAAACCGGCTGCATGGCGTACCAGCAGGTCGGAATCAGTGCGGTGAGCACGAGAGCGGAGACCAGGTGTCTCCAGGTAGGAGGACCGGAAACGGGGCGGATCATGCGGTCATCCTATGACCCGCCGCAACTGCCGTGTCGCTGGGCAGCGTTCGGTGAGGACACGTCCGTGCCGTGCCGTAGCCGTTTACGGCTCCTTGCACACTGTTGCGCGCAAGGAGCCGTCCGTCCGGGGCGGCTGCCGGGTCGGTTCTGCCGCGCGGACCATCCGCCATCGGACGCTGCCGGTCAGCAGTCGGCGCTCAAGGCGTTCCTGGCCGGGTGCGGAGTCGCACGGCCGGCTCGGGACGGCGGAGTGGAGGCACGACCGCCTACCGTCTACTGTCGGCCTGGCGGTCCGCCCTCACTTCAGGTGTCGGCCGAAGAACCGGTCCCCGTCCTCCCGCTCGAACCACGGGGTGCCGAGGTGCCCGCCCATATTGGCGTGGAGTGTCTTCTCTTTGGTGCCGAAGGCGTCGAACAGGTCGAGGGCCCGCTGCCGGGGGTTGCCTTCGTCGTCCCACTGGAGCAGGAGCAGCAGCGGAATGGTGACCTGTCGGGCCTCCTCGCGCTGGGCGCGGGGCACGAACCCCCCGGCGAAGAAGCCGGCGGCCGCGATGCGCGGCTCGACCACCGCCAGCCGAATGCCGAGAGCGGTCCACCCCGAATACCCGACCGGGCCGCCGATCTCGGGCAGCGCCAGGAGGGCGTCCAGCGCGGTCCGCCAATCGGGGGCTGCTTGTTCGACCAGCGGGCCCACGAGGGACTCGAAGATCTCGTCGACCGGCTGGCCGGCCTGCATCGCCCGGCGGAGGTCGGCGCGAGCCTGATCGTCGGCGGCGGAACGGGGCCGGTCACCGCACCCGGCGGCGTCGATGGTGGCCACCGCGTAGCCGTACGCCGCGGACAGCCTGGCCCGGGCCATCAGCCGGGAATCCCTCTTGGGTAGGCCGTTGTTGTGTGCCATCAGGATCAGCGGGGCCGGTGCGGCGGATGCGGGCGTCCACAGAGTGCCGGGAATTTCACCGAGTGTGAACTCGCGCTCGAGGACGCCGTCGTCGAGGCGTCGTTCAGAAGTGAACTGCATGGGTCGTGCCTTTCGGGAGTGCTCTTGAACGGCGCTCCCGGACGACCTATCGCCCGGCCGTGACCCCGGAGGGGAGCACCCATGTCGATACTGCGTTCACGGGTACCACCTCCTCGTTCTCTCGCACGGCCTCCGGAAAAGTAGCAGTGGTCGCCGCCGTCCGCCACAGGGTTTTCACGCGGGTACCGTCACCGGGCCTCAAGGAGCCGGAACGCCCTCGCAGTCAACCGCTGACGACACGCTGACGAGCGATCAAGAACCCAGGCTCCGCCCAAGAGAATCAAACCGGCACCGTCAGCAAAGCCGACGCCGTTCGCCGCTCCCGCCGATATGCCCCGGGCGGGGCGCCGAAGTGCCGCTTGAATGCCTTCGAGAACGCGAATTCCGAGGTGTAGCCGGCGTTCTCGGCCACAGCGCTCAGCGAGTCGGCCGTCTCGCGCAGCATCCGCGCCGCGATGGCCATCCGCCACGTCGTCAGGTAACTGAGCGGCGGCTCACCGACCACCGTGGTGAACCGCCGGGCGAACGCGGCGCGCGACAGTCCGGCCCGGCTCCCCAGCGATTCGACGGTCCACGGATGCGCCGGGTCGTCGTGGATCGCTTTCAGCGCCGGGGCGATCAAAGGGTCGTTCAGTGCCGAGGCCCAGCCCTGCGTCTGTTCCCCGGGCAACTCGGCGTACCAGGACCGCAGAATGTAGAGAAGCAGCAGATCGACGAGCGTCGTGACCACTGAGTCCGAACCCGGCTGAGGCCTGTGGATCTCGGCGCAGAGCTGGTCGACCGCCGAGCGCAGCGCCGGATGGCGACCGGGGCTGGCCGGGAGGTGGATGACCTCCGGGAGGTCGCCGAGCAGCGGATGCGGCCGGTCGATGTCGAGGTGGTAGGCCCCGCATACCAGCACGCTGCGAGCGCCGCCGCCCTCGATGGGGAAAGACCCGATCGGCGAGGAGGTGTCGACGCGGTCGGGTTCGAAGGCGACCAGCTCGCTGGTGACCGCGTCACAGATGGCGTGATCGGTGCCGCGCCGCAGGAACACGACGTCGCCGGGACCCAGGGCTATCGGATCGCCGCTGACCGGCAGGAGAAAGCAGTGCCCTTCGACGACAACGTGGAATCCGGCTCCCGCGATGGGCTGGAAGCGCACACCCCACGGCGCCCGCGCGTCGGTACGGACAACAGAGGGACGCCCGGTGCGCAGGGCAGCAAGCGTATCGCTGAGTATGTCCATGCACTCACCATAGCGTGCTGAGATCGAGACGATCAGACAAAGAATCAAGATTTCGGGCTATTCATTGTCTCGGTCGTGACACGTAGCGTCCTCGCCATGAACAACATAGAAGACACCCAGCGTGTCGTCGTCATAGGTGGTACCTCCGGCATCGGATTCGCCGTTGCGCAGGCCGCAGCGGCTCAGGGCTCGAACGTGGTCGTCGCCTCCAGCAGCCGGGGCCGGGTCGACCTGGCGGTGAAGAAGCTCGGTGGTCCGGCCGAAGGCATCTTGCTGGACGTCGCCGACGAGGCCGCGCTCGCCGCCTTCTTCGACCGGATCGGCGAGTTCGACCACCTCGTCTACACGGCGGGTGAGTCCCTGCTGCTGAAGCCGCTCGCCGACCTCACCGCCGAGGAGTCCCGAGCGTTCTTCGAGCGCCGCTTCTGGGGCGCCCTGCTCGCCGCGAAGTACGCGACGCCGAAGCTCCGACCCGGCGGCTCGATCACCTTCACCTCCGGCGCCTTCGCCACCCGGCCCGCCCCCGGAGCCTCGCTCGGCGCAAGCATCACAGCAGCCGTCGAGGGTCTGACGCGAGCCCTGGCCCTGGAACTCGCCCCACTGCGGGTCAACGCGGTCCGCCTCGGCGCGATCCGCACCGAGCTTTGGGACAGCACCGTGCCCGAGCCGGAGGCCTTCCTCCAAGCGCAAGGCAGCGGCCTTCCCGTGCAGCGCGTCGGCAGTCCCGAGGAGGCTGCGGCGGCCTACCTCTACCTCTTGAACAACGGCTACGCGACCGGCACGGTGCTCACCCTCGACGGCGGAGCCGCACTGGCCTGACATCGGCTGCTGTCGGACCGCAAGCCCGGTCCGACAGCCTTGGGCGCCACCCCTGGCATGTTCTGCCGGAGAGGCGTCGACGGGCGAGGGCGAGGATCGCCTGCTTGTGGCCCTTGCCCTCCACACCCAGGCACCTGGGTGTCCCGATCGTACGAGGGACCGGAATCAACCCGCCGACAAGGTACGGAGCTCTTCATCGGCGGAGAGACGGTGAAAGTCCCTCTGCGAGTATCAACACGCCCGCTCGTATTCGACCTGGTCAAGGGGGTTCCCATCGCCAAAGTCGAAGGTGCGTGCGGTGCCGCGCTCCGCAAAGCCGCACTTGACGTAGAAGCGACGGGACTGGGGGGTCTCGCGCAGTGTCCACAGGTGTACCAGGGCGAACCCGTCGTTGCGCACGCGGCGCAGCGTATCGGTCATCAATGCCGCGGCGACGCCGCTACCCCAGCTGTCGGGGCGATTGTAGAAGGAGTGGATCTCGGCAAGACCCGGCCGGGTCGAGGACGGGCTGAAGGCGGACAGTGCCAGAGGGCGGCCGTCGAGTTCGGCTACCAGGATCGTCGCTGCTCCCTGCGCGATCCTTTCGTGCCATCGCGTCCGCCTGCTCTGGACCGCACGTGCTGCGAACTCCGGAGCGAAGAAGGGGGCATAAGCCGCCTCCCAGGCCGCGGCGTGGATCTCACCGAGGACGTCCCCGTCGTACGGGGCGGCGCGACGAATTTCCAACATTCGATCACCCTATCTCCAACGCCTTCCAGGCCGCCTGGGAACTGAGACGAGCGCTTGAGGCGATGGGCCCGCCAAGACGGCTCAGGCAGGCCGGCCGGTCTTCGCGGGTTTCTCTGCTTGGCTCCCCCGGCCAGTTCCTCGCCGTACCGCTGAAGCTTCGAACGCGTCCCGCCCGCGCACAACCCGGGCACCTACCCCCGCTCACACCCGGCCCGGCAACCGTCATTCGGAACCGTCCCCGGATCCCCCTCAGGGGGTCCCGTTCGTAGCCGGCAGTCGTCGCAGAACCTCAACAGCACGAGCGGGCACGGGCCGTTGTCGGCCCGTAGTGTCGAGCCGTGCACGAAAACGAGATCAAGCTCAAAGCAATCGCGGCGCTCACCGCCCTCCGCTCGGATGTCGGCGAAGGCCTCGCCTCCGAACTCCTCGCAGAGGTGACGCCCAGCCAATTCCTGGTGCCCGCGGGAGGCGACCCGGAAGAGATCGGCGGCGCCGTGCTCGATCAGCTTTCCGCGCCGCTGAGCGCTCTGGTCAACGGCTTCATCGCTGCCTTCGCGGCAGTCGCCGACGCATACGACGAAACCGGCACGGAGCCCGGCACCGACGAAATCCTCCAGGAACTCGCCCTCCGCATCGCCCGTGCGGACGGCGAGCAGCCGCAGTGACGCTCAAGAACGGCTACTGCGCTCGCCCGGTCGAGACGGATTGCCACTTCGAGTCGGGTTCCTCCACCGATTCGACGATCAGGCTGGGTGACGACGTCACTGGGCGGGACGCCAGAATCCGGTGTTCCGATATCGCCACCAGTAGAGGACAGTGCAGTCGTCGGGCCAGGCGGCCAGCTGCACGGCCGTGGGCTCGAAGCGGTCGCGGTCGGCATCGACGGGGCGCCAGCTCGGGTCCGGCGGCTCATCGTCCTCGGGACGCCTGACGTGTTCGATGGACCGTTCGTCGCATGCTCCGTAGGCCTGGAAGTTCTGCTGGGCCTCGATCAGCGAGGGCCGGTTGGCGCCACCTGAGTAGTCCGGCCAGCGCAGCTGGATGAGGTCGTCCTCCCAGAAGCAGACTGGGCAGATCTGATACGAGCCGGGCGGGTCGTCCATCGTCAGGCGGCCGCAACACACGCAGGGGTACTTCAGGATCACGGCTGTCATCCTGCCCGATACCCGCGGGAAGCCGCAGCGGGTTTCCTGCGCTTGGCATCGGGACCCGTTCACCGCGCTGGTGCGACGGCGTCGCAGCAAACTTCGCCGCGAACCCGTACATCGGCGGGTCACTCTGCGCACCTTCGCCAGCTGCGCGCGGATGAAGAGGAGCGAGCCGCTCTGCCTGATCGGCGCCTCCGGGACGGGCAAATACCACACGTGCGGCGCGTCGTCGATGTCGACGGCGATCGCCCGTCCGTCGGTGCTGACCGATGAGCACCGCCGCGGCGGCCGGCGCCTCCAGCTGCGCCGGGCGTACGAGGGCGTGCTCTTCGAGCCGTCCGGTGTCGACCACTCGTCTGCCGTGGCGGGGTGCTCTGCGGCGCTCTCCGCACGCGACTGCATCCTTTGGACTACCGCGTTTTCGGCCCTGTGGAGGACGATCTTGCGGCACCGCCGCGAGAGGGTTGATCCGTGCGAACAACCATCGGATACACCGTCGAAAGCATCGGCTACGTCGTAGGAGCCCAGGGGCTCGTCAGCTTCGCCTCGCAGACCTTCTTCGGCACGGAGTGGGGCTGGATGCACAAGATCGTCGACCTTCCGTCCACCGCTTACCTCGGCATCGTCGCCGTGGGGCTGGCGCTCATCGTCGGCGGGGTGAAGACGCGGAAGGCTCCCCAGCGCCAGAAGGTCGCCTGACCGGCGCTCCTTTCAGCCCGCAACGCCCAAAGGGCGATGCCAAGGTGCCCGGTGGCGTGGTGTGATGGGGCCAACTACAAGAAGCTGTGGGGCTGACCACGGGTGCACGGATGTGGACTGCGGCGGCCTGACCGGCGGGCTGCTGCTCGCCGGTGGCGGCTGGGACACGGTCGCCGGGACGGAAATTTCCACGCACTCGTTCCGTGGCTCGCGGACCTGACGAAGGACCCCGTGGTCGCCGACGAGTTTCCGGTGATGGCCGTGGTCGAGACGGTGAAGAACCCGGGCGTGGGAGGCGGACGCAGCTCGCACCTGTCCGTCCTGGAGCCGGGCCGGCGGTACGTAGCGGGCGTCGAGACCATGGACAACGAAGGCCGGGGACCATGGATCGGATACGTAACGCCGGCAAAGCGCGGCGTGGACGGGGAGGCGGCTCACCGGAAGGCGCACAGCGGGCCCTGGCACCGGCTCCCGCGCCCTGCGACGACGCGCAGGTCATCGGGTAGCGGGCCTCGATCCGGACACATTAAAGAGCACGCCGTCGGCTGGCCAGGCAAGCCGTTCGCGATCCAAGAAGGTTCGGCTTGGCAGGCGCGGTGTTCGACGTGGACCCAGAGGCCTTCATGAATCGAAACCGTGTTCGATCGATTCGCCGACACCGAAGGTTCGCGAGCGCGGAACCACTCGACGGGTACACCGGCAGTCTTCGGGGTCACCGCGTCGTCGCACACGAAGCGCCATCAGACGGCCCGGCAAGATCAACGCTGTCACCCGATGTCGGTGGCGTCCAGCAGACGGATGAGGACCCGCCACAGTAGGTGCATCGTCCGGCGCCACACGGATCGCCGTCGCACCCCGCCACCGGGGCGGCTTCCGTGGCGGCTGGCACCGTGGCCGGAGGGGTCGCCCACATGGTCTCCCGTCGCGCCTGCGCCTGGCTCGAGGGACGGGGGCTGAACCGTATACGCGGCTGTCAGAACGAACGGATGGCGACGAAGGCTGTGCATGGCTCCTCCTCGGTAGGACCGGGACGGTCCGCCGACCGCTGCACGGCGTGACCTCGTACCTCAATTCAGCCCCGGCTGAGCCTGCCGGGTCACGTCACTCGCTCTCGGGGCTTGACAGCACGCCGAACCCTGTACGGCGCCAGACCGCCGCCGCCCCGGCCTGAAGGGGCCGCGCACCGAATCGGGTGTGGCACGCCCGGCAGAACCACCGCGACGAACTCGATCGCAGCACCCGCCGGTCCGGCGGCGGGGCAGTGGAGCTGGGGGTTCCCTTCGGGTAAGGCGCGCAGCAGACAACTCAGGGTGTCCATGGCGGGTGCCCGCGGAGGCTCCCTCCCGGATGCGGTGCTCTCGCAGTGAGCCGGCGCTTGGACACCCTCCGGCGCCGCCGGTCCCGACTCGACACACACCTCTCCCCTCCGCGCTCGCAGTGATGGGCACGGTGGTCCGGGCGCTCGGCGCGTACGCACTGGAGCGGCCCGCGGAGTCGGTCGTGCCGGCCGCCCGCCGCACCCTTGTCGGGCGACTGCTGCGGATGCGCCTCACGGAGGTCGGGCGGAACCAGCCGGGCGACCTGATGTCCCGGGTCACCTCCGACACGACGCTCCTGCGTGCCGTCACCACCCAGCCGATCGTCAACAGTGCCACCGGTACCGTAACCCTGGCCGCGGCCATCGTCATGACGGCCTTCATGGACGCCGCGCCGCTCGGCGTCACCCTGGGTGTGGGGGTTCTGGTCGACGGCAAGGACGTCCGGGTGGGCACCCATACGGAACTGCTCGACCAAGACGGCCTGTACGCACGCTTGGCGGCCACCCAGTTCCTGGCGCCGGCACGGTGACGGGCTTCGACGTCGTGGCACGGGCGGGCTCGGCTTTCCGCCGAGCCCGCCTCGCCGGCTCCACTCCGGAGCCGGACCGCGCGTCAGGTCGTCAGCGCTGCAATGTCAGCAGACCTGGCCGGTAGGGCCATAGGCCGTAGTCGCCGCCGACGTTGGGGTCGCGTCCCTGGTAGAGGAACTGCAGGTTGCAGGGATCGACGGTAAAGGTCTGATCGGCGCTGGTGCGGATCAGTTCGCCATGGCTGATGTCGTTGGTCCAGGTGGCGCCGCTGTTGGCCTTGCCCGCGAAGGGGTTGCTCTCGCTCGCGGCCTGGGGCGTCCACGAACCGTCCAGACTGGTGGCCGTGAACGAGCGGAAGTAGCGGCCCTGCGAGCCGACCGCCTCGACGATCATGAGGTAGCGGTTCTGGCCCTGGAGCTTGTAGACCTGCGGGGCTTCGAACAGGTTGTTCGTCGTATCGCTCATGATCACGGTCGAGTTCGCGCCGAAACTGCCGGGGAAGTTCCCGATCGGCATACTGGCCCGGTAGATCTTGCCGTTGTCACCGGCGAAGAACAGGTACATGTTCGTCCCGTCACCGATCAGCGTCTGGTCGATGGGTCCTGTTCCCGAGCCGGCGATGCTTCCGGAGAAGAGCACCTGCTGGGATGACCAGCCGTTCGGGTTGGTGGGGTCGCTCGACGTCCGGTAGGAGAAGGCGCTCCCCCCACCCCACTGGTAGGTGAGCACCCAGATGTTCTTCGGCGCGAAGTAGAAGAGCGTGGGCGCGACGGTGGACGTCGACATCGCGTTCTGGCCGGCCGAGGCCATCTCCGACCAGTTGGTGAACAGGCCGAAGTTCATCGAACCCCAGGCCTTCCCCGTGTCGTGCGTCGTCGCGTAGACGAGCTGCCGGCCGTTGTAGGGGGCGACGGTGAAGTCCTTGAGCGAGGCCCACCCCGGCTTGGGTTGCGCCAACGGGCCCGTTGATGTCCAGCGGTACGTCGACGGGAGATCGCACGGGCCGGGGTTGCCGCCGCCGACCTGGACGAGCTGCCACTGCTGGTTGGTGCCGCCCCAGTCGTCGTACTGGACGATGTTCGCGTTGTCGGTGGTGGAGCCGCCTTGTACTTCGAGGGCCTTGTTGCTGTGGCGCGCGATGAGCCTCACGTGGCCGTCCGAGCTGTCGGCCAGCCGCCACTGCTGATTGGTCCCGTTCACGTCGGCCCACTGGACGATCGGGGCGCCGTTCGCGGTGGACCCGTTCTGGACGTCCAGTACCTTGCCGGAGTGGCGGGACTTGATGCGGTAGTAGCCGCCGCCGGAGTCGACGAACTGCCACTGCTGCTGGTTCTGATCGTTCCTGGTCCACTGGGTGATGCGGGCGCCGTCGTTGGTCGCCAGGTTGTAGACGTCCAGGGCCTTGCCGCTGCTGCGGTTGACCAGCACGTACGAGGCGTTGGGGTCGACGGTCGCCGCCGCGCCGGCGGGCTGGACCTGGAGGAAGGCAGCCAGGAGCAGCAAGGGCGCGAGGACGGCGAGCAGCCGTTTCAGATGGACCGGGGACGGATGGCGGAACCACATCAGAAGAGCTCCTTCGGGGGGCGGGGGTGAGGTGACCCCGACGAACCGCCGAGCGGCCGCGTCAGGGAGTCGTGGACGGGATAGGTGTGAAGGCGGCCGCACATGCCGAAGCGTTGGTGCTGGGGGCACTCCAGTCGTGACACTTCGCCGTGGTCGAGGTGGGAGAGGTCTCCGGCCTTCAGCCGTTCCAGCTGACGGCCGGTCGTGACGGCTGCGGCCAGGGGGCCGTCACGCCAGCGGAGCCACCAGGCGTCCAGGAGCTCACTTTTCAGGCGGTGGGCCGCGACGTGGAACTCCTGTAGCCCGCCTTCGCGCAAGGCGAGGAAACCCTCCAGTGCCAGGTCGCGGCGGCGGCGCGCTGCCGCGCAATGGTCGCCGGTCAGGGCGGCCGCCTTCCGGTAGGCGTGGGGATCGGCCAGCACCGGAGCGGGGAAGGTGAAGACCGCGTCGCCCGCCTCGGGGAGTCCGCTGTTCTGCATGAGCACCACGAGGCGCAGGCCGCCGTCGTTGACGAGGCGGTGGATCGTGCCGGGGGTGAACCAGACGACGTCGCCGGGGAGCAGCGGGGTGTCGGTGAAGGCGGAGGTGGTGAGGGTCTGGACGCTGCCCGCGCCGCCGATGACGACGTAGGCCTCGGAGCAGACGAGGTGCATGTGGGGCGTGCCGCCGCACAGCCCGTCGGCGGCCTCCCAGTCGTACACCGTCAACCCGGAGATCCCCACGCCGCCGGGGAGCGGGGTCACCACGAGTGTTCCGCAATACGGCGGGACGGGCGCCCTGGGGTCCATGCGCCGTCGGCCACGACGATCCGGTGGCGGCTCGACAGGGTGTCGCCCGGGGCCGGCGGCAGTTCTTCGTCGCACGCCAGGGACGGGTTGACGGCGGGGATGGGCTCACTGCGGACGAACCAGGGGCAGGGGGCCCCGGGATCGGCCAGGAACAGGAGCGTGGAGGAGCGGTCGACCTCGTCGTGCGTGCCGATGAAGGCCGGCCGGTCGCCTTGCTCGCCCATCGCGGGGCCGACCACCTCGCCGCCGGTGAAGTCGCGCGGGCCGCGCCAGAACAGGCCGGAGTGTCCGGCGAGCTTTCTGCCCTGCGTGCCGGGGCTGCCGAACATCAGGTCGGTGTCGCGGACGTTGGTCAGCGCGGTGGTGACGTCCAGGGTCCAGGAGTCGGCCCCGACGTCGTGTGCGGTCAGCGTGCGGCGCTCGTCGATCCAGTGCTCCCCCGCCATCGTGTGCCAGGCCAGGTCTTCGGTGATCACGGCGCGGCCGTGGCCGGTTTCGACGGACAGGGTGAGGCTGCGCATCGTGCCGGGGTTCGGCAGGTCCGCGTAGCCCTGGCCGCGGAGGTAGGTGCCGCCGACCACCCGTGTTGTTAGCGTTAACAATTTTGCGGTCGTCAGAGCGGTCAGGCGTTTCACGACGTCTCCTCGGGGGTGGCGGTCGCGCGGGACGGGTCAGCCCTTGGTGGCGCCCGCGGTGAGGCCGCCGATCAGCTGCCGCTCGGCGACGGCGTAGAAGGCGAGGGCGGGGACCATGGCGAGCACGATGTAGGCGAGGACGAGCGCGTAGTCGGTCGAGTACTGGCCCTGGAACTGCTGGACGCCGACCGGGATCGTCTGCCATTTCGGGTCGTTGAACACCAGCAGCGGCAGGAAGAAGTTGTTCCAGCTCGCGACGATCGCCAGCACCGAAACCGTGCCGAGCGCCGGACGCGCCATCGGCAACAGGATCTTCCAGAAGAAGCGGAACTTGCCGCAGCCGTCCATGGTGGCCGCCTCCTCGACCTCTGCCGGGATGGTCCGGAAGAAGCCGCGCAGAATGATGATCGTCATGGGGAGCCCGAAGGCCGCCTGCGGGAGGACCACTCCGAGCGGGTTGTCGAGCAGGTCGAAGTTGCGCAGCAGCAGGAACAACGGCAGTACGGCCACCGCGAACGGGAACATCAAGCCGATCGTGAACAGCGTGTAGAACAGCTCCCTGCCCCGGAAGGCGTAGCGGGCCAGCACGAACGCCGCCATCGCGGAGACCGCAACCGTGCAGCATGTCGTACCGATCGCGATGCCCGCGCTGTTGGCGATCTGCCGCCAGAACATTCCGTCGCCGAGAATGCCGGTGTAGTTGCCCGTTTTCCAGTGCTCCGGCAGCCCGAACGGGTTGGTCGTCAGCTCGCCGGTGCTCTTGAACCCGGAGACCACCGCGTAGACCAGCGGCACGACGACGAACGCGCCGATCAGCCAGACCACGGCGTGCAGCGACAGGCCGCGTGCCGTCCTGCGGGCGTTCATCGACCAGCTCCCGAGGTGACGGCCCCGCTCAGGTCACGGCGGAGCACGTAACGCTGGTAGAAGAGGGAGAAGACCAGGCTGATCATGAACAACACCACGCTGATCGCACTGGCGTAGCCGACCTGGTAGCGCTTGAACCCGAACTGGAACATCGAGATCGCCATCGTCTCGGAGGAGTGGTTGGGCCCGCCCGCGGTCATGACCCAGACGAGGTCGAAGAGCTGGATGGCCCCGATGATCGAGAGGAAGGCGCTGATCCGGATCGTCGGGCCGAGCAGCGGCAGCGTCACGTGTCGGAAGCGCTGCCAGGCGCCGGCGCCGTCGATCGAGGCGGCCTCGAGGATCTCGACCGGGATGCTCTGCAGCCCGGCGAGGAAGAGCATCATGTGGAAGCCGAAGTACTTCCAGGTCATGACCACGAACAGGGTCGGGATGACCGTCGAGGGATCGGCGAGCCACTTTCCCCGCAGCCCCTCCAGGCCGAGGGCGCCGACGAGATGGTCGGCCATGCCGTCACCGGGAAGGAAGATCATCGTGAAGAGGACCGCCGTGACCACCTCGGACAGGATGTACGGCGCGAAGAACAACATCCGGTAGACGGCCCGGCCGCGCAGTCTCTGGTTGAGCAGGACCGCGGTGAGCAGCGCGAACGGCAACTGCACCGTGATCGACAGGACGATCAGGTACAGCCCGCGCTCCAGATCGCCGAGGAAGACCTGATCGTCGAACAGCTTGGCGTAGTTCTGGAAGCCGACGAAGTGGTCCATGGGGCCGACCCCGCCCCACTCGAAGAAGCCGGTGTAGACGGCGACGGCGATCGGGGCGAGGACGAAGACGAGGAAGAGGACCAGAGCCGGGACGAGGAACCAGGCGACCGACGCCCAGCTTCGCAACCCGTGCAGGAGCGACCGTGCCGGGGCGGGCGGGCGCAACGGCAGGACGCCCTGCGTGCGCTCCTTTGTCAGGGTGGACACGGAGCTAGGCACCCTTCGCAGCCTCGGTGATCGACTTGGTGACCTGCTCGGGCGTCTTCTTGCCCGCGATGAGGTCGGCGACGCTGTCGTTGACCTCCTGGCCGACCGCCGGCGGGAAGGCCTGGTCGAGGAAGAGCTGGAAGCCCGTCGCCTTGACCAGGCTGTCGGCCACCACCTTCCTGTTGGCGTCGGTGAGCCGGCTCTCCGCGCCCTTGACCACCGGCAGGTAGCCGTTGGAGGCCAGCAGCTTGGACTCGTTCTCCAGGACGAAGAACTTCAGGAACTCCAACGCCTCCTTCGGGGCGCCCTTGCGCAGCGCGAAGCCGCCGCCACCGCCGAACACCTCGGTGACCTGGCCGACGCCGCCGTCGACCGTCGGGAAGGGGAAGAAGCCCAGGTCCGCTCCGAGGTCCGCACCGGCGTCCTTCTGTACCGACGGTCCCCACTGCCCCATCAGCTCCATGGCGGCCTTGCCGTTGCCCATGGTCGCGGCCTGGCCGCCGGGGGTGGCGTAGCCGGCGCCGAGGAAGCCCGTCTGGAACGGCTGGAGGTCGACCAGCTCCTTGAGGTGGGTGCCGGCCTGGACGAAGCCCGCGCCGGTGAAGTCCTTGGTGGTCGCGGCGTGCTGCAGCGCGGGGAGGCCTGCGACGCGCATCGCGAGGTAGGCCCAGTAGTAGTGGCCCGGCCACTTCTCCTTGCCCGCGAGGGCGATCGGAGTGACGCCCGCCGCCTTGAGCTTATTGACGTCTTCGAGGAGCTCGGCCCAGGTGGCCGGCGGAGCGGTGATCCCGGCCTTGGCGAAGAGCTTCTTGTTGTACCAGAAGCCGACCATGCCGACGTCGTAGGGCACCCCGTAGGTCCGGCCCTCGAACTGATAGGCCTGCAGCGAGACCGGAGTGAGGTCGGACGACCAGTCGAACACGTCGGTGAGGTCCTCGACCAGGCCCGCGTCGACCTGCTGCCGCAGCACGCCGCCGCCCCAGGTCTGGAAGACGTCGGGGAGCTTGCCCGAAGAGGTGGTGGCGGTCAGCTTGGACTTGAACGCCTCGTTCTCCAACGAGGTCGTCTTGATCGTGATGTTCGGGCGGGCAGCCGTGAACGCCGAGGAGATCTGCGGAAAGAGGGACTTTCCCGGTTCCGTCGTGGCGATGTTCCACCACGCGAAGGTCACCTTGCCGTCGACCGCCGGCTTCTCGCCCGAGTCGTCACTGCCGCAGGCCGCGGTCAGCGAGATGGACAGAGCGGTCAGGCCCGAGAGCGCCAGGAAGCTTCGTCGGCTCGGGGGGGTGCTGGCCATGTGACCTCCGGGGTGGGGAATGCCGGTTCGATTCCGAAAATGTTTCGTAACATTCTCGAACTCGGTGCTGCCACAAACTAGGAACGCGGCGCCCACCGGTCAAGCCTTCTCACCGAATTTCCTTCAGGAGCAGCCTTCTTGGAACTTGACAACCAGGTCGCAACGACCGGAAACTCTTCGAAAGTTTGCGATACCCGTCGACAATCCAAGGCGTTCGCGCAGAGGAGAGAAGTGTGAGCGAGCAGCGTCCGACCCTGGCCCTCATCGCTGCGGAGGCAGGGGTCTCACAGGCCACCGTGTCCAAGGTGGTCAACGGCCGCTCCGATGTCGCACCCGCGACACGCGAACGGATCGAGAGCCTGCTGCGCTCCCACAACTACCTCCACCCCGGCGGGCAGGCCAGGGCCCGCAGGTCCGGTCTGGTCGACTTGATCATCGGCGGTCTGGACAGCGCGTGGGCGGTGGAGATACTGCGCGGTGTCGAGGCCGAGTGCGCCCAGCGGAGCGTCGGCACCGTCGTGTCGCTCGTCCCGCCGGGCGAGGCCACGCCGTCGAGCTGGGCCGCACTGCCGGTCCTGCACCACAGCGACGGCGTCATCCTCGTCACCGCCTCGGTCACCCAGGCCCAGCGCGCCCAGGTCGAACGGGCCGGGGTGGCGCTGGTGGTCATCGACCCGATCGACCTGCCGGGCAACGGTGTGCCGAGCATCGGCGCGACCAACTGGGCGGGCGGCCTCGCCGCCACTGAGCACCTGCTGGAGCTGGGGCACCGCCGGATCGCCACGATCGGCGGGCGCAAGGAGATGCTCTGCAGCCAGGCCCGCATCGACGGGTACCGGGCCGCGCTGGAGCGGGCGGGGATCGAGGTCGACCGCGACCTGATCCGGTTCGGCGACTTCCAGCACGAGGGCGGGTTCCAGCGCGCCCAGGAACTGCTCGCCCTCCCCGAGCCGCCGACCGCCATCTTCGCCGGGAGCGACCAGCAGGCGATGGGCGTCTACGAAGCCGCCCGGCAGGGCGGGCTGAGCATCCCGCAGGACCTCAGCGTGGTCGGCTTCGACGACCTGCCGATGTGCGAATGGCTGTCACCACCGCTGACGACGGTGCGTCAGCCGCTGGAGGAGATGGGTCGGCTCGCCGCCCGCACCCTTTTCCAGCTCCTGGACGGCCAGCCCCTGGTCAGCCCCCGGATGGAGCTCTCCACCGAGCTCAAGGTCCGGCTCTCCACCGCTCCTCCCCGTCTCTAGTGCTGTGGCCGGCAAGGTTCACCGTGTCACGGCGCCCAGCACGGCACCTCGCCGCGCTGTCGGACCGCCCGAGTACGTCGAGTACAAGCGGCGGTCCTCCGCCCCGGGGGTACCTCCCAGCCGTAGCCGGGGGAGATGCACCGCACCGAACACCGCGACCCGGCACACCTTCCCGGCCACAGCACTAGGAGAGCCCCTTGACCGAGCCCTGGCGTGACCCCCTGCGGCCCGTATCCGTGCGAGTTGCCGATCTATTGAAACGGATGACGCTGGAAGAGAAGGCGGGTCAGCTCACCGGCTTCTGGGCGCTGCCTTCGGATCCGGGAACACCGGTCGCGCCGATGGAGGACGATTCCGGCGAGTCCGCGCCCGGCCTCGACGACATCGTCGCCCACGGGCTCGGCCAGCTCACCCGGGTGTACGGCACCGCGCCGATCACCGCGGAAGCCGGCATGGCGCGGCTCGCCTCGCTCCAGCAGCAGGTGACCGGATCCGGCCGGTTCGGGATACCGGCGGTCGCTCACGAGGAGTGCCTGACCGGGTTCATGACGTTGGGGGCGACGGTCTTCCCCGCGCCGCCGGCCTGGGGCGCGTCCTTCGATCCGGGGCTCGTGCGCCGGATGGCCGCCGCCATCGGCGCGGGGATGCGGCGGGTCGGCGTCCACCAAGGGCTGGCTCCCGTGCTCGACGTGGTCCGCGACTACCGGTGGGGCAGGACCGAGGAGTGCATCAGCGAGGATCCCTACCTCGTCGGCGCCATCGGCACCGCCTACGTGCAGGGCTTGGAAGGCGCCGGGATCGTGGCGACGCTCAAGCACTTCGCCGGGTACTCGGCCTCGCGCGGGGGCCGGAACATGGCCCCCGTCGCCTCGGGGCCGCGCGAGTTCGCCGACGTGCTGGTCGAGCCTTTCGTACGGGCACTGCGCGAGGGAGGCGCCCGGTCGGTGATGAACAGTTACACCGACGTGGACGGCGTCCCCGTGGCCGCGGACGAACGGCTGCTGACCGATCTGCTCAGGGGTGAGCTCGGTTTCAGCGGAGTGGTCGTCGCCGACTACTACGCCGTCTCCTTCCTGGAGACCCGGCACGGCGTCACCGGATCGCGCGGGGCGGCCGGCGCGCTGGCCTTGACCGCCGGAATCGACGTCGAGCTGCCCACGGCCCGCTGCTACGGCGAGCCGCTGACCGAACTGGTGCGGTCGGGAAGCGTAGCCGAGGAGCTCGTCGACCGGGCCGCGGAACGGGTCCTGCGGCAGAAGGCCGAGCTCGGCCTGCTCAACCCCGACTGGGAACCCGTCAAGCCCGAGCCGGTCGACCTCGACCCGCCGGAGAACCGGGCACTGGCCAGGCTCCTGGCCGAACGGTCCACCGTGCTGCTCGCCAACGACGGCATCCTGCCGCTGCAGCCGTGCCGGGTGGCGATCAGCGGGCCGTACGCCGACGACCCCCGGTCCTTCCTCGGCTGCTATTCCTTCCCCAACCACGTCGCGCTGCCCGGCGACCTCGGGCTGGAGATCCCGACGCTCGGCGAGGCGCTCACGGCCGCCGGCTTCACGGTCACCGAGGACCGTCCGGACGTGAACGTGGTGGTGCTCGGGGACCGGGCGGGCCTGTTCGGCCGGGGCACCTCCGGAGAGGGCTGCGACGCCGAGACCCTCGACCTGCCCGGCGACCAGGCCGCACTCGCCTCCGCCGTTCTGGACTCCGAGGTGCCGACCGTCCTGGTCCTCGTCTCCGGACGGCCCTACGCGCTCGGCACGCTGGCCGAGCGCGCATCGGCCGCGGTGCAGGTCTTCTTCCCCGGCGAGGAGGGCGGGACGGCGCTGGCCCGGATCATCAGCGGGGCCGCGGAGCCGTCGGGGCGGCTGCCCGTCTCCATCCCCCGCCAGGTCGGCGGCCAGCCCGGCACCTACCTGCACGCCAGGCTCGGGGGGCACACCGACTGGAGCTCGGTGGACCCGACCCCGCTGTTCCCCTTCGGACACGGGCTGAGCTGGACCAGCTTCACCTGCTCGGATCTCTCGGTGGATCCCGTCGCCGCGACGGACGGGACCGTCGCCGTTTCCGTCACCGCACGCAACGTCGGCGAGGTGACCGGGACCGAGGTGGTCCAGCTGTACCTCTCCGACCCCGTGGCGTCCGTCGTCCGGCCGCAGCGGTGGCTCGCCGGATTCGCCAGGGTCGAGCTGCAGCCGGGCGCGGCCGCCCGGCTCACCTTCTCCGTCCATGCCGACCGGACCTCCTTCACCGGGCTCGACCTGCGCAGAAGGGTGGAGCCCGGGGAGATCGGCGTGGCCGTCGGACGGTCCAGCGGCGATCTTCCGCTCCAGGGCTCCTTCACTCTGGAGGGCCCCGTACGTCACCCGGCGGCCGGCCGAGTCCTGTCCGTGCCGGTCGAGATCGTCCCGGTTCCATGAGCACGTCGTTCGGTGATCCCGTGCTGCCCGGGTTCCGGCCCGACCCGTCCGTCTGCCGAGTAGGAGCGGACTACTACCTGGTGACGTCCAGCTTCGAATGGTTCCCGGGCCTTCCCGTGTTCCACAGCCGCGATCTCGTGAACTGGCGGCGCATCGGCTCCGCGCTCGACCGGGCGTCCCAGCTCGACCTCGACGGGTGCGAGCCCTCACGGGGCCTGTTCGCACCGACGATCCGGCACCACGACGGGGTCTTCCATCTCGTCTGCACGCTGATGGACGGCCCCGGCCATTTCGTCGTCACGGCGACCGACCCGGCGGGACCGTGGTCGCAGCCGCACTGGCTGGACGGCGAAGGATTCGACCCGTCGCTGTTCTTCGACGACGGCGCGGACGACGGCGACGGCGACGGCCGGGCATGGTTCACCGCCGCCCGCGTGCTGGACGAGGCCGCCGGCCGCACCGAGATCTGGATGCGCGAATACCTTCCCCGCCAACGACGGCTCACGGGACCCGAGCACGTCCTGTGGTCGGGAAGCCACGCGGGCGCCCGATGGGTCGAAGCCCCGCACCTCTACAAGATCGACGGCACCTATCTACTGCTCACCGCCGAGGGCGGAACCGATGTGGACCACAGCGTGGTGGCCGCCCGCGCCGACCGCGTGACCGGCCCCTACAAGGGCGCCCCCGGCAACCCGGTGCTACCGCCCGCCCAGGGCCCGGTCACCTGCACCGGGCACGCCGACCTCGTCCAAACCCCGTACGGCGACTGGCGGGCCGTCCTCCTGGGCGTCCGCCCGGGCTCCGCCCTCGGCCGCGAGACGTTCCTCGGCCGGATCTCCTGGGACGACGGCTGGCCGGTCTTCTCCCCCGTCGTCCACACCGACCTTCGCCGCCCCCTCCACGACGACTTCGCCACCCTCTCCGCCGACTGGAGCACCCTGCGCACCCCACCCGCGCGGTTCTGGACCACCGGCGACGGGCTCCGCCTCCGGCTCCGCGCCGACCGCCTCGGCGAACGCACCGTCCCGTCCCTCCTGGCCCGCCCCCAGGAACAGCCCGACTGCGACGTCTCCACCGAACTGCACTTCACCCCCGCCGCACCGGAAGAACAGGCGGGCCTCGCCGTAGTCCTCGACGACGACACCCATCTCCTCTTCCTCCGCACCACGGAAGGACTCAGCCTCCGCCACGGGCCCGAGGTCCTGGCCGGCATTCCCGTCCCCCCGGGCCCCGTTCGCCTGGGGGTCCGCATCCGCAGCTTCAGCCACACCTTCGCCCACGCGGCGCCCGACGGCTCCTGGCAGGACCTGACCACCGTCGAAGCCACCTTCCTCACCCCGCTGTTCACCAGCATCCAGCTCGGCCTCTACGCCACCTCCAACGGCCGCCCGTCCACCAACCAAGCCCACTTCACATGGTTCGACATCACGTACCCGAGCAGGCGGGAGCCGCCTGGACACTAAGGGTTGTCCCGTAACCCCGGCGGGCGCACGACGACAGCTACGGCACCTCGCCGCGTTGTCGGAACGCCCGAATACGCCCGGTGTGCGGACGCTCCTCCGCCTTGCGGGGCACCGCATCTGACGCCGCGCGCTGATCCACCGGGGATTACGGGACAGCCCTTAGGCCGTCTCTTCCGAATCTTGTTCGGATCGTGTCGCCGGAAGCGCCCGCTGATCAGGCCGGCGCGGGCAGATCGGGGGCGGACTCCCGCACGGTCAGGCGGGTCGGGAGGATCAGCGGGCTGGGGCGGTGTCCTTCGATGACACTGACCAGCATCCTTGCCATCTCCTGCCCCAACGCCCGCACCGGCTGGTGGACCGTGGTCAGCGGCGGGCTGGTGTGCCGGGCGCTCGCCAGGTCGTTGAAGCCGATGACCGCGACGTCCTCGGGCACCCGGAGCCCCCGTTCCCGCAAGGTGCGCAGAGCGCCGATGGCCATCGCGTCGGAAGCCGCGAACACCGCGTCGGGATCGGGGTGTGCCCGGAGCAGTCGCTCCATCGCCTCGGCGCCGCCTTCCTCGGTGAACTGCCCGGGCTCGACCCCGAGCAGCGGCAGGCCGGACAGCGTAAGGCCCTCGGTGAACCCCTGCTCCCGCGCGACTGCGGCCCTGGCGTCCACCTGGCCGGTGATCATGACGGGCCGTCGGCGGCCCGTGCGCGCGAAGTGCTCGGCGGCCAGGCGGGCACCGCCCCGGTTGTCGGCGTCCACGTACCACGTGGGCTCCCCGATGAGCGGGAGTCCGCCGAAGACGACGGGGAGATCGACCTCCTCACCCAGGCGTCCCAGTGGATCGTCGCCGCGCAGCGCCATCAGCATGACCCCGTCGGCCCGGCGGGAGCGCAGCAGCCGCTCGAACCTCTCCCGGCCGCGCGGGGTGTTGGCCAGCAGCAGGATCAGTTCCAGTTCCGTCTGCTCCAGCGCCGCGCTGACGCCGACGACGACCTCCGCGAAGAACGGGTCCGCGAACAGCCCCGGCTCGTCGCTGGAGACCGCCAGCACCACCGCTCCGACCCTGCGGGTCGCCAGGGCCTGCGCGGACGGATTGGGCACGAAATCGAGCTCGCGCACCGCCCGTTGGACCGCCTCCCGCTTGGCTCGGCTGACGTGCGGGGCGTTGTTGATCACCCGGGAGGCCGCCGTGCGCGACACGCCGGCTCGTGCGGCCACCTCGTCGAGAGTCGGCATGCGCTTGGGTGACGGCTCCATGGAAAAGCTGCTCCTCAGGCTCACGCGGCCGGCGAATAGCGGCCATGATTCCACGCACCGAGCCGATTTCGGACCTGCACGCGAGTGATGCCCTTGTGTGG
This sequence comes from Streptomyces sp. NPDC060049, assembly GCF_042736715.1. Taxonomy (NCBI): domain Bacteria; kingdom Bacillati; phylum Actinomycetota; class Actinomycetes; order Kitasatosporales; family Streptomycetaceae; genus Streptomyces; species Streptomyces sp. NPDC060049. Next base: position 290,322 of record NZ_JBHWVV010000005.1, read on the forward strand.
ATTTGGTAGCGCTTCCAACTCATCGCGCCCTACCGGCTACCGCGGTACTTCCGCGTTCAACCTCTTGACACAGCCTGGCGACGGACCCAATCATCCCATCAGCGCCGTCCGACTCACCTCGAAACTGGAAGCGCTTCCACTTCCTCGCCCCCCATCCGCTGGAGGAAGAACCATGCGCAAGTCCGTCCGAACTGCATCCACCCTGCTGGCCGGTGTGCTCACCACCGGTCTCGCCGTGATCAACGCCGGCCCGGCGCACGCCGCCGACCCGACCGCCATGACCAGCGGCTTCTACGCCGACCCCGACAACTCCGCTCTGCGGTGGACCAACGCGAACCCCGGCGACGGGCGGGCGGCGGCGATCCGCACTTCCATCGCCAACACCCCCGCAGCCCGCTGGTTCGGCAACTGGAGCGGCGACATCGGCGCGGCCACCGGCGCCTACGTCGGCCGCGCGGACTCCTACGACAAGCTGCCGATCCTGGTCGCGTACAACATCCCCCATCGGGACATCTGCGCCGGTCACTCCGGCGGCGGCGCCGGGAGCCGCGCCGCGTACGACACCTGGATCGCCGCCTTCGCCGGCGGCATCGGCAGCCGCCCGGCCGTCGTCGTCCTCGAACCCGACGCGCTCGGTCACGAGAGCTGCATGACGGCCGGCCAGATCGAGGAACGCAACGCCATGCTGAAGAACGCCATCGCCCAGTTCAAGGCCAAGGCACCCAATACCTGGGTCTACCTCGACGCCGGGAACCCCGGCTGGGTCGCCCCCTCGGCGATGGCGCAGCAGCTCGCCGCCGCCGGCGTCAGCGGGGCACGCGGCTTCGCGCTGAACGTCTCCAACTACTTCACCGCCGACCAGAACACCTCCTACGGCAACGCGGTCAACTCCGCCCTGAGCTCCTACGGCTACACCAAGCCGTTCGTTCTCGACACCAGCCGCAACGGCAACGGTTCCAACGGCCAGTGGTGCAACCCCGCCGGCCGCCGGATCGGTACTCCCAGCCGGCACGGCGGCGGTGCAGAGATGCTGCTGTGGATCAAGATCCCCGGCGAGTCCGACGGCAACTGCGGCGTCGGGGCCGGCTCCTCGGCCGGGCAGTTCCTGCCCGAGGTCGCCTACAAGATGATCTACGGCTACTGAGCCCTCCCTCGCCGAAGGCCGGGCCCCGGCGCCGGGCCGACCCCCGGGCGGTCCGACGCCGGGGCCCGCGACCCGAGCACCCCTACCGAAGGAACCCCGTGCGTATCCCCCTGCACCGATTAGTCCTGGCAGCGAGCGCACTCACGCTGCTCCTCGGCGCCGTCGCCCCTGCCTCTGCCGAGGCGAGCTCCGCGCCGGCCTCCCACACGCTTCCCACGAACACCCGCTTCTACGTCGATCCCGGCAGCGACGCGGCCCACCAGGCCGTCAACGACCTCGTCCACCGAGACTTCGAGGGCGCCAAGTCAATGGCGAAGCTGGCCAGTTGGCCCGAGGCCGCCTGGTTCGCCGACGGCACCCCGGAGCAGGTCGAATCCCGCGTACGCGACCTGGTGCGCCGCGCCGAGCGAACCCGGACGGTTCCCGTCCTGGTGGCCTACAACATCCCGCTGCGCGACTGCTCCCAGTACTCCTCCGGCGGCGCGCAGTCGGACGCCGAGTACCAGGCCTGGATCAGTGCCTTCGCCCGGGGGCTCGGACGCAGCAAGGCCGTCGTCATCCTCGAACCGGACGGACTGGCCAACCTCCCCTCCGACTGCGGTCCCGGCAGCGACCCCACCGGCGCGATCACCACCGGACGCTTCGCCGACCTCAACCACGCGATCGACACCCTGGAGCGGCAGCCGAACAGCGTCGTCTACCTGGACGCCGGCAACAGCCACTGGCGCAGCGTCGGCGACATCGCACAGCGCCTCCTCCAGGCCGGTGTCACCCGCACCCAGGGCTTCTCGCTGAACGTCTCCAACTATCTGGCCACCGATCCGTCCACCCACTACGGCACCTGGGTCTCCCAGTGTCTCTGGTTCGCCACCAAGGGCCCGGACTGGGCCAAGGGGCACCCCGACTGGTGCGCGAGCCAGTACTACTCCCCTTCAGCACCGAACGACGGGCAGCCGGGAAACAGCGTGAACGTGGACGACCCGTCCACCTGGCACTGGACCGACCTGTGGTTCCAGCAGAACGTCGGCACCCCGCCCGCGCAAGAACTCACGCACCTGGTCGTCGACACCAGCCGCAACGGCCGGGGCGCCTGGACCCCGCCCGCAGGCAAGTACAGCGGTGACCCGCAAACCTGGTGCAACGCTCCCGGTCGCGGCATCGGCGCCCGACCCACCGCGAACACCAGCGTCCCGCTCGTCGACGCCTACCTGTGGATCAAGACCGTCGGCCAGTCCGACGGCCAGTGCAACCGCAGCATCCCGGGGGGCACCATCGACCCGGAGTACGGCATCGTCGATCCCGCGGCGGGCGTGTGGTGGCCGGAGCAGGCCAAGGCCCTCGTCCGGAACGCCAACCCCGCACTGGAGTTCAGCACGGTCCTGCGCTGACGGAGGCCCCGCACCCCGCCAACCGTTGTACGCGCGGCGGCCGTCTTCTCCGGGGTGACGGATATCGACGTCCCAGACGTGCGCGAACTGAAGACGTACTCGTTTATGGCGGGATCTCTCCTCAGGGGCTCCGTTCAGATACAGCCCCCACTTGTTGGCGCGATCACCCGATGGCGCCGGAGCTCGGCAACAGCTCAGCTCGAGCGATCCTCATCGAAATACTTTCGATGAGGATCGCTCAATAAAAAGCGGCTACTTGGCCAACTCGAGGGGACAGATCTTCGAAACCCTTTCGAAACTCTTGACATGTTTCGGCGGGGTTTCCAGACTGAGGCCCGAGGTGGTGTCGCCCGTCTGCGTCCGGGTGCCGGGTACCGGCCTTGGATCCTTACGCCCTGGTAGTGGGCGTCCTTTGTCGATGGACGCGGTCGCCATTCTCGCGGATTCACTCTCCCGCGCTCCAATCCTTCCGTGAATTCTGTCCTGGAGGCTCTTTCATGGGCTCAAATGCCATTTCCCCACCCACCGTCCGCCGGAAGATCGTCGGTCTTTGTACGACCCTGGCCGTCGGCGTCCTCGGTTCGGTCGCCGTACTGGTGGCTCCGCTGACCTCACACGCCGCCGAGAGCACGCTCGGTGGCGCGGCGGCGCAGAGCGGCCGTTACTTCGGCACCGCCATCGCCTCGGGCAGGCTCAACGACTCGGCGTACACCACGATCGCCGGCCGCGAGTTCAACTCGGTGACGCCCGAGAACGAGATGAAGATCGACGCCACCGAACCCCAGCAGGGCCAGTTCAACTTCACCGCCGGTGACCGGGTCTACAACTGGGCGGTGCAGAACGGCAAGCAGGTACGCGGCCACACCCTGGCATGGCACTCCCAGCAGCCCGGCTGGATGCAGGGCCTCAGCGGCAGCACGCTGCGCCAGGCGATGACCAACCACATCAACGGCGTGATGGCCCACTACAAGGGCAAGATCGTCCAGTGGGACGTCGTGAACGAGGCCTTCGCCGACGGCAGCTCGGGAGCCCGGCGCGACTCCAACCTGCAGCGCTCCGGCAACGACTGGATCGAGGTCGCCTTCCGCACCGCGCGCGCCGCCGACCCGTCCGCGAAGCTCTGCTACAACGACTACAACGTCGAGAACTGGACCTGGGCCAAGACCCAGGCCATGTACGCCATGGTCCGAGACTTCAAGCAGCGCGGCGTGCCGATCGACTGCGTCGGCTTCCAGTCCCACTTCAACAACGACAGCCCCTACAACAGCAACTTCCGCACCACCCTGCAGGGCTTCGCCGCCCTCGGCGTCGATGTGGCCGTCACGGAACTCGACATCCAGGGCGCCTCGGCCACGACCTACGCCAACGTGGCCAACGACTGCCTGGCCGTCCCGCGCTGCCTCGGCATCACCGTCTGGGGTGTGCGCGACACCGACTCCTGGCGATCGGAGCAATCGCCGCTGCTGTTCGACGGCAACGGCGGCAAGAAGCCCGCCTACACCTCCGTGCTCAACGCACTCAACGCCGTCTCCCCCACCCCCACTCCGACCCCTTCGCCCGGTTCCGGGCAGATCAAGGGCGTCGGGTCGGGCCGCTGCTTGGACGTGCCCGGCGCCGGCACCACCGACGGCACCCAGCTCAACCTGTGGGACTGCAACAACCGCACCAACCAGCAGTGGTCGTACACCGCCGGGGGCGAGCTCAGGGTCTACGGCAACAAGTGCCTGGACGCCGCCGGCTCCGGCAACGGCACCAAAGTCCAGATCTACAGCTGCTGGGGTGGCGACAACCAGAAATGGCGCCTCAACTCCGATGGGTCCATCGTCGGAGTCCAGTCCGGCCTCTGCCTTGACGCCACCGCCAACGGCACCGCGAACGGCACCCTGATCCAGCTCTACTCCTGCTCGAACGGCAGCAACCAACGCTGGACCCGCACGTGACCTGCCGCAGCGAAGGGGTGAGCCGATGAAGACCTACGGCGCGACTTCCCCCGCCCCTCCGCAAAGACCTCGCTGGTGGTCCCGGTTAGCCGCCGTGGTGGCGGCGACGCTCGCGATCGGCGTGCTCGTCGCGGTGAAGCCGGCGCCCGCCGAGGCGGCAACGGTGGACAGCAATGCCTGGTACGTCCTGGTCAATCGCAACAGCGGCAAGGCGCTGGACGTCTATGGCGTGTCTACTGCCGACGGCGCGCGAATCAGCCAGTGGACGCGCAACGACGGAACCAACCAGCAGTGGCAGTTCGTGGACTCCGGCGGTGGCTTCCACCGCCTCAAGGCCCGGCACTCGGGCAAGGTTCTCGATGTGGCCGGCGCCTCGACCGCCGACGGTGCCGCGATCGCGCAGCGGGCCGACGGCAACGGGGCCAACCAGCAGTTCCGCCTGGCCGACGCCGAAGCGGGCCACGTCCGGCTGATCAACCGCAACAGCGGCAAGGCCGTCGAGGTGCAGGGTGCCTCCACCGCCGACGGCGGCAATGTCGTCCAGTACGCCGACTGGGGCGGCGCCAACCAGCAATGGCAGCTGATCAGGCTGTCGTCCGGTGGCGGCGGATGCGGCAGCACCCCGACTCTGGCGAGCGGTACGCACACGATTCAGAGCAGCGGTAGGAGCCGCAGCTTCATCCTCAGGGTTCCCGACAACTACACCAACAGCCGGCCCTACCGGCTGATCTTCGCGTTCCACTGGCGGGGCGGGACCGCCGGCGAAGTCGCCTCGGGCGGGACGAGCGGGAACGCCTGGTCCTACTACGGCCAACAGGAACAATCGAACAACACCGCGATCCTCGTCGCCCCCCAGGGCCTCGGCAACGGCTGGGCCAATGCGGGCGGTGAGGACATCACCTTCGTCGACGACATGATCCGGCGAATCGAGGGCGGCCTCTGCGTCAACACGGCGCAGCGCTTCGCCACGGGATTCAGCTGGGGCGGCGGCATGAGCCACGCACTCGCATGCACCCGGGCGAACGTCTTCAGGGCTGTCGCGGTCATCTCCGGCGGCGAGATCAGCGGGTGCAGCGGCGGCGCCCAGCCCATCGCCTACTTCGCAATCCACGGCGTCGGCGACTCCGTCCTCAGCGTCGCGCAAGGACGGTCCCTGCGCGACAGGTTCGTCAGCAACAACGGCTGCACCCCGCAGAGCCCGCGCGAGCCCGCGCCGGGCAGCCGGACGCACATCACCACCACCTACTCGGGCTGTCGTGCCGGGTATCCGGTCCAATGGGCCGCGTTCGACGGGGGCCACATACCCGGTCCGGTCGACGGCTCCCCCGACGAGAGCGGCGTCGTGACCTGGACCAAGGGAGAGATCTGGAGGTTCTTCGCACAGTTCCAGTGACACGCCGCCCCAAGGAGTGGAGCCAGGACGATCCTGGCTCCACTCCGTCGTCGTGAAGGACGGAGGAGCCTTCTCAGGGATGCACCCCATGGAGCCGGCCGTGTCCGTCTCGCTCTTCTCGACCCTGCCGACCTGCCGGCCACGACGGCACCGGCGCCTTGGTGCTCACGCCCTGGTCCGAGGGGGACCGTCGACGAGGGCCGTGTCGCCGGATGCGCGCGCGAGGTTCCGCTGTCCTGCGAGCCGCGGCTGTCGGACGGTCTGGACGGATCATGCGTCACCGAGGCGGTGCCCGGTTCAGGCGCCCGGGGCGTGAGGGGTGTTGCCGTAATAGGCGTCCGGTCCGTGCTTGCGGGTGAAGTGCCGCTCCAGCAGATGCCTCGGTGGTTCCGAGGCGTCCCCGAGGCGGGACCCCAGCGCCAGCGTGTGCAACGCCATCTCCGCCACGGCCTCGCAGACGATGGCGTTCTCCAGCGCAGCCTTCGCGGTGGCGCCCCAGGTGAAGGGGCCGTGCCGTGAGACGAGCGCTCCGGGGACCTCCTCGGCCCGGCGGGGATCGCCGTCGAGCCGGGCGACGATCACCTGTCCGGTGTTGTACTCGTAGTCCTGCGCGCACTGCTCGGCGGTGAGATCCGCCGTCACGGGGACGGGCCCGTTGAAGGTGTCTGCGTGTGTCGTACCGAGCACGGGGATCGGGCGGCGTGCCTGGGCGAAGGCGACCGCGTGCGTCGAGTGCGTGTGGGTGACGCCGCCGATGGAGGGGAAGGCCCGGTAGAGGCACCGATGGGTTTCGGTGTCGGTGGACGGCCTGAGGTGTCCGTCGACGACCCGCCCGTCCTCCAGCGCCACCGCCACCAGGTCTTCTTCGGTGAGGTCGGCGTAGGAGACCCCGGACGGCTTGATGACGAAGACGCCTGCGTCCCGGTCCACTCCGCTGACGTTTCCCCAGGTGAGGGTGGCCAGACCGGCCTCCGGGATGCGCAGGTTGGCCGCGAGGACCTCGCGACGGAGGTCCTTGAGGATGGTCTTGCTCACTACGCTCTCACCGTCTCTCCGACATGCGCGGCTGCTTATCCGGGGCCGGCGTCTGCCAGGCCCCGCGGTCGCGCATGAGTGGGCTGCACTGGTCGGGGGCCGCACCAGGCATCGTGGCTGCGCTACCGCAGCCCACTCGAATTGTGAGCGTTAACAAGCAATAATCTCAAGAGGTGCGGGAAGATTCCTGCCCACACCATGCGGCCGGCGCTGCATAATGTGAACGCCAACATGGCTAGTCGACCGTCTCACGGGTGCTCGGCGACCACCCGAACGTCAGCGCCAAGACCCGGGCCCCCATGACACCCGGCGCATGACCCCCGCTGCTCGGGGATTGCCCTCTCCCCGCGGGCAGCTGTGCCCCGGGCACCGATATCACGTCGTACGGGGAAGATGCCGCGGGGCGCCGTATCCGCTGTCCGGCGCCCCTGTGACAGCGGACACGGCCGGCGCCGCCCCTCTCAGGCAGTGACCGTGGTGAAACTGTGGATCGTGGTGGACCGGTACAGCTCACCCGGGCGCAGGAAGACCGTCGGGTAGTCGGGGCGGTTCGGGGAGTCGGGGAAGTGCTGTGTTTCCAGCGCGACCCCCGCGTAGGCACGGTACGGCCTGCCTCCCTTGCCCGTGATGTCACCGGTCATGCCTTGGCCGGTGTAGACCTGGACGCCCGGTTCCGTGGTGCGCACCTCCATGCGGCGGCCGGATGCGGGGGCGTACAACACGGCGGCCTTCCGAGGAGTGTCTCGCCGGGCGCCGCCGAGGACCCAGTTGTGGTCGAAGCCGCCACCGGCGAGAGCCAGTTGCACGTCCGCATGGGTCAGGACGTCGGAGAGCCGCCGGTGTCGGCGAAGGTCGAACGGCGTGCCGCTGACCGAGCGGTGGGGGCCGTCGGGGATCAGGGCGGCGTCGACGGGGGTGTAGAGCGGGGCCTCCACCTGGAGGTGGTGGGACAGGACGTTGCCGCGCCCCTCTCCCTCGAGGTTCCAGTAGGTGTGGTTGGTGAGGTTCACGATCGTCGGCGCGTCGGCGACCGCCTGGTAGGACATGGTCAGGTTGTCCCCCCGGTCCAGCGTGTAGGTGACGCGGACGTTCAGAGCCCCGGGGAATCCCTGATCGCCGTCGGGGCTGTGCAGGAACAGGCGGACACCGGTGCGGTGCGCCGAAAGGAAGGGTTCGCACCGCCACACGCGCTGGTCGAACCCGTCGGGACCGCCGTGCAGCGTGTGCCCGTTCTCCTGGGTGGCGAGCCAGTGGGTGACGCCGTCGACGACGAGCCGGCCGCGCGCGATGCGGTTGGCGTAACGGCCCACGGTCGCACCGAAGTAGCGTGCGGAGCCGTCGAGGGCGGCGGGGTCGCGGGCGGCCAGCACCACATCGGCGGTGTGGCCCCGACGGTCCGGCAGGATCAGGGAGTGGAGGCGCGCGCCGCGCGTGTGGACCTCCGCGCAGGCCCGGCCGGGGAAGCCGAACCGCCACCTCTCCCCCGTCCCTTCAACGGCCAGGCGCAGGGGACGGCCCGTCCGCGGACAGGCGGCAGTCCGGCGGGGCTCAGCGGCGTGGTGGGCGGGTTCGTGTGCGTGTCCCATGGCGGTGTTCCCTGGAGGTCGGTCCGTCGGAGGGCGTGCCGGGAAGCAGGAGGTGATCGCTGCACGTGAACGCGGTGGCACGGGCTGATGGGCAGCGGAACCGGGAGTCAGTCGGCGGCAGAGCGGCGTCCACCCATCAGGCGTTGCAGCACGATGAACACGAGCAGCAGGGCGCCGATGACGATCCGGGTCCACCAGGAGCTGAGCGTGCCCTGGAAGTTGACCACCGTCTGGATCATGCCGAGGACGAGCACGCCGAGGGCGGTGCCCAGGACGAAGCCGGAACCTCCGGTGAGCAGCGTGCCGCCGATCACGGTGGCGGCGATCGCGTCGAGTTCCATGCCCATGGCGTGGAGGGCGTAGCCGGAGAGCATGTAGAAGGTCAGCAGCAGGCCGCCGAGTGCGGAGCACAGGCCGCTGACGGCGTATACGGCGATCTTGGTGGATCCTGCCGGAAGACCCATCAGGCGTGCGGAGGACTCGTTGCCGCCCAGCGCGTACACGTTGCGGCCGAAGCGCGTGTGGTGCAGTACGACGAAGGCGATCACCAGCACGGCCAGGGCGATGACCACCGGGATGGAGACGAAGAGTCCTCCCGGGCCGTACAAGCGGGCCTGGGCGATTCCGGCCGTGGTGGGGTCGCTGATCGTGATGGATTCGGTGCTGATCGTGTAGCAGAGCCCGCGGGCGAGGAACATGCCGGCCAGCGTGACGATGAACGGCTGGATCTCGAAGGTGTGGATGATCCAGCCCATGAGCGTCCCGCTCGCGGCGCCGACCAGGAGGACCAGTGGAATGACGGTGGCCAGGGGCCAGCCGTGCGACTCGACCAGCCAGGCCGTGAGCATGGTCGACAGGGCCACCATGGAGCCGACGGACAGATCGATGCCGCCGGTGAGGATGACGAAGGTTGCCCCGACCGCGACGACGAGGAGGAATCCGTTGTCGATCAGCAGGTTCAATACGACTTGCGCGGAGAGGAAGCCCTCGTAGCGCACCGATCCGACAGCGAACATGACGACCAGCAGGACGGCCGTGACGATCAGCGGGATACGGGTGCGGGTGCGCGGGGACACGGTCGCGAAGGGGCGGGTGAGTTGCGCGGCGGCGCTCGCGATGCCGGTACTCATGCGCGTACCTCCTGCTGCTGCGGGGCGGTGCCCGCCGTGGTGTGGGATCGGGGAGTGGTCGTCCTGCGGCGGCGCAGGGCCTTGGCCCGGAAGACCGGGGACTGCACGAGGCAGACCACGATGACGACGAAGGCCTTGAAGACGAGGGTCGTCTCGGGTGGGACGCCGAGGGTGTAGACGGTGGTGGACAGGGTCTGGATGATCAGGGCGCCCAGGACGGTGCCACCGAGGGAGAAGCGTCCTCCGGTCAGGGCGGTACCCCCGACGACTACGGCGAGGATCGCGTCGAGTTCGATCCACAGTCCGGCGTTGTTTCCGTCGGCGCTGGAGACGTTGGAACTGATCATCAGCCCGGCGATGGCGGCGCACAGCGCGCTGAAGACGTAGACCAGGGCGAGCAGACCACCGGCGCGGATACCGACCAGGCGGCTGGCGGCGGGGTTTCCGCCTACGGACTCGATCAGCATGCCGAGTGCGCTGCGACGGGTGATGAACGCGGTGAGCGCGACGAGGGCCGCTGCCAGGAGGACGGCGAACGGGAAGGTCAGCCAATAGCCCCCACCGATCATTTTGTAGGGGGCGCTGGTCACCGTGATGATCTGGCCGTCGGTGATCAGCTGGGCGACGCCGCGGCCCGCGACCATGAGGATCAAGGTGGCCACGATGGGCTGCACCCCCAGCCCGGACACGAGGAACCCGTTGGCGAGGCCTAGCACGAGTGCGACGCCGAGCGCGAGAGCGACGGCCGTGAGCATGGTGGCGACGCTGCCGGGACGTGCGGCGGTGGAGATGTGCCCACAGGCGAGGGCACCGCCGATGGCGACGGTGGAACCCACCGAGAGGTCGATGCCGCGGGTGGCGATGACGAGGGTCATGCCGAGCGCCACCAGGGTGAGGGGTGCGCCGAACTGGAGGATGTCGATGAGGCTGCCGTAAAGGTGCCCGTCGCGTACGCGGACGGAGAGGAAGTCGTGGTGGAACGCGAGGTTGCCGAGGAGCAGGGCGATCAGGATGAGCGTCGGCCACAGCAGGCGGTGGGCGGCCAGCCGTCTCCCGATTCCGCCGACCACCTTGGGCTGGGCAGGCTGGGTGGTCATGAGTCCGCTCCGGTGGCGATGGTCGTGAGGATGCGTTCGGGCGTGACGGTGTCGTCGTTCGTGAGGGTGGCCACCATGCGGTGGTCGCGGAGCACGGCGATGCGGTGGCTCAGGCGCAGGACCTCTTCGAGTTCCGCCGAGATGAACAGAACGGCAGTGCCTTCGCCCGCCAGGCGGGCCACGAGTTTCTGGATCTCCGCCTTCGCACCGATGTCGATGCCCCGGGTGGGTTCGTCGAGGATCAGGAGCCGGGGTGCGGTCAGCAGCCAACGCGCGAGGAGGACCTTCTGCTGGTTGCCGCCGCTGAGGTGGCGCACCTGCGCTTCGGGGTCGGCGGGCCGGATGTCCAGGGCTTCGATCCAGTGCCGTGCCAGTTCGTCCTGTTTCGCACGGGCCAGCGGCCTGGTCCAGCCGCGGGCGGCCTGCAGAGCGAGGATGATGTTCTCGCGGACCGTGAGCTCCCCCACCAGTCCCTCGGACTTGCGGTTCTCGGAGCAGAACGCGATGCCCCGGGCGATGGCGTGGCGGGGGGTGCGCAGGAGTACCTTCTTGCCCTCGATGCTCACTTCTCCGGCGTCCGCGCTGTCCGCGCCGAACAGGAGGCGCGCCACCTCGGTGCGGCCCGAGCCCAGGAGGCCGGCCAGTCCGATGACCTCGCCGGCGTGGATGTCGAGGTCGTACGGTTCGATCGAGCCCGTGCGGGTCAGTTGTCGCGCCCGGAGGAACGGCTCACTGGCCGCCCGTTCGGCCGCTTCCTCGTGGGCACGGTCGGACAGCTGGTCGAGGGTGGCCAGTTCTCCGCCGATCATGCGCTGCACCAGCGTCACCGGAGTGAGTTCGCCGATGGGGTACTCACCTTCCAGGCGGCCGTTGCGCAGGATGGTGACGCGGTCGCAGAGATCGAATACCTGGTCGAGGAAGTGCGTGACGAACAGGATGGCCACACCGCGGTCCCGCAGGCGCCGCACCAGGGTGAACAGCTGGGCGACCTCCTCCCGATCCAGGCTGGAGGTGGGTTCGTCCAGCACGAGCACCTTCGCCGAGACGTCCACCGCCCGGACGATGGCGACCAGTTGCTGCACCGCCAGGGAGTGCGAGTCGAGCAGACTGGTGACGTCCAGGTCGAGGTCCAGTTCCGTCAGCAGCTCTGCCGCCCGCTGCCGCACCGCGGACCAGTGGATGAGACCGAACCGGCGCGGTTCGCGCCCGATGAGGATGTTCTCGGCGACCGAGATGTTCGGGCAGAGGTTGACCTCCTGGTAGACGGTGCTGATCCCGGCCTGCTGCGCGTGGAGGGGGTCTGCGAACGCGTGGGGCCGGCCGTCGACGAGGATGGTGCCGCCGTCGGCGGGGTGGACACCGGTGAGCACCTTGATCAAGGTGGACTTCCCGGCGCCGTTCTCGCCCATCAGGGCGTGCACCTCACCGGGGAAGAGCCGCAGGGCGACTCCGTCGAGGGCGAGCACGCCCGGGAACTGCTTGCGGATGCCCTGGGCTTCCAGGACCGGCCGCGGGCCGCCGGCGTTCGTGGGCCGCGGGATGGACGGGGATGCCATCCGCCCTCCTCTCATGGATGGGGTGGTGGAGCGGGCTCCGGACGGTGGAGGAGGCGCCGGGGCCGGGCCTCCCCCCGCACCGGAACCTGCTGCGTCAGTAGTTCCGGGACGGCAGCGCGGCCGCGGCCTTGTCCTGCGGGAAGACACCCTCCTGGGTCTCGATGCGAGGCGGCACGTTCTCCCCTGCCGCGACCTTCTTGGCCAGCTCCATCAGCTGGTCACCGAGCAGCGGGTTGCACTCCACCACGACGTTGATCTTGCCTTCGGTCATCGCGACGAAGGCGTCCCTGATCCCGTCCACCGAGATCACCTTGATGTCCGTCCCGGGCTTCTTGCCGGACTCCTCGATGGCCTGGATGGCGCCGAGGGCCATGTCGTCGTTGTGGGCGTACAGGACGTCGATGTCCTTCTGGGACTTCAGGAACGCCTGCATGACCTCCTTGCCCTTGGCGCGGGTGAACTCGGCCGACTGCGAGGCAACGATCTTGAACTTTCCGTCGGCGCGGATGACGTCGGCGAAGCCGGCCTTGCGGTCGTTGGCGGGTGCGGAGCCCGTGGTGCCCTGGAGCTCGACGATGTTGACCGGGCCCTGCTCGTTCGCGTAAGCGGCGGTCAGCCACTCGCCCGCGGACTTGCCCTCCTTGACGAAGTCAGAACCCAGGAAGGTCTTGTAGAGGGAGGTGTCCTTGGTGTCCACGGCGCGGTCGGTGAGGATGACCGGGATGCCCGCGTCCTTGGCCTCCTTCAGCACCGTGTCCCAGCCGGACTCCACGACCGGCGAGAAGGCGATGACGTCGACCTTCTGCTGGATGAAGTTGCGGATCGCCTTGATCTGGTTCTCCTGCTTCTGCTGCGCGTCGGAGAACTTGAGGGTGATCCCGGCCTTCTTCGCCGCCTCCTGGACGGACTTGGTGTTGGCGGTACGCCACCCGCTCTCGGCGCCGACCTGGGCGAAGCCGAGCGTGATCGTGCCGTCGGAGCCCTTCTTGGCTTCGGAGGCGGAGCCGGAGGAGGGGCCCTCGGTCGAGCAGGCGGTCAACGCCGAGGAGGCGAGAAGGGCGGCGGTGAGGACGAGAGCTGCTCTGCGAGCCATGTCGAGTGTCCTTTCAGGGTGTACCGAAGAGGCGCCGCGCGGCCGGGGCCGGGGCTTTGCGCAGGAGGAGCCCCGGGAGTGCCGCGCTGCACGACGGCCGGGGCGGCCGGCGTCGGAGGCGGGGTCGGCGTGGGGGTCAGGGGTCGGGTCGGGTCGGGTCGGGTCGGGGTCGGGTCGGGTCGGGTCGGGTCGGGTCGGCAGGAGAGGGACCACCCTCGGGAGGGGTGCTGCCGTATTGTGAGCGTTAACAAGCCAGGTTCTCAACCCCCTTGCGCGCGTTACCTGTCCGTTACCGGCTCGGGTGCGACAGCGAGGTGGCCTCCGTCTTTCGGTGATGCCGTCGACGGGGCCCGCCACCCCGGTTCAGGCCGTCGCTTTCGGATCTTGCCGGGCCCGCGACGCCTGGTACCGGGCCGGGCCGCGCTGTCGGGGCGCCCCAGTACGTCCAGTACGCGGCACGAGTACGTCCAGTACGCGGCACGCCCCTCCGCCTTGCCATGCACGGCACCGGACACCGCGGGCCCGGCCGACGAGAGGCGAAAGAGACGACCTAAGCCCCAACCCGCTCCGCTTCGACGGCAGATCACATCGAACGCCCGACCTATCGGCGACAGCTGCGCCGCGGGAGCTCGCACACGACCTGCCCAGACCCCTTGCCTATCGACATTGTTAACGCTCACACTGCGGGGGACCACCCGGCCGACCGCCAGGGTTTTGGGCGGCCTCTCCGCATGCCCGGCCGCCTGCCGCCCCACGGCTCCTTCGAAAGGCACGCTGTTGACGTCACCCCCTCCCTTCGCGCCCACCCCGTATTCCGAGGAATCGGAGCAGTACACGGTCGGCGTCGACTTCGGCACGCTGTCGGGCCGCGCCGTGGTGGTGCGGGTTCGCGACGGTCAAGAGCTGGCCGCGGCGGTCCACGCCTACCGGCACGGCGTCATCGACCGGCACCTGCCGCACGGCGGTGCGCCACTGCCTCCGGACTGGGCCCTGCAACACCCCCAGGACTGGCGGGACGTACTGCGTCACGCCGTCCCGGAGGCCTTGGCGGCGGCCGGGGTCGACCCTGCCGCGGTGATCGGCATCGCCACCGACTTCACCGCGTGCACCGTCCTTCCCACGCTGGCCGACGGGACTCCCCTCGCCGAGACGGAGCTCGCCGGACGGCCGCACGCGTGGCCCAAGCTGTGGAAGCACCACGCCGCGCAGTCTCATGCCGACCGCATCAACGAACTCGCCCACGCCCGCGGGGAGAAGTGGATCGCCCGCTACGGCGGCCGGATCTCCGCCGAGTGGCAGTTCGCGAAGGCCCTCCAGGTCCTGGAGGAGGATCCGCTCGTCTACGAAACCTGCGCGCGGTGGATCGAGGCCGCCGACTGGATCGTGTGGCAGCTCACCGGAACCGAGTCCCGCAACGCCTGCACCGCCGGATACAAGGGCATCCACCAGGACGGCGCCTACCCGAGTGAGGAGTACCTGGCCGCGCTGAACCCCCGGTTCGCCGACTTCGCACGCACCCGCCTCGAATTCCCGCTCGCGGCGCTGGGCTCACGAGTGGGCTCGCTCAGTACCGAGGCAGCAGCTTGGACAGGGCTTCTCCCCGGCATCGCCGTGGCCGCGGGCAACGTCGACGCCCATGTCACCGCGGCGGCGGCCCAGGCCGTCGAGGACGGTCGACTGCTCGCCATCATGGGCACCTCCACCTGCCACGTCGTGAACGCCCCCGACCTCGCCGATGTCCCCGGCATCTGCGGTGTCGTCAACGGTGGGATCGTCGAGGGAACCTACGGCTACGAGGCCGGCCAGAGCGCGGTCGGCGACATCTTCGCCTGGGTACTGGACCAAGGCGTTCCGTCGGACTACCTCGCCGAGGCCGCCGGCCGCGGCGAGGACCTGCACACCCTGCTGACCCGGAAAGCCGCCGGCCAGCCGGTCGGCGGCCACGGACTGGTCGCCCTCGACTGGCTGAACGGCAACCGATCGGTCCTCGTCGACCACCACCTCTCCGGAGTCATCGTGGGTCTCACCCTCGCGACCCGCCCCGAGGACGTCTACCGCGCGCTGCTCGAAGCCACCGCGTTCGGCACCCGCGTCATCGTGGAGGCCCTGGAGGCGGGTGGCGTACCGGTGCACGAGTTCATCGTCGCCGGCGGACTGGCCAAGAACGAACTGCTGATGCAGATCTACTCCGATGTTCTGCGACGCCCCGTCTCCCTGGCCGCGTCCGACCAGGGCCCCGCCCTCGGGTCGGCCATCCACGCCGCCGTAGCCGCCGGCGCGCACACCGACGTGCGAACGGCCACCGCCGCCATGGGCCGCCGACTACCAGCCGTGTACACGCCCAACGCCTCCCGGGCCGACGCCTACGACGCCCTCTTCGCGGAGTACCGGCTCCTGCACGACCACTTCGGCACCGGCGGCCTGCTGCACCGCCTGAGGAGCATCCGCGACACGACCCGCACCGCGGGCTGAACCCGCCCCGCTCCTCGTCACCACTTCCCCACCCGCCCGCCGCCCTCAGCACCGTTGCGGGACGTCACCTTCAGGAGTCCATGTGCCCAGCCGAACATCCCCCGCCCAGGAAATCTGGTTCCTCACCGGCAGCCAAGGCCTGTACGGGGAGGAGACGCTGAAGCAGGTCGCCGACCAGTCGCGGCAGATCGCCGCCGCGCTGGCCGACGCCTCCGGCATTCCCGCGCGCGTGGCGTGGAAGCCGGTACTGACCGACGCCGACGCCATCCGCCGGATATGCCTCGACGCGAACGCCGACGACCGGTGCATCGGGCTCATCGCCTGGATGCACACCTTCTCGCCGGCCAAGATGTGGATCGCCGGACTGGACGCGCTGCGCAAACCGTTGCTGCACCTCCACACCCAGTCGAACGTGGCCTTGCCCTGGGCCACCATCGACATGGACTTCATGAACCTCAACCAAGCAGCCCACGGAGACCGCGAGTTCGGGCACATCCAGGCCCGTCTCGGCGTACCCCGCAAGACCGTGGCCGGCCACGTCACCGATCCGGTCACGACCGCACGCGTCGCGATCTGGGCGCGGGCGGCCGCCGCACGATCCGAACTGGCCACCCTCAAGGTCGCCCGCTTCGGGGACAACATGCGCGACGTGGCCGTCACCGAGGGCGACAAGGTCGAGGCCCAGCTGCGCTTCGGCGTCTCCGTCAACACCTACGGCGTCAACGACCTGGTGGAGGTCGTCGACAGTGCCGACGAGACGGAGGTGGTTTCCCTCGTCAAGGAGTACGAGGACCTGTACGACCTGGCGCCGGAACTTCGACCGGGTGGCGAACGGCACGACTCGCTGCGTTATGCGGCCCGCATCGAGGCCGGCCTGTGCGCCTTCCTCGAGAACGGTGGCTTCGGGGCCTTCACCACCAACTTCGAGGACTTGGGCGGACTGCGCCAGCTGCCCGGCCTCGCGGTCCAGCGGCTCATGGCCCAGGGGTACGGCTTCGGAGGAGAGGGCGACTGGAAGACCGCCGTCCTGCTGCGCGCCCTCAAAGCGGCCGCCGCCGGCCTCCTGGGCGGCACCTCCTTCATGGAGGACTACACCTACGACCTGACACCCGGCAACGAGCTCATCCTGGGCGCGCACATGCTGGAAGTCTGCCCCAGCATCGCGGCCGCCCGGCCCAGCTGCGAGATCCATCCCCTCGGCATCGGCGGGCGGGAAGACCCGGTGCGCCTGGTGTTCGACGCGGCCCCCGGGCCGGCCGTGGTGGTCGGGCTCGCCGACCTCGGTGACCGCTTCCGTCTGATCGCGAACGACATCGACGTGGTGGCACCCCCTCACCCGCTGCCCGCCCTGCCCGTCGCCCGCGCGGTCTGGCGGCCCCACCCCGACCTGCGGACCTCCACCGAATCCTGGCTGACGGCCGGAGGACCGCACCACACCGTCCTCAGCACCGCCCTCACCTCCGACCACCTCGACGACCTGGCGGAAATGCTCCGCCTGGAACTTGCCCTCATCGACGAGACCACCACCCCGAAGCAGTTCCGGCGCGATCTCCGCTGGAACCAGGCCTACCACCGGCTGGCACTGGGACTGTGAACCGGTGGTGACCGGAGCGGCCCGCCGCACCACGAACTCTGGTGCGGCGGGCCGCTCGACGGTCTCAGCTCTGTTGCAGGGGAAGTCAGGATGAACGCGGAGTCCGCCGACGCGAGTTCGAGCCGGTACGGAGGCAGGACACCGCGTCCCACAGCGGCGGTGCCGACGCCCTGGACGGCACGGTCGGTGTGAAGGTGGATCACCGGGCCCGGGACGAGATCGCCGTCGTGCCTGCGGCGTCGAGCTGCTGGTCGGTCCAGCGGCGCGCGGCGAAACGGAACGGCTCTTCGCCCACGACGCGCAGTCCGTTCCCGGCTCCGTCGGTACAGGTCACCCAGCGGAGGTCCGCGCGGTTTCCGTTCTCCTGGGGGCGCACGTAGTGCGTCTGCAGCTCCTCCACGGTCGCGTGGAAACGTCCGACGCGCACTGCCTGGCGCGAGTCGGGGTAGGCCTCGCCCGGTCCCGTGCCGAACCACTCCACCCGGGACCAGTCGGCGGGAACCTCCCAGTCCAGTCCGATGCGGACCAATGCGCGGGACCTGTCCCTGCGGACCAGCTCCTGGTATTCCTCCGGCGGGAGTACCGGGTCCACCATGGTGTCGTGGAAGTCGTCGCCTCGCTCGGGCCAGTGGCCGACGGGTTCGGCACGCACCCCGCAGGCGCAGGCTGTCGCCTTCGCTGTCCCAGCGGTAGGTGGTGAGGTAGCCGCAGCTGCCCGCGGCGGCGGCGCTGCGGACGACGACGGCCATGCCATGTGCGTCAGGGGTGACGGAGACGGTGCGGGTCCGCAGGCGGTCCGGTCCGCGGTCCTTCCAGTAGGCGGCGTCGCGCTGGGACCAGCCCGGTCGTTGTCGGTAGGGGCGCGCCAGAGGTTCAGCCGTGGTCCGCGCAGGGGGAGTTCGCCGGTGCCGACCAGGGCTCCGGTGGTCCGGTCGAAGCGGCCGGGGCCGAGCAGGATGTGCTCGCGCTCAGCGGCGGCGCCAGCCAGCTCTGGTCCGCCTACACCGACGGCACCCTGCGCTCCATGGGGAAGTGCCTCGACGCCCGCCGGCGGGGCACCCCCCAACGGCACCAAAGTGCAGATGTGGGCCTGCCACGGCGGCGCCAACCAGGTCTGGCAGCCCTACTACGGCGGCTACCGCAACCCCGCCTCCGGCTGCTGCCTCGACGACCCGGGCTTCTCCACGACCGACGGCACGCAGCTCCACTTGCGGGACTGTCACTGCGGCTCCCACCAGATGTGGACCACCTTGACCGCCGGATGACCCCGTTCCCAGGCCGACCGCCGACGCCCTGCGTCCCGGCCGGTCTGGGGCGCAGAGGAAGGCCGGTCAGTGGCGGAAGGGGCGCCGAGCCCGCGGCGCGCCCCTCGGAAGCCGAGCGGGAAGCTGGATCTGAAGATCTCTGTCGAAGCGCTTCGACGTCTCCACCAGCCCTGATGGCTTGACCAACAGGCCAGCGGTAGCCCCACGTGCGGCAGAGGCCCTTGTTTGATACGAAACTTGTCCGTTACTTTTTGTCACCTGAAGTGAAGCGCTTCGACACACCTGCGTCAGGGAAGGCCGTCGCCGAGCGCTGCTTCCAGCAGCTCTGACGCTTCGTCAGGGCACGACTCGACTCTTCCTACCCGAGGAACCGTCATGACGACTCGCAGCATCACCGACCGCCTGGGTGGCCTGGCCTTCGGCGGGGACTACAACCCCGAGCAGTGGGACGAGCCGGTCTGGAAGGAGGACGACGAGCTCATGCGCCGGGCCAGGGTCAACCTGGCCACGGTGGGCGTCTTCTCGTGGGCCCTGCTCGAACCGGATGAGGGACGCTACGACTTCACCTGGCTCGACGCCCACATCGACCGCCTGCACGCGAACGGCGTGGCCGTCGACCTGGCCACCCCGACCGCTTCACCGCCACCCTGGCTCACACTGGCGCACCCCGATGCGCTGGCGGTCCGGGCCGACGGCACCCGCCTCGTCCACGGCAGCCGCGACACGTACTGCCTCGCCTCCCCCGCCTACCGCAGCGCGGCCCGCAGGATCGCCTCCGCGCTCGCCGAGCGGTACGGCGACCACCCCGCCCTCGCCCTCTGGCACGTGCACAACGAGTACGGCACGCTCTGCTGGTGCGACCACGCGGCCGCCGCGTTCCGGGTGTGGCTGCGTGCGCGCCACGGTTCACTGGATGCCCTCAACGAGGCCTGGGGAACGGCTTTTTGGAGTCAGCGCTACACCTCCTGGGAGCAGGTGCTGCCGCCGCGCACGACGCAGTACCACAAGAACCCCGGCCAGACGGTGGACTTCCACCGCTTCTGGGGCGACGAGATCATCGCCGCGTACTGCGAACAGCGCGACGCGATCCGCGCGCACAGCGACCGCCCGGTGACGACGAACCTGATGCTGCCCTACTACCTGAGGCTCGACCTGTGGGCCTTCGCACGTGAACTCGACGTCGTCACCTCCGACCAGTATCCGTCCGAACCGGGCCTTGACTCCTCCGCCCACGTCGCCTTCTGCGCCGACCGCTCCCGCTCCCTGGCCGGCGGCCGCCCGTGGCTGCTGATGGAACAGGGAACCAGCACCCTCTACGACGGCGACCAGGTGCTAGGCAAGGAGCCCGGCGAGATCCTGCGCCACAGCCTCGGCCACATCGCGCGCGGTTCGGAGGGGGCCCTCTTCTTCCAGTGGCGCCAGTCCCGGGCCGGTGCCGAGACCTGGCACTCGGCGATGCTGCCGCACGCGGGTTCCGACAGCCGTATCTTCCGCGAGGTCACGCGGACCGGTGAGGCGGTCGCCCGGCTCGGCGAGCTGGCGGGATCCACTGTCACCGCGCCGGTCGCCGTACTCGACGACCCGGACGCCATGTGGGCGCTGGAGGTGGACGGCCTGCCCTCCGCCCGGCTGGACTACCACGCGCCGCTCGCCGCGGCGCACCGGGCGCTGTGGGACGCGGGCGTGACGGCCGACTTCGCCCACCCGGAGCACGAGTTGAGCGGCTACCGGCTGGTCATCGCCCCGTCCTTGTTCCTGCTGTCCGACAAAGGCGCCGAGAACCTGCGCCGCTACGTCGAGGACGGCGGCACGCTCCTCGTCCAGCACGCGAGCGGATTCGTAGACGACCGCATGCACGCCCGGCTGGGCGGCTATCCCGCGGGCCCGCTGCGCGAGGCGCTGGGCATCCGCGTCGAGGAGCACCGGCCGCTGCGGACAGGCGAACGCATCACCCTCTCGGACGGATCGCACGGCACGGTCTGGAGCGAGTCCCTTCGCACCGAGGGCGCGCAGACTCTCGCCACCTACACCCACGGCATGCTCACGGGCAGCCCCGCCCTCACCCGGCACCGCTCCGGGAGCGGACAGGGCTGGTACCTCTCCACCCGCCTGGACGACGCCGACTACGCCGCGCTGATTCGCCGGCTGCTGCCGGACGCCGGTGTCGAACCGGACGTGCCGGGCCTGCCGGCCGGTGTAGAAGCCGTCACCCGGCACGCACCCGACGGCCGCCGCTGGCAGGTCATGCTCAACCACACCGCCGAGGCCGTGCCCTTGCCGGAACCTGCCCACGACCTGCTCACCGATGCCCTCGCGCACGAACTGCCGCCCGGCGGTTGCGCGGTTCTGCGCGGGCACTGACCTCCATGGGGGCCACCATGACCAAGGAACAAGGGCCCCTTCCCCTGGGGGCACGAGACCCTTCACCTCGAGATCGCCCTCGATGCCGACGGCAGCCCGCGCCTGTGGCTGGTCCGGCGACCGCCTGATCGGGACCGATCTCGGCGGGCGTCTGCGCCACCGGAGCCACCGCGCGACCCGCGACGGGGACTGGCCTGAACCACCCCGCGCCCGCATCACGAATCGACGAGAGGACCCATCGGGTGCCCCCGCTGCGCCGGCCGGACGGACGCTCCGCCAACCCCGTGATCCCCGGCTTCCACCCCGACCCCAGCGTCTGCCGTGTCGGCAACGACTACTACCTGGCCTGCTCCAGCTTCGAGTACTTCCCCGGTGTACCCCTCTTCCACAGCCGCGACCTGGTGCACTGGACTCAGATCGGCAACGCCCTGGACCGGCCGGAGCAGCTGCGTCTGTCGGACGCATGGTCCTCCGGCGGGATCTACGCCCCCACCCTGCGCCACCACGACGGCCGCTTCTGGCTGATCGTCACCAACTGCAGCGAGGGCGGCGGCAATCTGATCGTCACGGCCACCGACCCCGCCGGACCGTGGTCGGACCCCATCTGGGCGCCGGGTGTCCCCGGCATCGATCCCGACCTGGTCTGGGACGAGGACGGCACTTGCCGGTGCACGGCCGCCGGGGGCTCGCAGGTCCGTATCGACCCCTCCACCGGGCGGACGTACGGAACACCGCACAGGGTCTGGTCCGGCGGGCCCGGCGCCAAGGCCCCGGAGGCGCCGCACCTGTACCGGATCGGCGACTACTGGTACCTACTCATCGCCGAGGGCGGCACCGAACGCGGCCACGCAGTGTCTGTCGCCCGCGGTCGTACGCCTGCCGGCCCGTTCGAGCCGTGCCCGGCCAACCCGGTCCTCACCCACCGCGGCACCGACCGCCCCGTCCAGAACACCGGGCACGCCGATCTGGTCCAAGGCCCCGACGGCTCCTGGTGGATGGTCCTGCTCGGCGTCCGACCGGGCGGCGGCACTCCCGGCTGGCACGTGCTCGGCCGGGAGACCTTCCTGACCCCCGTGACGTGGGTGGACGACTGGCCGGTCGTCGGCGAGGTCGCCCTGGACCTGCCCGAGCTCCCGTGGCCGCTCTCCCCCGGCCCCGTCGAGGAGCAGCGGGACGACTTCGACCTCGCCGAGCTGCGACCGTCCTGGATCTCCCTGCGCGACCGGCCCGCCGAACACTGCACCACGAAGGAGCGCCCCGGCTGGCTGACCCTCCGCGCGCGGGGCCGCTCCCTGGACGAACCCGACGCGGTGTTCACCGGCCGACGCCAGCAGCACCTCGCGTGCCGCGCACGGACCCTGACCGACCCCTCGGAAGGGCGCGGCGGCCTCGCCGTCCGGCTCGACGAGCAGCACCACTACGCGATCGAGGTGTCCGGCGCGGAGCTACGGGTCATCGCGCGCGTCGGCTCCCTGTGCACGGTCGTGGCCGCACGGTCCGTGGACGCCGGGCCGGTGGTCCTCGCCGTCACGATCACGCAGCCGTCTCCGCACGGACCGTGCACCGGACCCGACATCGTCTCCTTCGGCGTCGAGCAGCCCGACGGCACGTTCGCCGAGCTCGCGACCCTCGACGGCCGCTACCTGTCGACCGAGGTCGCCGGCGGCTTCACCGGCCGCGTCATCGGCATGTACGCCGCGGAAGGCACCGTCCACTTCGACTGGTTCGACTACGAGCCCCTCGACGGCTGAACCATGCCCCCTCTTCCCTCTGTGGGACCGACCGAAAGGCATGACATGAAGGACATACGGCACCCCGCGCAGCACCGGAGCCGGGGCCCGGGCCGCCTGGCCGTCCTGCTGCTGACGCTGGTCGTCATGTTGGGGCTGACCGGCGGTACCGCGCTGGCCGCGCCCGACGCCCACCGGAAGCCGTCGCGGCCGGTGGTCCGGGTTCCGGACAACCCCGTGGACGCCGTCGCACAGATGCAGCCCAGCTGGAACCTGGGCAACACCCTGGACGCCTTCCCGAACGAGTCGTCCTGGGGCAACGGACAGACCACCAAGGCGACGTTCGACACCATCGCCGCGCAGGGGTTCCGCAGCGTCCGCATCCCGGTGACCTGGACCGACCACCAGTCCACCACCGCGCCGTACACCATCGACGCCGCCTACATGGCCCGGGTCGAGCAGCTCGTCGACTGGGCGTTGGCCGACGGCCTGTACGTGGTGCTCAACGTCCACCACGACTCGTGGATGTGGGTCGAGAAGATCACGAGCGACCACGACAACGTGATGGCCCGGTTCAACTCCACCTGGTCCCAGATCTCCACGACCTTCCGTGACGCGCCGCGCACCCTGATCTTCGAGGGCATCAACGAGCCGAGCTTCGCCAACGCCACGGACGCGCAGAAGGTCTCCTACCTGAAGGAGTTGCAGACCTCGTTCCACTCCGTGGTCCGCGCTTCGGGCGGCGCGAACGCGAGCCGCATGCTGTCGCTGACCACGCCGGGCGGCAGTGGCGACCAGGTCCACCTGGACAACCTGTACGCCACGATCCTCGCGCTGAAGGACCGTCAGCTCATTGCGCAGGTGCACTTCTACAGCTGGTACCCGTTCAGCGTGAACGTCGCGGGCGGCACCCTGTACGACGCCGTCGCGCAGAAGCACCTGGAGGACTCCTTCGCCAACATGCACCGCACCTTCGTCGCCAAGGGCATCCCGCTCTATCTCGGCGAGTACGGTCTGCTCGATTACCCGAACCACTTCCACCCCTCCCGCGTCGAGCGGGGCGAGGCGCTGAAGTATTTCGAGCACGTGGGCTACGGGGCGCGCAAGTACGGCATCACCACCGCCCTCTGGGACCCGTTCGCCTACCTGAACCGAGAAACCCTGCAGTGGCGTGACCCGGTCCTGTTCGCCGCGATCAAGTCGAGCTGGACCACCCGTTCGGGCACGGCCTCGTTCGACAGGGTCTTCGTGCCGAAGTCCAACCCGGTCACGGCCAAGTCGCTCTCCCTGAACCTCAACGGCACCTACTTCCGCGGTGTGTGGCAGGGCGACACCAGGCTGATGGCGGGACGGGACTACACCGTCTCCGGCAACCAGCTGACCTTCACGGCCAGGGCGCTGACCCGCCTGGTCGGCAACCGCGCCTACGGCGTCAACGCGACGCTCCAGGCCCGGTTCACCAGCGGGCTGCCCTGGAACATCGACATCGTCACCAACGACGTTCCGACGGCGTCGGACGCCGTCGGCACCACCGACTCGTTCACCGTTCCCACCCAGTACCGGGGCAACGACCTGGCGACCACGCACGCCACGTACGCCGACGGCACCAACGCCGGCCCGACCGACTGGACCCCGTACCAGGAGTTCAACCGGGCCTTCTCGCCGGACTACCCGAACGGCACGATCATCCTGACCCCCGAGTTCCTCAACGCGCTCCGCGACGGGGAACCGGCGACGCTGATCTTCCACTTCTACAGCGGCGCCACCGTGACCTACCACGTCACCAAGTCCGGAAGCTCGGTCACCGGCACCGCCTCCTGACGCGCCGCGCCCTCGCCCTGGCCGCCCGCTCCCCCGGGGCGGCCAGGGCACCCCTGGAGGTTCGTCGAAGCGCTTCGACGAAGAGTTGGACATGCGTCCAGGCTGCCGCTAGGGTCGCCTTGCATCGCGCGACGCACACGAGAGCGCGCGGACTGTCGAAGCGTTTCACAAATCTGGGAGAGCTGGATGGCAACCCTCGTCGAGGTCGCCCGGCACGCCGGAGTGTCGGCGAGCACGGTGAGCTACGTCCTCAGCGGCAAGCGGTCCATCTCCGCGACCACCCGACTGCGGGTCGAGCAGAGCATCCGCGAGCTGGGATACCACCCGAACGCGGGCGCGCGGGCCCTGGCCAGCAGCAGGTCGAACATCATCGCGCTCATGGTTCCGCTGCGCACCGACATGTACGTGCCGGTGATGATGGAGATCGCCATCGCGGTCGCCACGACGGCCCGGACGCACGGGTACGACGTACTGCTACTGACCGGCGAGGAGGGTCCCGACGCCGTCCGCCGCGTCACCGGCAGCGGGCTCGCCGACGCGATGATCCTGATGGACGTCGAACTCGACGACGAGCGACTACCGCTGCTGCGCGGCACCGACCTGCCGTCCGTGCTGATCGGACTGCCCGCCGACACCTCAGGGCTGACCTGCGTCGACCTCGACTTCGAGGCCACCGGTGCGCTGTGCGTCGAGCACCTGGCGACGCTCGGCCACCGTGACATCGCCGTCGTCGGCGAGGCCCCCGCGGTCTACGAACGGCACACCGGCTTCGCCGAGCGCACCCTCGACGGACTCCGCTCCCGGGCACGGGAGTTGGGCATCAGGATGCTGCACCGGCCGTGCGGGGGCGGCTACGACGCCATGGCCGTCACCCTCGCCCGCATCCTCGACGAGCGCCCGGATACCTCCGGGTTCGTCGTACAGAACGAGCAGGCGGTCGAACCGCTACTCGCCCTGCTGCGTCGGCAGGGCCGCGCCGTGCCCGAGGACGTGTCGGTGGTCGCGATCTGCCCGGACCAGGTGGCCGTCCAGGCCTCGGTGCGGCTGACGTCGGTCTCCATCCCCGCGCAGGAGATGGGCCGGCAGGCCGTGGAGCGCCTGGTCGCCAAGCTCGACGGCCGCGGAACCGATGAAGTCGTGCTGATCGCACCGGAGTTGACGGTACGGGAGAGTACGGGGCCGGCACCCTCCGCCGCCTCCTGACCCGACAGCTCTTCTTCCGGCGTCCCGTGGAGAACCCGTACGCACTGCGGGCCGAGGCCGGTCCGCGCCCGGGTGAGGCGCAGGCCGGCCTCGGCCCTGATGTCAGGTCAGCCTGCGTTGACGGACAGGTGGTTGGTGGTGAAGTTCGGGCTTGACGTCCACGGTGCCGGAGTTGGAGTCGGTCGTCCGCAGGAAGGAGAGCACCTGGTTCGACCCGTTGGTGTTTTCGTTGAGTTGGGATACGACTTGATGCCGCCGGTGTTGGGATGGTCGGCCCAGACACCCCAACCGGTACCGGAGTCGGTCCAGAAGCACTGGCTGCCGGAACCGGAGCCCCAGATGTTGTTGTAGAGCTTGTAACCGTCCAGGCTGGTGTTGCCCCACTGGTCGCAGGAGTTCCAGACCGCCGCCGAAGCGGGGGCGGAGGCCAGGCCGACGGTGGCACCGAGAGCCATCGCCGGCGCCAACACCGCCGTGGTGATCTTGTGCATCGTGCTGGTGACCACGGTGTTCCTTCCATGGGTGGGGGGAATTGCGGTGGGGGGCTACCACGGCCCCTGGCGCAGGACGTGGTCCTCTCCGGCTACGAGATCGATCGGGTGCGCGTCACCGGAAGAAGTCTCGACTTCGATACGGACCGTGCGGGTCGGCTTCAGAACCGCCTTCGCCCTGCCGGGCTCCCAGGTCAGTTCGACCCCGGCGCCGAACCGCGTGCGGACGCCCGTGAGTCGGCCCGCCGGGAGGGACGGCGGCAACGCCGGCAGGAGGACCAGCCGGCGGGGAGTGGACTGGAGGAGCCCCTCGATCAGCACGGCGGGCAGGGTGTGCGCGGCGTCCGCGTTGTAGACGCCGCGGTTCGGGTAGTGCGCGCTCATCAGGGAGGCGTGGAAGAAGTCGCCGTCCAGGACCTGGCCGAGGGCGTAGGCGACGCGCTCGCCGTCCCGGAGCCGGGCCGCGATGAGCGCGTGGTGGAGATGGCCGTGCGCGGAGTCGTTCTCGGCGCCGCGCAGTTCGAGGGCGCGGTGGGCCGCGGCCGCCAATTCGGGGGTGTCGTAGGGGGTGATCTCCTCGAGCGGCCAGACACCGTAGAGGTGGCTGAGGTGGCGGTGGTCGTAGGAGTCCGCCAGACCCGGCCACGCCCATTCGGCCAGGGCTCCGTCCTCGTTGATCCGGTGCGGCGGGACCCGGTCGGCGAGGGCGCGCCAGCGGTCGGCGTCCGGGGTGTCGGGGTGGTAGTCGGCCGCGGTGCGCAGGGCGTGCCGGGCCGCCGAGAGGTCCATGGCGGCGTTGATCGTCACCCAGCTCGCTCCTGCGGGACGGTTCTCGGGCGAGTAGGAGGGGACGACGACGAACCGGCCTTTGCCGTCGGTTCGGGTGAGGAAGTCCTCGTAGAACAGGGCGACTTCGGCGAGGGCCGCGGCGGTGCGCGGGTCGCGGGCGCCGTACGTCTCGTCGTGGTGGACGAGGGGCCCCAGCAGCCAGTCGGCGCCCGCGGTCCACAGGTGCAGGGGGTACTCGCGGCTGAAGTGGTACGAGTGGCCGGACTCACCGTCCGTGTGGGCGGGGGCGACCACGCCACGGGTGCCGAAGACCGCGCGGGCGTTGTCGCGCCAGTCGGGCAGCTGGCTTTGGATCAGGGCGGCGTGGGCCTCGGTGACCTCGGGCAGATCGGCCGCCGCGGCGGAGGCGGTCTGGAGGTTGAGGTTGGCGTCGTTGGTGAACGCTCCCGACCAGGCCGTGTTCCAGTCGCCGGTCCACAGGCCGGTCAGGCGGGGCGGGAAGAGGCCGCTGGAGGACAGCAGGTGGTAGCGGCCGGCCGCGAACAGTCGTTCGAGCAGAGCGGGGTCACGCGGGCGCCTCAGCAGTTCCGAGCCCGGCAGGGCCCGTTCGGCCGGGTCGGCGGCGAGGTCGAGGGTGACGCGCTCGTAGGCGCGGCGGTGGAGGGAGGCGTGGCGGCCGAGGAGCTCGTTGTAGTCCGCGGGGAGGTCGCGCAGAGCGCGGTCTGCCGCGGTCACGTCCAGTTCGCCGGTGTGCCGCCGGACGCGCGTGAGCAGCAGCACGGACCGGGCTCCCTCGACGCGCGCGTACGGCGGGGCGAGGGTCGTCGTGCCTCCGGTGACGACGACGAGCGTGACGCCGGTGAAGGCGCGGTCGCCCTGCGGGTAGCGGGCGCGCAGGCTCAGCAGGGCGCCCTCGGGGGCCAGGACCGCGCCGTGGCCGACGCCGAGTCCGGCGGGGGCGCCGGGGAGCCGGTGGTCGAGGGAGACGTCGAGGGTGAGGCCCGGCTCCGTCACCTGCTGGACGATCACGTCGTCGGCGCGGGAGACGAAGACCCGGCTGCTCCAGCCAGCCGACACCGCCCGTACGACGCCCGTCGTGAAGTCGATGTCGCGGCGGTAGCCGCCACCCTCGCCGGCGGGCCGGGCCAGGCGGACCTGGAAGGCGGGATGGAAGGGCTGCGCCCACTGGTGCGGACGGCCGTCGGTGAAACCCTCCCCTGCGGTACGGTCGCCTGCCAGGAGGCGGTCCTGGAGCGCGGGGAGATCGGCGGCCAGCCGAGGCGGCCGTCGGTGCGCGCCGTGCCCGTTCGGTCGGACGAGCGTGTGATGCGTGACGACGACCCGCTCTGCGTCCGGATCGCCGAACACGAGGGCGCCGTGGTGGCCGTTGCCGCTCAGGAAGCCGTCCTCCCAGCGGGCGGCCGGACACGGCTCCCAGGTGCCGTGGACGGGGCCGTCGATCGCGGTCATGGCCGGAGCGCCGCCACTCCGTAGCGGCCGAGGGTCAACCGGTCGGTGACGGCCGTCCCCGTCAGGAGGTCGTGGTGGGTGCCGGGCACCTCGACGGTCACCGGCTCGCGGCCGTGGTTGAGCACGAACAGCGCCTCGCCGCGGCGGACGGCCTCGACCTGCTCGGGGAGGTCGTCGAGCACCGGCCGGACGCCCGCGTCGGAGGCGATCCGGGCCAGCAGGTCGCGCAGCGCTTCCGGCTCCGGGAGCGTGGAGACGTACCAGGCCCGGCCCTTGCGCAGGACGGCGGGCAGTCCGTCGAGCTCACCCCCTTCGTACGGCACGGTCTCCTCGGCGGTGCCGTCGGCCTCCAGCTCCTCGGACCACAAGGACGCGCTGAAGCCCTCGCAGGTAACGGTCTCCCCCGCGTCCAGCGGCCACCACTCGTGCACGGTGCGGATGCCGAACAGCCGGCGCAGCCGGGGATCCATACCGCCGGCGCGGACCCGGTCGTCCTGGTCGGCGACGCCGGTCTGGAAGCCGCAGACGAGGGTGCCGCCCCCGCGGACATGGGCGAGGAGATGGTCGATCGCCGCGTCGGTGAGCGCGTACAGCTGCGGCACGACGACCACGGCGTACGGCGTCAGGTCGTGCTCGGGGTGTGCGAAGTCGGTGGTGAGGTGCGCCTGCCAGAGAGCTCGGTGCCAGGCGCGCAGGATGTCCGGGTAGTCCACCTGGTCGGACGGGCGGCCGTCCTGGGCGCCGGCCCACCAGGCGTTCCAGTCGTGCAGGACCGCGATGTCCGCGGTGATGCTGCGCCCCGTCACCTCGGAGGCGATTCGCCGGAGCTCCGCGCCGAGCTGCTTGACTTCTTGGTAGGTCCGGCCCTCCTCCCCGGCATGGCTGACCATGCCGGAGTGGAACTTCTCCGCGCCCTGCCGGGATTGGCGCCACTGGAAGTAGCAGACGGCGTCGGCGCCCCGGGCCACGGCCTGCAGGGACCAGAGCCGGCCCAGTCCGCGGGGCTTGGGGTGGTTCACGCCCCGCCAGTTGACGGGCCCGGCGGCCTGCTCCATGAGCATCCACGGCCCGCGCGCCTGGGAGCGCGTCATGTCCTGGACGAGGGCGCCGCTCTGGGCGCCCAGCGGGTCGCGCGGGTCCGGGTAGATGTCGACGGAGACCACGTCCTCCTCCTCGGCCCAGCGCCAGGCGTCCTGCCCCACCCACAGCGGCATGAAGTTGCTGGTGACCGGCAGGTGCGGGGTGTGGCGGCGGACGATGTCCCGCTCGGCGGCGTAGCACTCGAGGAGCATGTCGGAGGTGAAGCGCCGGAAGTCCAGCACCTGGGTGGGGTTGCGCATGTAGTGGGGCAGGCGGGGCGGCAGGACGCCGTCCCAGGTGTCGTAGCCCTGGCTCCAGAAGGCGGTGCCCCAGGTCTCGTTGAGGGCGTCGAGGGTGCCGTACTTCTCGCGCAGCCAGCGGCGGAAGGCGGCCGCGGCCTCGTCGCCGTAGTCGAAGGTGCAGTACTCGTTGTTGATGTGCCACATCGTCAGCGCCGGGTGGCCGCCGTAGCGGGCGGCGAGGTCCTCGGTGATGGCGGCGGCGTAGCGCCGGTAGGTGGCGCTGGAGTGCGAGAAGTGCTGCCGGCCACCCCACCACTCGGTGCGGCCGTCCTCGGTGACGGGCAGGGTGTCCGGGTGCAGCCGGCCCATCCAGGGCGGGGGCGAGGAGGTCGGGGTGGCGAGGACGACGCCGATGCCGTTCTCGTGCATCAGGTCCATCAGGGTGTCCAGCCGACCGAACTCCCGGGCGGCGGGCCTCGGTTCCAGCATCGACCAGGAGAAGACACCGAGGGTGACCGAGTTGACCCCGGCCGCCTTCATCAGCCGGACGTCCTCGTGCCACGTCTCCTCGGGCCACTGCTCCGGGTTGTAGTCGCCGCCGAAGAGCAGACGGCCACGTGTCGCGTCGCTCAGGCCGGGCATCAGACGGGCTCCCCGTACTGCACGCCGCGGTGGAACAGCACACCGGTGATGCTCCCGGTGCCGTCCATGACGGCGTTGCGCCACCGGTAGCCGCTCCTCGCGACTGCCTCGGCAGCGGGAGCGGGAGCGGCGGCCCGGGCCTGCCCCGAAACCGTCGCCAGGGAGACGACTGCGGCGCCGGCGGAACCGGCCGGAACGGAGCGTCTGCTGAGGTGAAACGTGCTCATGACATACCTCGGTCTTCACGAAGGGGGAAGTCGAGCTGTGCACTGCGGCGGGGACCGGACCGAAGGGCTTCAGCCCTTGACGGCTCCGGTGAGCATGCCCTTCTTGAAGTGCCGCTGGACGAAGGGCGAGGCGACCGCGACGGGGATCAGGGCCAGGACCATGACGGCCATCTGCAGCCCCAGCGAAGAGAGTTGACCGGTCCGGACCGCCTGCTGGAGGCCGGTCGGCGCCTCGGTGTTCTTCTGGACCAGTTGGATGAGCACGTTCTGCAGCGGCATCATCGCCTGGTCGGTGAGGTAGATGGAGGCGTTGAACCAGGCGCTCCAGTAGCCGACCGCGTAGAACAGCGAGATGACGGCCAGCACCGCGCGCGACAGCGGCATGGTGATGGTCAGCAGGATGCGCAGGTCACTGGCCCCGTCGATGCGGGCCGACTCGATGAGTTCGGGTGAGATCCCCATGAAGAAGGCGCGTAGGACGAGGATGTTGAAGACACTGACCGCGCTCGGCAGGACCAGCGACAGATAGGTGTCCGTGAGGCCCAGTGACTGCACCAGGAGGTACGTCGGGATGAGGCCGGCCCCGAAGAACATGGTGGCCATCATGGCCATCAGGAAGAACCGGTGCCCCAGACTCCCCGGCCGGGACAGTCCGTACGCCGCGAGCACCGACACCGTCATGGAGAACAGGGTGCCGCAGAGCGTGACCCCGACCGAGACCATGATCGCCCGGCTGACCTGGCCGCCGCCGAGCAGTTCCGTGTAGTTGACGAAGGTGATGCCGTGCGGGATCACGACGAGGCCGCCGGCCCGGTCGATCACCGGTTTGGGAGAGAGGCTGGTGACGATCACGATCCACAGCGGGGCGAGCACCCCTAGGCAGCAGAGCAGGAGAATGCCGCTCTTGGCGGTGATCCCCGCCTTGCTCGGCGGCTCCTCCCACACGGGTCGGGCGGGAGCCTTGAGGCTGCGGATGAGCTGCGTGTTGAGGCTCATTTCTTGTACACCCCCTGCTCGCCCAGCAGGTGCGCGAACTTGTTCGCGCTCAGGACGAGACAGACTCCGATGAGTCCCTTGGCCAGGCCGACGGCGGCCGCATAGCTGAAGTCGCCGTTCTGGATGCCCATGTTCCAGACGTACGTGTCGAGGACCTCGCTGGCCCCCGCGCCGACCGCGTCCCGCTGGAGCAGGAACTGCTCGAAACCGACGCTCAGCGCGTCGCCCATCCTGAGCACCAGCAGCAGCGCGATCACCGGGCGCAGCGCGGGCAGCGTCACGTGCCAGATGCGTCGCCGACGCCCCGCACCGTCCATGGCGGCGGCCTCGTACAGGTCGGTGCTGACGGCGGACAGGGCCGCGAGGAAGACGATGATCCCCCAGCCGGCGTCCTTCCACACGGCCTGCGCGGTGACGAGGTATTTGAAGAGGTCCGCGTTGGTCATCAGGTCGAAGCCGCTCCACCCGTGCTGCTCCAAGGTCTGCGCGACGATGCCCGCGCCTCCGAGGATCTGCTGGAAGACGGTGACCACGAGGACCCACGAGAAGAAGTGCGGCAGATACATGATGGCCTGCGCCACGGCCCGCACCCGGGGCCGGATCACGCTGTTGATGAGCAGCGCGAGGGCGATGGGGACCGGGAAGAACAACACCAGTTGGAGAAGGCACAGGACGAGGGTGTTCTTCGTGGCGCTCCAGAACAGCGGGTCGTCGAGCATCCGCGAGAACTGCCGGACGCCGACCCAGGGACTGTGGAAGATCGCCGTGACGCCGTTGCCGGAGACGTACGGGTCGTAGTCCTGGAAGGCGATGATGTTGCCGAGCAGCGGGACGTAGTTGAAGAGCGACAGCAGGAGGACGACGGGCACCGTCATCACGATGAGCGCGCGGTCGCGGCGCAGCCGGATCCGGAACGGAACCTTGCCGCCCCTGCTCGTCCTGCGCGGCGCCCGCGCCTTCGCCCCAGTGGTGGCGACCGCGACCGTCGGCTGTTCGACGGCCGCGGGGGCACGGGTCCCGTCGGGCCGGCTCCCGGCCGTGAGGGACATCAGTTGCCGCTGCCGTTCTTGTCGAGGAGCTCCTTGTACCAGTCGCGCAGCTCGTCGCCGCCGGAGGACCTCCAGGTGGAGATGGCGGCCTGCACGTCGGACAGCTTCTTGTTGCCCCGCACGTAGTCGATCTGCAGTTGCTCATGCTGGCTGGCGAGGTTGGCGTAGCGGGTCGGCTCGACGACGGTCATGCCGTAGGTGGACGTCTTCTTCATGAAGGCTCCCATCCGCTGCTGCCACTCGACCTGCTTGCGGGCGACGTCGGGGAGGTCGGGGTGCGCCAAGTACGGTGCCGGCGCCGCCAGCATCGACCAGGCGTTGATCACCTCGGAGTTGCCCTGGTCGTTCTTGACGGGGACGCCGTCCTTGACCGAGTAGTGCGTGCCCTCGACGCCGTAGTCGACGAGCATCCGCTCCTTGGTGCCGTAGGGCGCGGCCGAGAAGTCGGCGGCGGCCAGCGCGTTCTCCACGGTCTCCTTCGAGGCGCCCTTGCGGATCAGCGACCAGAGGGTGGCGGGCGAGGACGCCCACAGCGTCGGGTTGCCGCCGCCGGCGCCGAAGATGTCCATGGCCTCGATCTGGAAGTCCGGGTTGGCCTGGGCCTGTTCGGCTGTCTTCTGGTACCAGGCGGACATGTCGCCGTTGAAGACGAGGATCTGTCCGGCGGTGAAGCGCTGGCCCGCGTCGCCGGAGCGCGCGCTGTCGTCGGGATGGACCACGCCGGCATCGAACAGCTTGCGGGTCCACTCCAGGGCTTCGAGGTATTCGGGCCGCTCGATGGCGTACCTCAGCTTGCCGTCGTCATCGATGTTCCATTTGGGACAGGCGCCGAAGATGCTCCCCGAGACCCAGCTCAGGTCACCGCAGGCCCATACCTTGGCCTTGGCACTGGTGGCATCCTTGGCCCAACTGAGGAACTCTTCGGCCGACTTGGGCACGAACCAACCCTCCTTGTCGAAGAGGTCCTTGCGGTAGTACGGCACGATGAAGCTCGCGGGGGCGGCGGGCATCGGAATGCCGCGCAGCGCGCCGCCGAAGATGCCCATGCGCCAGGCGTCGGACGGAATCGCGGCCAGGTTCGGGTACTTCTTGACCTTGTCGCCCGCCAGGTAGGGGCCGAGGTCCATGAACTTCGCGGTGACCGCGTTCGCGATCTTGCCGACCAGGTGCCAGTTGGCCACGACCACCATGTCGGGTACGGAGCTGGAGGCGAGGACGGCGCCGAGCTTCTCGCCGTAGGTGTTGCCGTCCTGGTTCTGCCAGGTGACCTTGGTGCCCGCCGCCGCGTCGACCGCCTCGTAGTACGCGCACCCGGCCGTCGGCGGGGTGCCCCAGAGCGGGGACATGACCTTGAGGGGAGCGCCGGTGCCGAGCTTGTCCGGAACCGAGGTGGCGAGGGCCGCGAGGTCGACCTTGGCGATGTAGCCGTCCGACGAACCGTTCTTCGACGGAAGGTCCGGCTTGGCGACCGTGCTGGCGACGTATGTCGGGAGCAGCTTGTCCGCGCCCTTGCCCGCCGTGGTCCCGTCCGGCGACCCGCTGCCCGAACCGCCGCAGGCGGTGAGCAGCGGCATTCCCCCGGCCACCGCTGCGGTGGCGACCGCCGTGGAGGCGAGGAAGCTTCTCCGGCTCGGTCCGGAGGAGGCGGCATTCGGCGTCATTGCGTCAACCCTTCATGGCGCACCTGGACACCCGGCGGTGGACCGTCGGCTGCGGTGTCGTGACTGGAACTGACTGAGCTGAAGCGGACGTCCGACCACTGCGACGCGCATTTCAGTCGAAGCGCTTCGATGTTGCAGTGAGGTTAAGTGAACAACTAGGGGCACACAAGGGTCACTTCCAAGATTGACCCAAGGCCTGGAGGGGGATCTTTTGTATGCGCTGCCTGATGTAAGGGGGTTGATTTCTTGACACTCTCCCTGGTGGCTGACGGGCATCGAAGCGCTTCGAAATCACTCACCGCTCTATCCCAAGGGGATCCCACGTGTCCGCACGCACGCCGCCCGCACCACCACTTTCCGTGATCCGCAGCTGCCTCTCGCGAAGCGCATCGACGACCTTCCGTCGCGGCTCGCCCTCGACGAGAAGATCGGATTCCTGCACCAGTTCACGCACGCCGTGGAGCGGCCCGGCGCCGCCGCGTTCCGCACCGGCCAGGAGGCCCTGCGCGGCGTGGCCCGGATGGGTCCGGCCGCCGTCTTCCCGCAGGCAGTGGGCCTGGGCGCGACCTGGAACACGGATCTCGTACGACGGGTCGGCGAGGCGTTGTCCAAGGAGGTCCGGGCGATGCGCACCCGCGACGACCGCGTGGGGTGTGGGGCGTGGGCGTGCCGACCCGGGGCGCCCCGGACGGCCGCTATCCGTCCGTCGCCGAGGACGGCCGTGTCCGGGCCCCCGCCGACCAGCCCGGGGGCTGGGTCGTCCAGGAGACGTTCCGCCTGGAACCGCACGAGAACGGGCACCTCCTTCGACCCATCGCTACGGACCGCCACGTCTCTGTCGCCGCCGGAGGCCTGAAGGTTGCCGACGGGAACGGGGAGGTCTTCGAGAACGGGGAGTCTTCGAGGTCGTCGTCGAGAGGGGCGAGGACGCGGTACACAGGGCCGCCTCGCAGGCGGACGTGGTCCTGGTGGTCGCGTGCAACGAGCCGCACATCACCGGACGAGAGACACAGGACCTACGACCCTGGCCCTCCCCGCCCACCAGGAGCGCCTCCTGCGCACGGCCCGACCGGCCGGCTCGAGCACGGTGCCGGCGGCGGTGTCGGCGTACCCGTAGGCGGTCGATCACGCGGTCCGGGCCAGGCGGCCGTCCTCGCTGGGCGCTCCGACGAGGATCTCGTAGGGGCCCGGTGCCACCCGCTGACTCCCCTGCATCACGTCCCGGAACGCCAAGGCCGACATCGGCATCCGGAAGGCGATCTCCGTGACCTCGCCGGGCGCGAGCCTCACACGCCGGTGCGCGGCCGGGCCGTCTCCTTCGGATCTTGTCGGCCGAGCCCGCGGCCGTCCGGTGCCGTGCATGGCAACGCGGAGGGGCGTGTCGCGCACTGGACCTACTGGGGCACCCCGACAACGCGGCCAGGTGCGGTACCGGGCGTCGCGGGCCCGGCCAGATCCGAAAGAGACGCCCTAGCCGGCCGGCAGGCGGGTGGGATCGGCGATGATCTGTCGGACGGTCGACCATGCCGCGCCCAGCACCGGTCCGCGCCGGCCCAGGGCGGAGGGGCGTACCGCCTCCGGGGTCCAGGGCCGGACGGTGATCCGGGCGGCGAGTTCGGCGCGGATGGACGGCAGGAGCCAGTCGGCGAGTTCGGCGTAGGCGCCGCCCAGAACCAGGGCGTCCGGGTCGATCAGGTTCACCGCCGAGGTGAGGGCGAGGCCCAGGGCCCGTCCTGCCCGGTCCAGGGCGCGCAGGGTCGCCGCGTCCCCGGCGCCTGCCCGTTCGGCCAGCAGGGACACCGGGTCGCCGACGGGCGCGAGCCCGGCCTCGCGCAGCACGGCCGCTTCGCCCGCGTACTGCTCCAGGCAGCCGCGGGCTCCGCAGGCGCAACGGACGCCCTCCGGGTGGACGGGCAGGTGGCCGAGTTCGCCCGCGAAGCCGCGGGCGCCGCGGAACAGCTGCCCGCCGACGACCAGTGCGGCACCGATTCCGGCCTCGGCGGAGACGTGTACGAACGTCTCGGCGGGGAGTCCCTGGTGCCACTGCTCGGCCAGCGCCCCGAGGTTGGCCTCGTTCTCCGGCTCGGGCACGGTGTCGGGGTCGGGCCAGTGGTCGGCGGGGCGGACGGCCTGCCAGCCGAGGTTGGGGGCGTTCGCGACCAGCCCGCTCGGCTCGTTCGGCACCACCCCCGGCACGGCCAGAACACGGCCCGCGACGCGCAGGCCGAGGGCGGCGGCCTCCGCCTCGGCCTCGGCGCCCAGCGCGGCGGCCTCCGCCAGCACCTGCTCGGCCGGCCGGCCCGCGTTGGCCCGCTCCACCCGGCGCCACACCCGGGGTTCACCGCGCAGGTCCACGACGCACGCGGCGAGATGGGTGACGCCGATCTCCAGGCCGAGGCCCGCGGGGCCCCGATCGCTCAGCTCCAGTGCCCGTCCGGGGCGGCCGACCCGTCCGCTGCGCGCGGTCTCCGTCTCGGTCAGCGCTCCGCGGCCGATGAGCTCGTCGACCATGGAGGAGACCGCCGGCCTGGTCAGGCCCGTGTGCCCGGCGACGTCCGCCCGGGAGAGCGGACCGTGCGCGGCGACTGCTCCGATCACCACCGCGAGGTTCTGCCGACGCATCCCCTGCTGCGAGGCGGGCACGGCCTCCACGCCACCGCTCGCCCTGCCGATCCCCGCCATTGAGCCGACCCTCCTATCGTTCTGCCGGCGGGACCTCCTGCAAGGCCCGCGCCCGCCGCAGCGTACTGGTGATCCGTTCGAGCGTGTCGTCGTCACGGGTCACGGGTTCCAGCACCCGGCCCGCGGCGGTGCCCCAACGCCGGGCGACGGCGTCGGCGGGCTCACCCGTGAGCAGTGCGACGGCCTGCGCGGCGGCCCCGAGCGCGACCAGTTCCCGGGCCTCGGGCACCTGGACCGCTCGGCCGGACAGCCGCAGGACCGTCCGCTGCCAGGCCCTGCCGCGGGCTCCGCCGCCGATCAGCAGCAGTGGTTCGTCGGGGGCGGGGCTCTCGCCCCCGGCACGCAGCACGTCGTCCAGGGCCGCGAGCAGGGCATGGGCGGCGCCGTCGTAGGCGGCCTGGAGCAGCTGGCCCGGCGTGGTGTCGTGGCGCAGGCCGTGGACCAGGCCGGAAGCACCCGGGAGGTCCGGAGTGCGCTCACCGTCCAGGTAGGGAAGCGCCACCACCGTGCCGCCTGCCTCGACGTCCTCCCGGTCGCGTCCGACGAGGGCGGCGAAGCGGTCGACGGCGAGGGTGCAGTTGAGCGTGCAGGCGAGCGGCAGCCAGCCGCCGAGGGCATCGGCGAAGCCGGCGACGGTTCCGCTCGGGTCGGCGGGCCGGGTCCGGCCGACGGCGTAGACGGTGCCGGAGGTACCGAGGCTCAGCACCGGACGTCCGGGGGTCAGGCCCAGCCCGAGGGCGGCGGCCATGTTGTCACCGGTCCCGGTGGCCACCAGCGCGCCCTCGCGCAGTGGCATCCCGGCCCGGACGGCGCCCGCCAGGGCGCCCGGCGGGAGGACCTGTGGCAGCAGCCCGGGGTCGAGGCCGATGCGGCCGAGGACGTCCTGGTCGTAGCCGTCCGGGCCCCACCAGCCGGTTCCAGACGCGTCACCGCGGTCCGTGACCGCCTCGCCGGTCAGCCGCTCCGTCAGGAAGTCGTGGGGAAGGCGGACGGCCGCGACGCGGTCGGCGGCGGCCCGCTCGTTCGCGTGCAGCCAGGCCCACTTGGCGGACGTGAAGGCGGCCGTCGGGACGCTGCCGGTGCGGCGTGCGAGCTCTGCCGGGCCGAACGCGGCTGCGAGTTCGGCGGCCTGTGGGGCGGAGCGGACGTCGTTCCACAGCAGCGCCGGACGCACCGGTCGGCCGGTCGTGTCGAGGGTGACCAGGCCGTGCTGCTGGCCGGCGATCGCGCAGGCGGCGGCGCGATCCGCCCAGCCGGTGCCCGCCATGGCTTCGCCGAGCGCCCACCACCACTGTTCGGGGTCGCTCTCGCGTCCGGCGCCCTCACTGACGGCGTGCGAGGCGCGGCCCTCGCCCAGGACGGCGCCGGTTTCCAGATCGACGGCGAGGGCCTTGGTGGACTGGGTCGAGCTGTCGACACCGATCACGACACGCTGAGCGGACATGCGTTCCTCCGGTGGGGTTCCTTCTGGCGTCTCGGCATACTAATTTGTTTTTCGTCATTACAAATAGACCTCGGCCAGATCCGGAGCGCCTCATGACCAGCGACCCGCTCGTCCCCACCCCCGCGCACAGGTTCACCTTCGGCCTGTGGACCGTCGGCTGGCAGGGGCGGGACCCCTTCGGCGACGCCACCCGACCCGCCCTCGACCCGGTCGAGACCGTGCAGCGGCTGGCCGAGCTCGGCGCCTACGGCGTCACGTTCCACGACGACGACCTGATCCCCTTCGCCGCCGGCGACGCCGCTCGCGAGCAGGCTGTCAAACGCTTCCGCACCGCACTCGACACGGCCGGGCTGAAGGTGCCGATGGCCACCACCAACCTGTTCACCCACCCGGTGTTCAAGGACGGCGCTTTCACCGCCAACGACCGCGACGTGCGCCGGTACGCGCTGCGCAAGACCATCCGCAACATCGACCTGGCCGTGGAACTCGGCGCCTCGGTCTACGTCGCCTGGGGCGGCCGCGAGGGCGCGGAGTCGGGCGCGGCCAAGGACGTGCGCACCGCCCTCGACCGGCTGAAGGAGGCCTTCGACCTGCTGGGCGAGTACGTCGAGAACCAGGGTTACGACCTGCGCTTCGCGATCGAACCCAAGCCCAACGAGCCGCGCGGCGACATCCTGCTGCCCACCATCGGCCACGCCCTGGCGTTCATCAACGAGTTGGACCGGCCCGAGCGGGTCGGCCTCAACCCGGAGGTCGGCCACGAGCAGATGGCCGGGCTGAACTTCCCGCACGGCATCGCCCAGGCCCTGTGGCACGGCAAGCTGTTCCACATCGACCTCAACGGCCAGACCGGCATCAAGTACGACCAGGACCTGCGCTTCGGCGCGGGCGACCTGCGCCAAGCCTTCTGGCTGGTCGACCTGCTGGAGTCCGCCGGCTACGACGGCCCCCGTCACTTCGACTTCAAACCGCCGCGCACCGAGGACTCCGCCGGCGTCTGGGCCTCGGCGGCCGCCTGCATGCGCAACTACCTGCTCCTGGCGCAGCGTTCCCGCGCCTTCCGGTCCGATCCGCAGGTCCAGGCCGCGCTCGTCGCCTCCCGACTGCCCGAACTCGCCCTCCCCACCGCCGAGGACGGACTGGCCGGCCTCCTGGCCGACCGGTCCGCCTTCGACGAGTTCGACGTCGATGCCGCCGCCCGCCGCGGCATGGCCTTCGAACAGCTGGACCAGCTCGCCCTCGAACACCTCCTCGGCGCCCGCTGAGCCGGTACGCCCACGAGCCGGGCCGTGACGTTCCACGGCCCGGCTCCGCTTCGCCCCAGGGTTTGCGCCTTCGCGCCCGGCCGCTCGGCTCAGGCCGGGTGTGCGAGGTCGGCCTCCAGGGTGCCGGCGGGCTGGGCGTGGACGGTTCCGGCCGGCCCGCCGAACCGGAGCTGCCAGGGATGCGGGCTGTCGGTCGTCACGTGGAGGCGGTCGCCCCGGCGGCGCAGGTGGAAGCGGGCCACCTCGCCGGGGCCGTCGGAACGCGGGATCACCACGGTGCGTTCGGCGCCGTCGGCGAAGGCGTGTACCCGGAGTTCGACGCCGTCGGCCCAGGCGGAGACGGGGCGCTGGTCGTCGGCGGCGAGCGGGATGACGGAGTCGGGGCGGGCCAGCAGCGGCAGGGTGTGGAAGCCGTGCTGCTCGCGGACCCAGCGGGGACCGGTGACCTGGGCACCGGTCAGAACGTTCGTCCACGTCCCTTCCGGCACGTAGTACTCGACCGTGCCGTCGTCGGTGAAGACGGGGGCGACGAGCAGGTCGTCTCCGAGCAGGTACTGCCGCTCAAGCGCGGCGGCGGCGGGGTCGTCGGGGAATTCCAGCACCATGGCGCGCATGACGGGGATGCCGCCGGCGTGTGCCTGGTGCGCGGCGCGCTGGAGGTACGGGGCGAGGCGGTGCTTGAGCAGGGTGAAGTCCCGGGTGACCTCGACGGCCTCCTCGCCGTAGTCCCACGGGACGCGGTAGGACTTGCTGCCGTGCAGGCGGCTGTGCGAGGAGAGGAGGCCGAACTGCACCCAGCGCTTGAAGACGGTGGGGGTCGGGGTGCCCTCGAATCCGCCGATGTCGTGGCTCCAGAAGCCGAAGCCGGACATGCCCAGGGAGAGCCCGCCGCGCAGCGACTCGGCCATGGCGTTGAAGTGGGATTCGCAGTCGCCGCCCCAGTGCACGGGGTACTGCTGGCCGCCGGCGGTGGCGGAGCGGGCGAAGAGCAGTGCCTCACCTTCGCCGCGTTCCGCCCGGAGCAGCTCGAAGACGGCCTGGTTGTAGAGGTGCGTGTAGTAGTTGTGCATCCGCTCGGGGTCGGAGCCGTCGTGCCAGACGACGTCCGTGGGGATGCGCTCGCCGAAGTCGGTCTTGAAGCAGTCCACGCCCTGGTCGAGCAGCGTCTTCAGCTTGCCGGTGTACCAGTCGCGGGCGGCGGGGTTGGTGAAGTCCACCAGCGCCATGCCGGGCTGCCACAGGTCCCACTGCCAGACGCTGCCGTCCGGGCGCCGCACCAGGTGGCCCTCGCGCACGCCTTCCTCGAACATCACCGACTTCTGCGCGACGTACGGGTTGATCCAGGCGGAGATCTGCAGCCCCCGCTGCTTGAGGCGGGTGAGCATGCCGGCCGGGTCGGGGAAGGTCTCGGAGTCCCATTCGAAGTCGCACCACTGGTAGCCGCGCATCCAGAAGCAGTCGAAGTGGAAGACGCTCAGCGGGATGCCGCGCTCGGCCATGCCGGCGACGAAGCGGTTGACGGTGGCCTCGTCGTAGTCGGTGGTGAATGACGTGGTCAGCCACAGGCCCAGCGCCCAGGCCGGGGGCAGGGCGGGGCGACCGGTGAGCGCGGTGTAGCGCTCCAGGATCTGTTTCGGGGTCGGGCCGTGCACGACGAAGTACTCCAGCGACTGGTCCTCGACGCTGAACTGCACGTGGCCGACCGACTCGGAGCCGACCTCGTAACTGACCTTGCCGGGGTGGTTGACGAAGACGCCGTAGCCCCGGTTGGTCAGGTGGAACGGGATGTTCTTGTAAGCCTGCTCGCTGCTCGTGCCGCCGTCGGCCTGCCAGATGTCCACGACCTGCCCGTTCTTGACGAACGGGGTGAACCGCTCCCCCAGGCCGTAGACCAGCTCTCCTACATCCAGCGAGAGCTGCCCGAGCACGAAGTGTCGCCCGGTGTCGTCGGTGACGAAGCCGGTACCGCGTTCGCCGACGGAGGTCAGCACCTGCCCGTCGGCGGTGAACTCCAGGCGCCACGGCCGTGAGGTGTCCACCCGCAGCGACAGCTCACCCGCAGCGAGCTCGACCACCGGGCCGTCCCGGTGCACCTTCCCGCTGCCCTGCTGCGCGCCGGGCAGCGCGAACTCCGGCCCGCGCC
The DNA here is from genome assembly GCF_042736715.1 of Streptomyces sp. NPDC060049. NCBI lineage: Bacteria > Bacillati > Actinomycetota > Actinomycetes > Kitasatosporales > Streptomycetaceae > Streptomyces > Streptomyces sp. NPDC060049. The sequence continues at coordinate 332,311 of NZ_JBHWVV010000005.1, forward strand.
GCTCCGAACCGGCGTGGTGGGTGACGCGTACCCCGATCACTCCCTCGGCCGGCGACCAGCAATCGACCGTCAGGAGCGCGCTGTTGAGCATGCCGCCGCGGCTGCGTACGTGCTTCACCGGCGCGTAGAGGGTCATCCGGTGCTCGTCGGCCCGGACGTCCGCGACCTCGGCGGCGTACCGCGCGGTGACGCCCGGGCGCATCAGCCAGTAGCCTTCGGTGAACTTCATCGGGTGGTTTCCTCCGTCCGCGCGCGGTGCGCGGTGATCAGGCCCCGGAACCAGGGGCAACTGTCCTGGGGCGTTCGGGTCAGCGTGTCGTAGTCGACGTGGACCAGGCCGAAGCGCCGGCCGTAGCCGCGCGCCCGCTCGAAGTTGTCCAGCAGCGACCAGACGTAGGAGCCGCGCACGTCCGGGTCTGTCGGGCTCCTCGGTCTCGGGGTGCGGGGCTCAGTGCGTGGGGCGGCCGGGCGCGCGGGCCCCTCGCACCGTCTGCCCGGTCCGGTGGTGCGGGGCGCTCAGAGCTCCGGCGCCAGGCCGCGTTCGCGCAGCCAGGTCAGTTGGACGGGCGGGTTCGAGCCGCAGCCGCCGCCGTGGTCGCCGAACGGCCACACGGTCATGGTGCGGTCCTCGCCCGCGTAGTGGTTGAAGGCGGCGTAGACCGTGGAGGGCGGGCAGACCGGATCCATCAGGCCCACGCTGAACACCGTCGGCGCGGTGGCCCGCCGGGCGAAGTGGACACCGTCGAAGTGGTCGAGGGTGGCGAAGGCCGGCTCCACGCGGTGGCGGCTGTGCCAGCGCAGGTACTTGGCGATCTCCTGGTACGGGCCGTCGCCGCAGATCGCGGCAGCGCGGCGGAAGTGGCACAGGAACGGGACGTCCGGCATCGCCGCCGCCACGCGGTCCCCGGCGAGACCGGCGACGGCGAGCGCCAGACCGCCGCCCTGGCTGCCTCCGGCCACCACGATCCGACGGCTGTCGAGTCCGGGCAGCTCCGCGACCGCGTCCACGGCTCGCACGCAGTCGGTGATCAATCGCCGGTAGTAGTAGTCGTCGGGAGAGTCGATGCCGCGGGTCATGAGGCCCTCGACCCACTGCGTGCCGTCGCCCATGCCCCGGTCCGGGGTGTCGTGGCCCTGGCCCCGGCTGTCGACGACGAGTTGGGCGTAGCCCGCGGCGGACCAGAACAGGTGGTCGGTGGGCAGTCCTCGACCGCCGCCGTAGCCCATGTAGGTGACGACGACCGGCAGCGGTCCGGCCGCGTGGCGCGGGCGCAGCAGCCAGGCGGCCACCGGTTCGCCGCCCCAGCCGGGGAAGCGCACGTCGTCGACCTCGACGGTGTGCAGCAGGTGCTGGGCGGTGACCCGTTCCACCTTGATCGCCCCGTCGTGCGAGCGGGCTTCGGCGAGGGTCCGCCGCCAGAAGGCGTCGAACCCCGTCGGATCGGACAACTCGGGTCGGTAGCTGACGAGTTCGTCCGCACCGAGGTCTGTGAGCGGCATGGGGCTTCCTCCGGTCGGAAAGATGACGGGGTAACGGAGCTCGGTGGCCTCGGGGGCCTTGCCTCGCAGCTGCGGGCAGTGGTGCGGGAAGGGGTGGCGGCCCGCCCCCCTCGGACGGGCCGCCGGTCTCACAGGCGCGGGCCTCAGCCGGTCCCGCCGGACGCGGTGAAACCGAAGGCGGACAAACGGAAGCCGCCGTGCAGCGTCAGCCGCAGGTCGTGGACGCCGTCCAGCGCAGCGTCGAGATCGGCCGCGACGGTCGTCCACGTGTAGCGGTTGCCGGTGACGGGAACACCGATCTGAGCCAGCAGCCGGTCACCTGACCGTAGTTCCAGCCGCGCCTCCCCGGATCCCGCGTTCTCGAGGGCGGTCTCGGCCTCCACCCGGACCGCCCCGGATAGATCGACGTCACGGAAGAGGAGCGTCGCGGGCCGCGCGGGATCGGCCGGAGTCACCGCGTCTGCGCCGGCGCGGGTGGCGTCGACGATGGTGATGTCCGCGTGGTCGTCGAAGTCGACGGTCAGGGTTCGTCGGCCGACGACCACGCGGGGCGCGGGGGCCGGTCCGGTCACCGTGAGCTGTGCGGTGAGGACCGGGTGTTCGGCGGAGCGGCCGACGGTGATCTCGTATGCGCCGGGGTCGGTGGTGAAGGCGCCGGTCGCGATGTCCCAGTGGGCGAGCCGGTCGACCGGGAGCGAGAACCTCAGCTCCCGGCTCTCGCCCGGCTCCAGGCGGACCTTGTGGAAGTCGGCGAGGCGCCGCCGGGGTGCCTCGTAGCGGGCGCCCAGCGCCCGGACGTAGAGCTGGACCACCTCGCTGCCGGTCCGTGGGCCGGTGTTGGCCAGTGTCACCGTGACGTCGACCGTGCCGTCCTGGCCTGTCGACGGCTGCGACAGGCTCAGGTCGCGGTAGGCGAAGTCGGTGTAGGACAGCCCGTGGCCGAAGGGATAGAGGGGAGCGGCCCGGTGGTACTGGTAGGTCCAGCCGGCCTTGATGATGTCGTAGTCGAGCGGGTCCGGCAGCGGATCCGCGCCCCGGTACCAGGTCTGCGGCAGGCGGCCGGCGGGTTCGGCCTCCCCGAGCAGCACCGCGGCCAGCGCGTGGCCCGTCTCCTGCCCGCCGTGGGAGGTCCACACCACGGCGGGCAGGTGCTCGTCGGCCCAGTCGACGGCGTACGGGTAGCTGCTCATCACCACCAGCGCCGTCTCGGGGCAGGCGGCCGCGACCGTGCGCAGCAGTGCCTCCTGCGACTCGGGCAGGTCGAGGCCCGCGCGGTCCTGCGTCTCGCGGCCGTTGACCATCGGGTGGTTGCCGAGGACGACGACCACCACGTCGGCCGTCTCGGCGGCCGCCCGTGCCTCGGCCGCGCCGTCGCGCAGCAGCTCCCGCTGCCAGCGCTCCGCGGTGTCCGGGGTCAGGGCGGTGACGCTCACCCCGCCGTCGGCCGGGTCCGCGGCGGCGTAGCGTCCGGTGAGCACGGAGCGCAGCAGCACGGCACCGTCCTCGGCCGGTTCGAGCCGGAAGGTCTCGTGGATCTCCCAGCTCTTGAGCACCTCCTGGTCGGCCGCCAGTGAGTCGTCGCCCTTGAGGCTCAGGTAGTGGCCGGTGTCGGCGGCGCGCAGGGTCAGTACGCCGCGGCCCCAGTCGGCCACGTCGAAAGCGGTCTTGCCGAGCAGTTCACCGGTGGTGCAGGAGCGCAGCGCGATCCGATCGGCGCCCTCCTCGCAGAGCACCTCGCCGCCGTGGACGCCGAGCACCTCGGCGAGTCCGGCGGCGACGCCGACCTCGTAGGGCAGGGTGCCGCTGTACCAGTCCTCGTACAGCGCGTCGGCGAGTGGGCCGATGACGGCGATCCGCGGTGTCCGTGCCGCGTCGAGCGGCAGCAGGCCGTCGTTCTTGAGTAGGACCACCGACTCGGTCGCTGCATGCCGCGCCAGCTCGCGGTGCTCGGTGCAGTCGACGACCTCGGGCCCGATACCGGCATAGGGGTCCAGTTCGGGGTCGAACTCGCCTAGCCGGAAGCGGAGTTCCAGCTGCCGTCCGACGGCGCGGTTCACGTCGGTCCCGTCGATCAGGCCGCGCTCCAGCGCCTCGCGCAGACGGCCGACCGGCGTCGCACTGTCCTCGCCGTGGTCGGTGAAGCTGTCGATGCCGGCCTTGAGCGCCGCCGCGTGGGACTCGGCGTGGTCGTCGAAGTACTCCTCGAGGTCGACCAGATTGGACGGGGCTTCGGCGTCACTGACCACGAACAGCTCGTAGCCGGTCGGCTCCGCCCAACGGCGCAGCTCCGACTCGATGAGGGGGCTCACATGGCAGGGACGGCCATTGACGAGGTTGTAGGCGGCCATGGCGCCGGTCGCGGCGCCGGATGAGACGACGGGGCGAAAGGCGGCCAGGTCGTACTCGTGCAGCACGCGCGGGCGCAGCACGGAGGAGGTGGTGCAGCGGTCGTCCTCGTTGTTGTAGGCGAGGAAGTGCTTGAGTACCGGGGCCACCCGCAGGTAGGTCGGGTGGTCGCCGGACAGGCCCCGGCAGAAGGCCTCCCCGAGACGGCCGGTGTGCAGCGGGTCCTCGGAGTATCCCTCCTCGTTGCGCCCCCAGCGCGGGTCGCGCAGCAGGTTCAGTACGGGCGCCCAGGCCTGGAGGCTGTGGGGAGCGCCGCCGACAGCGGGCGGGCGGTGGCGGTGGAAGGCGCGCAGTTCGATCGAGACCGCCTCGGCGACCCGGCGCACCAGGCCCTCGTCCCAGGTGGCGCCGAGACCGACGGCCTGCGGGAAGACGGTCGCCACCCCCAGCCAGGAGACCCCGTGCAGGGCCTCGCTGCCGGTTCGGAACGAGCCGACGCCGAGGCGCGGGACGGCCGGTGCGCACTGGTGCAGCATCGCGATCCGCTCGTCGAGCGTGAGCCGTTCGAGCAGGTCGTCGACACGCTTGCGCAGTGGTAGCGCCGGGTCGCGGAAAAGAGGCAGACCGGCTGCGGGCGCGGACAGGGAACTCACGTGGACAACCCCTCGGCAGGTTGGGCGTTGCGAACATTTGTCGAAGCGCTTCGACGCTGACATGAACGCAGTACCGCTGTCAACTATCCCTGATAGACCTACTTTTGCAAGTGTGCAGGTTCTTGCCGAACTCGCAACACGCTGCTGTCCAAGCAGCGTCATCCAAGCGCTTCGACACCGCTCGCAAAAGGGGGCTTACAGGAACCTCGTCTCCTGCGGGTCCGCCTGCGCGTCGACGATCCGCTCGAAGAAGAACTCGTGCTTGAGGAAGGAGACGTCGTACTCGTGACCCGGTTACGGGGGGAGCAGCTGAGCGGCCTGGATCGGCCGCCAGCCCGCCCGGAGCGCGGCCACCCCCGACCCGTACGGCGGCTCGTCGCTGTCGCCCGTGGTCGGCGAGGTACGGCCGGTGCCGTCGTACAGCGACCAGCCCACGACGCGGGAGTCCAGCGCCGAGGTGGCCAAATACAGCACCAAGACCTGCTGCCGCGGCACCGGCGCGGCGTCCTCCGCCCGCTCGGGGAGGTTCGCTCCGGTCGTCATGTCCGTGTCCCCTTCGGGCGATTGGAGACCCTGGTCACCCAGTGGTCGAGGTCGAAGGAACCGTCGCCGGTCGGCACCCGCCACAGCAGGATGCGGTTGTACCGCTCCAGCCGGCCGGTCGCCGCCTCGTACCACGGGAACATCGCGTCCGGCTCCGCGGTCACCTGCGGGTCGTCGAGATCATCAACAAGGCTTGTCGCCGCGCGCTCGGGGCTTCTCCGCGCGGCATCCGCGCCGCCCAGTCCCCCGGTTCCGCGCACTCCCCCGCCCCGTGACCCGACCGGCACGGGACGCGGCTGCCGGCCCGCCCCGCGGTACCCGCCGCTCCCGCTTCCTCCCCGCCGGCAACCTTTCCGCATCCTGCGGCGACCCAGCAGCGCACCTCGACTCGGATCTTCGAACGGACGGACATGCAGACTGCACGGCAGGCCGCGCGGCAGCGCAGGCAGAGACAGCGACTGATGAGGGGCACGACGGTGCTGCTGGCCGTCGCGGGGGTCCTCGTCTGCCTGGTGACGACCATGCGCCCCGGCCCCGAGGCCGAGGCAGGGGCCGAGGTCCGGGCCGACGTGGCGGCCCCCGCCGCCACCGGGGTGGGAGCCACGCCCCCGGCCCCGACGAGCCCCGCGCCCTCGACGGACAGCTCGCGAGCGGCACCCACCCCGACCGCGGCCGCGGGGACGACCGCCGCGGCTCCACAGCCTTCGGCGGAAGGCACCCCGGAGTCGGCGTCGACCACGGCGCCGTCGGCAGGACGCATCCAGCCGGACACCACCTACAGGGGGGTCGCCACCGCCTACGCCGCCGCCGACGGCAACGGCGCCTGCCTGTTCGGCCCGAGCGACGACCTCATGATCGCGGCCATGAACACCACCGACTACGAGTCGTCCAGGGCGTGCGGCGCCTACGTGCGCGTCCGCGCCGCGAGCGGCGCCTCCATCACGGTCCGGATCACCAACGAATGCCCACTGCCCTGCGCACCCGGACAACTGGACCTCAGCGAACAGGCCTTCGCGAAACTGGCCGATCCCAAACTCGGCCGCATCCCGATCACCTGGAGCCTGCTGAGCCCCTCGACCCCCGGCACGATGTCCGTCCGGTACAAGACCGGGTCCAGCCCCCACTGGTGCGGCATCCAGGTGATCGGCCACCGGAATCCGGTCGCACGGCTGGAGGTACGCACGCCCAAGGGCTGGCGGAGACTGCCCCGTACCGAATACAACTACTTCCTCGCCGCAGACGGCAGCGGGTGCGGCGGCGCGATGAGGATCACCGACATCTACGGAGAGCAGCTGACGGTCGAAGGGACCGCGCTGCTGCCGGACGTCGTACAACCGACCCGGGTCCAGTTCGCCCCGCACTGAGCCCGCCCCGCCGCGGACGGCGGTTCCGCGGTGGCGCACGGGAGTGCGCCTCGATCGACCCAGCCCTGGTACGCTGCCGCCCGATTGTTAACGCACACATTTTCGGAGGGGGCGACCGACGGACATGGTCCCCGATGACGCGTCCGCGGAGTTCCACGACTTCTTCGAACGCCACTACGCCGGACTCGCCCGGTTCGCCCATCTCCTGACGGGCGATTCGGACGGCGCCGACGATCTGGCCGCGGACGCCCTGATCGCCCTGTGGCAGCGCTGGGACCGGCTGCGCCAGGCCGAGTACCCGCTTGCCTACGCCCGTGGCGTGGTCGCCAACCTGGCCCGGTCACGGATCCGCAGCGCGGTGCGCGAACGCCGCCGGATCGCCCTGTTCTGGTCCCGCGGTGCGGAGCCGTCGAACGGTCCGGACGTGGCCTCCGTGGTGGACGTCCGTACCGCTCTCGCCCGGTTGCCGTTCCGGAAGCGGGCATGCGTGGTCCTGCGGCACGCCTTCGACCTGTCGGAGAAGGACACCGCGCTGGCGCTCGGCATATCCGTCGGTACGGTGAAGAGCCAGACGTCGAAGGGGATGGCCGAACTGGAACGGATGCTGGGCAGCACAGGAGCGTCCGGGGAAGTATTGGCGGGGAGGAGGAGCCGTTGAACGAGGAACTCGCCCGGCGGCTGCGCACAGCCTCCGAAGCCCACCAGCCTGACCGCGCCCGGATCCTGGCCCGTCTGGAACACGGCATGTCCGGCGCCCCCGCGCACCGGCGCCGATCGCCGGGCGCCCGGCCCTGGCGCGGGGTCGCCCTCGCCTCCCTCGCCACGGCCGGCGTCCTGGCGGTCGGCGGCTTCGCCGTCGCCGCCATCGTCCAATCACCGCCGTCCGAGCCGGACGTCTCGGCCACCCCCTCCGCGCCGTCCGCGTCCGAAACGCCCTCCGCACCGTCCACGTCCGGGGCCCCCCGCTCGACCCCGTCGGCGCCCACCCACGGCGGGCCGACCGCACCGGAGCACTCGTCCCCGACGAGCCACGGCCCCGCGGCGTCAGCCGGCGCCGGCTCGGCCCCGCCCGGCGGCGCACGCGTCCAGGACGGTCCGCTGTGGTCGGGCGGCTCCCTGGCCGCGAACAGCAACGCCTACTGGGCGCAGAGCGACATCACCCTCAAGACCACCCAGCCGCTCACCGCACTCACCGTGGAACTGCGCATCACGCAGACCGGCGCAGTGCAGAGCACCGGCAGCTGGCGGACGCTGCCCGCGGAGGACTTCACCGTCACCGTCCGGGACGAGGGCGCAGCCGTGGTCTACCGCTGGATCCTCAAGCCGGGCCGTACGGTCCCGACCGGGCAGCACGTCTTCGCCGGCCAGTACAACCACGCCACCGGCGGGCGCGAGGCCGGGCACGACGGTTACCGCGTCGACGCCAACGGTCCCCGCGGCGCCCTCTCGGTCTGGGGCGGCTTCTCCCCGACACACTGAGGCCGTGCCCGCAGCCGTCGGGCTGAGCGGGAGCGCCCCGGCGAAGTGCGGACGTACCGCCAGTGGCCCCGTGGGGGGGGTGTCTCAGGAGGCGAGGCGGGCGGCCCCGGGAAAGCGAGCCGGCGGCCCCACTGCAGGACCGCCAAGAACATGACGGGGTAACCGCGCCAGTGGCCCGTGGGGGACGGCTCCGACCCGCCGCCGCCCACGGGCCAAGGCGGTCAGGACAGGTCGCCGTACACCACGCCACGGCCGTAGCCGCCCAGGTAGACCCGGCCGTACACGTCGGGGTCGCCAATGATGACGTTGATGGCACTGCCACCGAACTGGTGCCGGTCGTCGTTGATCCGGACCCAGGCCGAGCCGCCGTCGGTGGAACGGAACAGCCCCGCGACGCCCTTCACCTTCCCACTGAGGTAGAGCGCCTGGTATCCGGCGCCCGGGGCCGGCTTGCCGAAGCCGACGGCGGTCGCCTGCTCCACGCCGTCCACCTTGTTGAAGCTCTTCCCCCCGTCGGTGGAGTGCAGCAGTCCGTTGCCCGCGCCGGCGATCCACAGGTCACCGGCGATGCCGGGAACCGCCTTGAGCTCCCCGTCGCCCAGGCCGGTGGCCCGGGCGGTGAAGTGCTTCCCGCCGTCGGTGGCGACGTACAAGGTGCCGCCGCTGAGGGCGTAGAAGGTGTTCGCCGCCGAACGGTCGGCCACCACCGCCGTGTCCTTGGGCAGACCGGAGGTCGCCGCCCAGGCCGAACCGTGGTTGGTCGAGTAGAACGGAACCTGACCCGCGGGGGTCCACACCACGGCGGCGCCGTCCGCCGAGACGGCCGCGGAACCGCCGCCCGCGTCGCGGACCGGCGCCGCGGCGAAGGGTGCCCAGTCGGCTCCGCCGTCGGTCGAATAGGCGCCGTGCTGCTCGCCACCGAGACCGACCCGCACCATGAACTGCGGCTTCGACTGGGCGAAGTCGATACCAGTGGTGTTGGTGAACAGCGGTCCGGACAGCGCCTTGGCGGGCACCTTGGTGAGGTCCTCGTGCCGGAACCCGCTGACATCGCCGAGCGCACTGATCAGGGGAAGACCAGGGGGCTTGATCAGTCCGAGGGTCGCGGTCTCCTCCAGGCCCTTGGCCGGGATGGTCCAGTGCGTCGCCCGCCCGGTGTCCGCCGCGGTCACGTCATGGCTGCCCCATATCCCCGATCCGGTGCCGTACAGCACGTGGCCGGAGTCGAAGGGGTCGATGGCCAGGGCGCCCATCCAGTGACCGATGCCGGTGCCCACGTAGGGCGCCGCGGAGTTGTCCCGGACCGAGGTCGCGCCGAGCGCCTTCCAGGAGGCCCCGCCGTCGGCCGACCGGTAGATCTCGTCCGAGGGCCACCACCGGTCCAGTGTGGTGACCATGACCGTGGAGGGGTGCTGCGGATCGACCGCCAGGCCGGCGAAGCCGTAACCGCCGCTGGACGGCGAGATGTTCTTCCAGCTCCCGGTGGACGGCGTGTGCTTCCACACCGAACCGGCCGTCACCCCGTTCGGGCCCGGCGCGTTGGTGTACGTCAGGTACAGCGAGCCGTCGCCGGACAGCACACCGTGCTGCGGCAGCTGCCCTTCCGGCTGGCCGGGCACGGCCTGCCAGGTGCTGCCGCCGTCCGTGGAGCGGTAGAGGGAGGTGGCCTTGTCCGCTACCCCGACGTAGATGGTCCGGCTGCCGGCCGGGCCGAAGGTCACGAACGACAGGCCGACTCCGCTGCTCGCACCGTCCTGCACGGGGAAGCCTGCGACCTGGCTCCAGGTCGCTCCGTAGTCGGTGCTGCGCCAGAGCCCGTTCTTGCGGGTACCCAGGTAGAGCGTGCGGTGGTCGGACGGGTCCACCACCAGCCGCTCGCCCATGGACCGGCCGTCCTCGTTGCCGCCCAGTTTGAACGGCAGGTCGGTGCGCTGGAACGTCCTGCCCTGGTCGGTGGAGCGCAGGATGGCGCCGTTGCCCGCCCAATCGTTGGTGTAGGTGCCGCTCGCGAGGTACAGGCGATTCGGGTCGACCGGGTCGGTCGCCAGGCTCTCGATCCCCAGCAGGTTCCAGTCGGCTCCGCCGATCCAGTCGGTCAAGGGGGTCCAGCGTGCGGCGGTCGCGTCCCAACGGTAGGCGCCGCCGATGTCGGTCCGCGCGTACAGCAGGTCCTTGCGGGCGGGGTTGAAGACCAACCCGGTGACGAAGCCGCCACCGACGATCTGCGCGTTGTGCCAGGTGTACCCGGCCGGGCCGCCCACCCTCACCAGCTTCCACCTCTGATTGGTGCTGCCCTGGTCCGGGTATTGGATGAGCGGCACGCCGTCGCCGCGGGAACCACCCCACACGTCCAGCACCATGCCGCTGCTCCGGGAGACGATTTTCACCGCCGCGCCGCCGACGTCCTCGATCTTCCACTGCTGCGCGGCGGCACCGTGGTCGGACTGCTGCTCGACGGCTGCCGCCGACTGGCTGGAGGCACCCCGCACACCGAGGACCTTCTTGCTGCTGCGGTTCTCCAGCTCGTAGTAGCCGTCCCGCGTCGGCCTCAGCCGCCATTGCTGACTCGCGGAGCCGGCCGCGCGGCTCTGCTGCCGTGTCCAGGCGCCGTCCGACGTGTCCGCGCCGGGCACGTCCAGCACCTTGTCGCTGCGCACGGACACCACCTCGTAGTAGGCGTCGGAATCCAAGGTCGCGGCCTCCGAGTCGGCCTGCACGAACAGAAGGTAGGGGCCGAGCACACCGGGCACACCCAGCGCCAGACCCATCGTCGTCCAGCGCCGACGGTGGCGTCCACGCGTACGTCGCTCGCCACCGGCCGCGTGCGTGCGCCGACCACGACCGTGCGCGGTGGGATCCGTCTCGTTCATGGGGGGGTTGCTCCTCGCTACGGGCCTGCCTCGCACACCGCTCTGGTCAGCGGTGCGCAGCAGCATGCGGCGGTGTGATCGGACGATCGTGGGTGTGATCGTCTTCGGGTCTCCCGTCAGTCGTCACGGCTCCGCAAAAGGTTGCCGGCTGGTCCCACCCTGTACGCTCGCTCACCGAGAAGGTGCACCTGTTCTTGCAGCGGATCCGACCTAGACACTCGAATCCCGGCAGCTCAGGGGCGCCTTCTCCTCACTTGTCGTCAGATCGCTTGGCCCGGTTGCATGCCCGAGGCCAGAATGCGGCGCCGTACTCGGCGGATCACTCCCCTGAGGGAGGTGGGAATGGGGCTCATGGATGCGGAGCACGCGGGGCTTGTCGTCGCGGCGCAGGCCGGCGACGGTCGGGCGCGCGAAAAGCTGATCGCCGCGTACCTGCCGTTGGTCTACAACATCGTCGGGCGAGCGCTGAGCGGACATGCCGACGTCGACGACGTCGTCCAGGAAACCCTGCTGCGCGTGGTGCGCGACCTGCCTGCCCTGCGCGCCCCGGAGAGCTTCCGGTCCTGGCTGGTGTCGATCACGCTCCGCCAGATCAACACCCACTGGCAGCGGCAACGCGCCTTCGCCGACCGGACCACCGTCATCGACGAGGCACTCCGGATACCGGACGTCGGCGCCGAACCCGAGGACGTGACGATCCTGCGTCTGCACGTGTCGGACGAGCGCCGTCAGGTCGTCGAAGCCGACCGGTGGCTCGACCCGGACCATCGGGTGCTGCTGTCGCTGTGGTGGCAGGAACGCGCCGGCTCGCTGAGCCGTGACGACATCGCCGCCGCGATGGGGCTCACTGTCGCCCACGTCGGAGTACGCCTGCAACGCATGCGCGAGCAGCTGGAAGTGTGCCGGACGATCGTCGCCGCGCTCGAGGCCGACCCGCGTTGTCCGCAGTTGAACGAGACCGTCGTCGGCTGGGACGGTCTCCGTGCACCGGTGTGGCGCAAGCGGATCGCGCGGCACACCCGCGGCTGCCCGGTCTGCACGGCGACGACGACAGAACGGGTTCCGGCCGAACTACTGCTCCTCAGCCTCGCTCCGCTGGCCGTCCCGGCCGGGCTCATCGCCGCACTGGCCGCCAAGGGCCTGCTGTCGGGTACGGCCACGAGCGCCGTCGGGCTGGCCGCGGCACACGTCGCCGTCGGCACGGCGACGGGTGGAGGCGGTCTGCACAGCTCGCTGATCGGCAAACTCCACGCGGTGACCGCTCATCCACTGGTGGGTCTCGCCACCGGCGCGGTGCTCATCGCGGGGACCGCCACCTACGCGACCTGGCCCGAACCGGCGCATCGGGCGCCCGGCGTCATCGCCGCTCCCCCGGTCGGAGATCCCACGCCGATCCCGTCGCGCACCACCACGTCGGCCGGACCGTCCCCTGTGAGTCCGTCCGCCGCCGCAGGCACCGTTCCGCTGGGGGCACGGTCACTGGAGTCCGTGGACGACCCCGCCCTGTACCTCACCTATGCGGGCGACTTCGCGATGCTCGGCCGGGTCTCCGCCTCCAGCAGCGCGCAAACACGGCAGCGGGGCACCTTCACGGTCATCGGGGGGCTGGCCGACACACGGTGCGTCACCTTCCGCGCCGCCGACGGCCGCTATCTGCGCCATCGTGACCTGCGGCTACAGCTGAGCACCAACGACGGCAGCGCACTGTTCCGTGAAGACGCCACCTTCTGTCCGAGCCCCGGGGCGGTCGCCGGGTCGGTAACCCTGCACGCGCACAACTATCCCGGATCGGTCCTCCGTCACCGCGACGGTGGCATCTGGCTCGATGGCTCCGACGGCACCCGGGCCTTCGCCGGCCAGGCTTCCTTCATCGTGCGCAGGTCCTGGGCTTGAGAACTGCTCCTTGAGCATGTTGGACCGAGTCGCGGTGACGGGTCAGGGCGGCGCGCCTTCCACGGGGACGACCAGACCGCGGGGCTCGGCATAACGCTTTTTGCCTGCGAGATGCATCACTGAGCAATCGTCCGGACGGCGCGACTTTTCCGTTACGAGACCGCGGGTTCGGAAGCCTCCTCTTCGTGGGGTGTTCTTCCCGCCGCTCACCATGGCGTGTCGGCGTGGCAGGTTCCCCTGCTTCCCCGTTGACGCATCTCCTGAAGAAAGCGCCTCCCATGACGCGACGCACTCACCAACCCCGGGCGACCGGTACGCAGGAACGGTCCCACGTCCTGCACCGCACCCGCCCCGAGACGGATCAGGCCGTACCGGCCGATGCGCGCACGATCACGGCACCCCGGGTGACCCGCGACCCCCGAGGAGAATCATGAAAGGCCTGCACCGGCTCAGCCGGCGTCACCGGACGCTGACGATAGGGCTGTCGGCCGCGGCACTGGTGGCCGGTGTCGTGACGTTCCTTCCCAGCTCCGCCGGAGCCGCCAACCTGGGTACGCAGGCGGCCCCCTCGGGCAGGTACTTCGGCACTGCTGTGGCCTCCGGCAGGCTCCGCGACTCGACGTACGCCGCCATCTCGGACCGGGAGTTCAACATGATCACCCCGGAGAACGAGATGAAGTGGGACGCCATCGAACCGTCCCGCGGCAATTTCGACTTCGGGCCGGCCGACCAGATCGTCGACCGTGCCCTGGCACACGGCCAGCGCATGCGCGGCCACACCACGGTCTGGCACTCGCAGCTCCCCTCCTGGGTCAGCTCCATCAGCGACGCGAATACGCTGCGCAGTGTGATGAACAATCACATCACCGCCGAGATGACCCACTTCAAGGGCAAGATCTACGCCTGGGACGTGGTCAACGAGGCGTTCGCCGACGGCTCCTCCCAGCACCGCAGCTCGGTGTTCCAGAACGTGCTGGGCAACGGCTTCATCGAGGAAGCGTTCCGCACCGCCCGGGCGGCCGACTCCTCGGCCAAGCTCTGCTACAACGACTACAACATCGAGAACTGGTCGGACGCCAAGACCCAGGGCGTCTACAACATGGTCAGGGACTTCAAGTCCCGCGGCGTGCCGATCGACTGCGTCGGGTTCCAGAGCCACTTCGGCACCGGCGGACCGCCGTCCAGCTTCCAGACCACCTTGTCCAGCTTCGCCGCCCTGGGCGTCGACGTCCAGATCACCGAGCTGGACATCGCCCGGGCGTCGGCCACCCACTACGCCAACACGGTCAAGGCCTGCCTCGCCGTGGCCCGGTGCACCGGCATCACGGTATGGGGCATCCGGGACAGCGACTCCTGGCGCAGCGGCGACAGCCCCCTGCTGTTCGACAACAACGGCAACCCCAAGGCCGCCTACACCGCCGTCGTGGACGCCCTCAAGGCCGCCCCCGGTACCACCGGCGGGACCGGCACCGGGGCGATCAAGGGCGTCCCCTCCGGCCGTTGTATCGACATCAACGGCTCCACCACCGCCAACGGCACCCAGGCGCAGCTGTGGGACTGCAACGGCCAGACCAACCAGCGCTGGACATACACCTCCGGCAAGCAGCTGATGATCTACGGCAACAAGTGCCTGGACGCCATGTCCAAGGGCACCGGCAACGGCACCGCGGTGGTCATCGGGGACTGCGACGGCAGCGCCGGCCAGCAGTGGAACATCAACACCACCAACGGCACGATCGCCGGTGTCCAGTCCGGGCTGTGCCTCGACGCCGTCGGCGCGGCGACCGCCAACCGCACCAAGATCCAGCTGTACTCCTGCTGGTCCGGCACCAACCAGAAGTGGACCGTCCCGTCCGGGACGTCTACCCCGACCACGCCCGCGCCGACGGGCGGCCCGTGTGCTCTTCCGTCGACGTACCGATGGACGTCGACGGGTGCGTCGGCGCAGCCGGCGAACGGATGGGGCGCGCTGAAGGACTTCACGAACGTGGTCCACAACGGCAAGCACCTGGTCTACGGGTCGAACGCGTCCGGATCGTCGTACGGCTCGATGATGTTCAATCCCTTCACGAACTGGTCGGACATGGCGTCGGCCGGCCAGACCGGGATGAGCCAGGCCGCGGTGGCGCCCACGCTGTTCTACTTCGCGCCCAAGAACATCTGGGTGCTGGCGTACCAGTGGGGTTCGTGGCCCTTCATCTACCGCACGTCGAGCGACCCCACCAACCCCAACGGCTGGTCCTCGCCGCAGCCGCTGTTCACCGGTAGCATCCCGGGCTCCCCCACCGGCCCGATCGACCAGACCCTGATCGCCGACGAACAGAACATGTACCTGTTCTTCGCCGGTGACAACGGCAAGATCTACCGGGCGAGCATGCCGATCGGGAACTTCCCGGGCAACTTCGGCTCGTCGTACACGACGATCATGAGCGACTCGACGGACAACCTGTTCGAGGCGCCGCAGGTCTACAAGGTCCAGGGCCAGAACCAGTACCTCATGATCGTCGAGGCGAAGGGTGCGCATGGGCGGTACTTCCGCTCGTTCACGGCCTCCAGCCTGAGCGGTTCGTGGACCCCGCAGGCAGGCAGCGAAAGCACCCCTTTCGCGGGCAAGGCCAACAGCGGTGCCACGTGGACCAACGACATCAGCCACGGTGACCTGGTCCGCAACAACCCCGACCAGACCATGACCATCGACCCCTGCAACCTGCAGTTTCTCTACCAGGGCAAGTCACCCACCGCGAACGGCCCCTACGACCAACTGCCGTACCGACCGGGTGTCCTCACCCTGCAGCGTTAGCCTGCCCGATCCACGGTGATCGCGATGCGGGACGGCCTGCCGACGCGGAGACGAGCGGCACACGGCCCAGGCGACTCCACCTTCTGACCGATGCCCGCCGCTTCGAGGAACCCCAGCCGCACGTCGGCTGGGGTTCCGCTCTTCCACCGCCCGGCCACGGCCGGCCGTTTGCAGACGGACCTTAGTCGCCGGCCCAGACCGGGGCGTCCGTCCCCCACCGGCCGGGCGGGCGTTCCCAGTTCACCGGGCCCCCCTCGTACGAGACAGGTGGCAGCGCGTGCCGCAGTCGGCCCATGGGGCTGTCTCTCCCAGTCAGCCAGGGCTCGGGATCGAAGCCGTCATCCTCGCCTGGAGCGGGCGCCAAGCCGTGGACCAACCAGTGTGCGGTCTGCGTCAAGGCCAGGCGGACAAGACGGGTGCCGCCCGTTCGGTACTGCTCGGTGAGCGCGCGCAGCACCGCGGCCGCGAGGAGATAGCCGGTGCCGTGGTCGAGCGCCTGGGCGGGCAGCACACCGGGCGAGTCCGGTGAACCCTCCAGCTCGGCGATGCCGGTGGCCACCTGGACCAGGCTGTCGAAGCCGCGTCGCTCGTGCCACGGCCCGTAACGGCCCCACGCGGAGAGCTGGGCGATCACCAGACCCGGACGGCGCTCGGCGAGCGCCTCCGGGGTCAGTCCGAGCCGTTCCAGCGCACCCGGCCGGTAACCGGTGACCACCACGTCCGCCTTCTCGAGCAGTGCCTCGAAGAGCCTACGGTCGGTGGCCTGCCCCAGCCCCAGGGTGGTTGAGCGCTTTCCCATTCCCGTGTCGTTGTGGGCCTCCTGACTTTCCGGCAGCTGTGGGGCGTCGATTCGCAGCACGTCGGCGCCGAGCAAAGCCAGTGTTCGGGTGGCGACCGGACCGGCCAGCACTCGGGTGAGATCCAGGACGCGGAGTCCCGCGCACGGTAGTGCGGCACCGCGGAGCATCCGGTCGGGGGCATCATCGATGCGCATCGTGGTGAGCAGCGGCTGCCGGGCAACCATGACCCCCTGCTCGCTCTGGGCCCAGTCCCCGGGCCCGCGTGCCGCGATGGCCAAACCCCCCGCCGCGTACACGGCCTCCTCCACCTCGAGGGCGGTAAGCCGCGCGATCGCCCGGGCCACCGCGTGCACCGCCTCCGTGCCTGCGTCCCCCGGCACTCCGAGGACGGCGAGCAATCGGGCTTGGTGGTGCGGGTAGTTGGCGTGCGTACGAACCCATCCATCGGACGCCCGCCAGAACCGGGACAGCGGTGAGAAGGTCGCCCACGCCTGCCCGTCGACCTGCACCAACCGGTCGCTGAGGAACGCCGTCGCGACTGCTCCGTCATCGACCCGTACACGGGGAACCGGGCGTCCCGTGCGGACGGAGACGAGCTCGGCAGCCGCGAGGGAGCACACTGCGACGGTGGCCCGCGCCAGCTCCATGACAGGCAGGCACGAGGGCAACCCTCCGGAGGGGCCGTCGCAGGAAACCCGGTCCAACAACGAAGGGTCGGCACTCAGTGCCGCCCAAGCCTGCGAGGTGCCGGAGGTGATGGAGGGCTGCATACCAACACTATGGCACTGAGTGCCATCAGCGGGAAGGACTGCACCACGAACCCGGGCCGACCGGTGACCAGAACTGCTTTGCCCAGGCCGAGGAGGGATTGCTACCGTCTCGCCAACGCGAGAGGCGCGTGATCACGGGACAGGGAGGTTGATGAATATGGCTGCCAACGGCCGTCCTCAGCATGCCCTTTTCCGGCCCGCGCGTTAGCAGAGCGCGATCCGGTCGCCCCGACGACCAGGAGCAACACGTGACTTCCTCCGCTTCATCCGCCCGCATTCAGCTGACCACCGACCGCCTCGATCTCCGGCCCTGGTCCGCGGCCGAGGCCACCGCGGTCCTCGACAACACCAGGTCGGCCCACTGGGCGGACGACTTCCCCACCGAAGGCGACCGCGTCATCGCGGGCCTCTTCGACCACCACCCCGCCTGGCTCGGCGAACATGGCCACCGTCTGATCATCGAGCGCGTCAGCGGTCTGGTCGTGGGCTCGATCGGCCTGTTCTGGCCGCCCAGCGAGGGAACCCTCGAGATCGGCTACGGCATCGTGGCTTCCCGCCGCGGCCGGGGCTACGCCCCCGAGGCCACCCGGACCCTCGCCGAGTTCGCCCTCACCGCCCCCGGCGTCCACACCGTGTTCGCCGACGTGGAGCTGTCGAACCCGGCCTCCGTCCGCGTGCTGGAGAAGGCCGGCTTCCACCGATGGGTCACTGAGGAGCACACGGCCCGCTTCAGGATCACCAAGCCCGACCACGACGAGCGATGATGCCGTGGGGCCGACGGGTTGCCGACGGCCCCACACCGCCGCAAAGGGTCAGTGGCATCGATGACCCGGTGTTTGAGGCCCCCGGCCGCCAAGGCTGCCGCGCGCGATCGGCTGATCGCGGACCTGATCAGACATCTCGGAAAGGGTACGGGCGATACCGCGGCGCCGTAGGCCAGGTGAATCGTCCTGGTCAGTCTGCGCCCGGGCAGGCGGTCGAGCGCGTGCGGTTCCGCCATGGTGCACTTCATCGCGATCCCGGCCTGGAACGTTGCCTACGTCGTGGGAGCGGACATCTATGACGCGGGGAGAGGCTTCGACATCATCTGAGATCTCGCCGCCCAACGCGAGATGCGGTTGCCGTTCCATGCGAGCCATCGCTGAACGGAATTCCGGAACAGCCGCCCCGGTCACACCCCGGCCCGGCGTCCGGCGGCGACGGCGGGCACCTTCCGGCCACCCTCTTGCTTACTTTACGGGTCGACCCGTAAGGTAAATGCCATGAGCTCCTCTCAGCCCTCCAGGGGGCGTCCCAGGGACCCCCGATCACACGAGGCGATCATCGGCGCGACGGCAGAGCTGGTGGTCGAGGTCGGTTACGCCGCGACATCGATCGGGGCGGTGGCCGCACGGGCCGGTGTCGGCAAGGACACGATCTACCGGCGGTGGCCGGGCAAGCCGGAGTTGGTCTTCGAGGCCGTCTTCACGACCACCGATGACGCTCCTCCCCCGGACACCGGAACCCTGGCCGGGGATCTGACCGTACTACTGCAGGGCCTGGTCGACGAGTTCCGCGCACCTGCCGCCGCGGCGGCACTCCCGGGGCTGCTCGCTGACTTCGCCGCCGATCCGGAACTGCAGGCGCGCATCCGCGGCGACTTCCTGGCCCCGTCGAAGGAACGGCTGCTGGTCGTCTTCGATCGCGCCTTGCTGCGCGGGGAGATCGCGGCCGAAACGCCCGTGGACCTGGTCCTGGACACGCTGGCGGGAGCCGTGTTCTTCCATGTGGGACTGGTCGGGGAACACCCTGGCCGGCAGCTGGCCGCACTGCTGGCCGCGGTCGTGGCCAAGGGAATCGAGGTCCGATGAACGGCTGGCTCCTCGCGGCAGGGATCACGGCGCTCGGCGTGGCCGCAGTGCACATCGCCGCCGGGCACCGCGATGTGGTGCGCCCGCTGCTGTCCTGCGGGCTCGCGGACGAACCCAAGCGTGTCCTGCACGCCGTGTGGCACATGGTGAGCGTCGACCTGGTGCTCTCCGGGCTCGCTCTGCTCTACCTCTCCCTGCCGGACCGAACGCCGGGGACCGGCCTGGTGGCATGGTTCGTGGCCGCGCACTTCACCGCGTACGCGGCGGCCTTCCTCGTCGTCACGCTGTCCGTCGGCTGGTCCAGGCCGCTGCTCCGCCTGCCGCAGTGGATTCTGCTCCTACCGGTCGCGGTGCTGGCAGCGGCGGGCGCCGCGTAGCTCCACCCCGGAGAGCTCCCGCGGCCCCCGCTGTCCGCCACGGATGCGGCTGAGGCCGCGGCTCCAAACTCGAACTCCCGGTACTCGCTCAGCCGGTGCCGCAGCGCGCCGGTGGCGCGCAGCTCCGCCCCATCCATGATCGGCCGCTCCGTTGGGCCGGGGGTAGCCGCACTACGCCTGCGGGACGAGCCGGACGACCTGCCAGTGCCCGCAGTCGTCCATCCGCAACAGGACTGCCGCGAGGATCCCTGGCTGATGTGGCGGCGGATCTGAACGGCGCGGCGCGAGGAGCAGACCGCCGCCCGCGGCGTCCTCGCACCGCGACTCAGCCGAGCGTGGGCGCGGTGCCGAGTGTGATGCGGGCGGCGGTGGTGCCGAGGCCGGTGGGGCCACTGAGGAGCCGCGTGAGCGGATTCGCCGCCCCCCGGGTATAGCGGCCGGTCTGGCGGTACCACTGGTTGTCCCCGGCCATCCAGTCCTGGAGCGTCCTGACGTATCCCAGGACGCTGTCGCGCTGGTCCTGGTGCAGGCCCAGTTCTTCGAACAGTGGGGGCAGATCGGTGGCTGCGGCCTCCTCGAACTCGCGGATCCTGCAGGTGAACAGGCCGTAGGCGATGTCAACGGCTTGTTGCAGGTCACAGTCGAGGAACCGCTGAATGGTCAGGACGCCGTTGTTGACCTCCTGCTCGGTGTCGATCTCCTTGCGGTAGGAGTAGATGTCGTTGCGGATGCCGACGGTGTCGGCGAAGGAGTTCAGCAGCGTCCGCATGGGTGCGGCCCGCAAGACCTCGGGTGGGAGTTCCCGGCCGGGGGTGTGCAGGGTGAGGCCGGTCGACAGGTCCGTCCCAGCAGTGGTCCTACGCATCTCCAGGTAGTCGACCGGGTCGGGAACCCGGTCCTGGATGATGTTGAACAACTCCCAGAGGTTGGAGCCGACGAAGTCGACGACGTAGGCGGGGAAGCGGTTCCTGAGGGGCTCGGGCATCGCCGGTGCGGTGCGGGCCCACGCATCGGCCACGGAGCGTTCTACCTGGTTGACCGGTTCCGGGGTCGGGGAGTCGTCCAGGGGCATGAACCCCGGTAGGCGCTCGACGAAGGCCTTGGCTCCGGCCAGGTCGCGCGGGTTCTTGTACGCGGTGACGAAGTAGTCGTCGAGGGCGAGGAGGCACACGTCCCAGAGAGCCACCCGGTGCAGCTGCTCCTCGGTGGCGTCCGGGTGGGTCAGCGCGGCGAACAGCGGCCAGTCGTCCGAATCGAAGGTGTACTCGTCCCAGATCGCAGGGCCGGGTGGGCAGAGCAGCGGGTCGAGCAGACCCGTGCGCCGGGCCCACTCCTTGGCGTGCCGACGGGCGGAAGCCAGGTGCGGGTTGCTGCGCGCGGTCCACGGCAGTGTGAAGGCCGGCAGCAGGAACGGGTAGCCCGGGCTGACCGCCGTCCCGCCGGGGTCGCACGATCGCGGTGTCAGCCGGTGCCATGACCGGCTGATCCGGGCGGCGGAGGTGCCCGGGCCGGACGGGGCGAAGGACGGGCGCCGCGCGGCAGCGTTCATGTAGCGGCTGGAGCGCTGGTGCCATTCGAGTCCGCCGGCCTGCCAGTCCTGCAGGCCCTGGACGTACCGGCCGATGTCGAGACGGGCTTGCGGGCCCAGTCCGTGCTCCTCGCAGAGCAGCGGCACTTCGGTCGCCGCGGTGTTCTCGAACTGGTGAAGTCGTGAGGTGCGCAGGTCGTTGACCCGCTCGGCGGCGGTCTGGGGGTCGAGGCCGAGAAACCGCTCGACGACCAGGACGCCGTTGTTGAGCTCCCCCTCCTCGGTGGTCTCCCGCTGGTAGGAGAAGAGGTCGTTGAGCAGGTGCACGCCGTCGGAGAAGGTGTCTTTCAGTACCTGGAGCTGCCGGGTGTCGACGACCCCGGAGGGGATCTCCGCCCGGACCGCGTGTTCCACCAGATCCGCCGACCAGGGTGCTCCGCCGGAGGTGCGGCGGAGCCCGATGTACTCGATCGGGTTGGGCACCCGGTCGGCCCTCATGTTGGACAGCTCTCGCAAGCAGTCCTGGATGAGGTTCTGGGTGCTCTGGGCGAAACGGCGGCGCCAGCCGACGGACATGGCCGGGACCGTGCGCGGCCACAGGTCGGCCAGCGCGCGTTCGTCCGGGTTGGCCGGAGCGGCTGAGGGGGTATCGGATTCCAGGGGGGTGAACTGCGCCAGTCTGGCCAAGTGGGCCTTCGCGCCCTCGTAGTCCCCGGTGCGCTTGAAGACCTGGAAGAAGTGGTCGTCGAAGAAGAACACCCACACGTACCAGTCAGTGAGCAGAGCGAGTTCCTGGGCGTCCGCGTCGGGGTGGACATACGCGTTCATGAGGGCGTAGTCCATGGATTCGAACCGGGCCTCGTCCCAGATCAGGGCCCCGTCGGGGCCGGCGTGATCCAGCATTCCCCTCTCACGGGCCCAGGCCTTGGTGTGTGCCCGCGCCGACTCCAGGTGCGGATTCACACGGGCGGGATACGGCTGGTAGAGCTCGGGCATCACGAACGGTGCATGCTTGTTCATCGCTTCTCCCTCAGGGGCCGGCCGGCGGCGTCCGCCGTAATTCGGGGACGGGGCACAGGCGCTGCTGCGCTATGGAGGCGGGCGGCCATGTGTCGGGGTTCACCTCGCCGTACGGGCGGACGCGGGCGTGGGCAAACGCGGGCGGACGCGGGCGCAGCCGCGACGATCCGGTCGCACCGGCCCGGCTCACGTCCGTCGGCAGCGTCCAGCGCTCGACCAACTCATCCAAGTCCAACGGGCTACGGGCCATGTTCGTAGATCGTCCTGGCGCACGCTCACGCACCGCAGCCCTACGGCCCCGGACTCACCCGCACGAGGGATGCCCGCCCAAGATCGCCCCCGGTGGTTTCCGGGCACGGGAGCTCATACAGCGGGAACTCGCGGGTCGGTCCGTGTGCATCAGCCGGTCGTGTCCGTGGGTTCGGCGGGAGCGTGGGGGTGGGTTGCGAGGAGGCGCGCTCGGCCGTGACCTCGACATCGACCTGTGCCGCTGTTCGGTCGCCGTATTCGAGGACGTCGTACTCGTCATCGAGGACGCAGCGTGTGAGCAGCGGCGGCGTACCGCACCCGCAGATCGGGACCAGCGACGCATTTTCCCAAGATGTCAGCCGGTGCCTGACCCCGGCCTTTCGCCGCCAACTTCCGCCCTGGCCGCCGCGTTTGCCTGGGAGGCGGCGCATGAGCGTCGCTCGCGCCGATCTTGGGAGTGGCATGTCCTTGTCCGTTGGAGGGAGGGCGCAAGAGCCGAGGTTCCCGCATGCCGGTGCCTCTGCAGTGCCCGGAGCCGACGGCCTCGCTGTGGCGTCGGCCCATGAGCCGGTGGTGGCGCCCGACTTTTACACGCCTTTTGGTGCACGGGCGAACCCGCACACGAGTCAGGCTCGGCTAGAGGTCGGGGACTTCGGCAGCTCCGCCTGCCCGGACTGCGTCGACGACGCGTTCGTGGAACACGGCAAGACCTTCTGGCGGGAGCGGGGCAGGGCTGCCCGTGAGGGTGTACCACTCCTCCGCGCCGGTGTACTGGATGCGGACCTGGACGGTGCCATCCGGGCCGACCTCGGTCGTCAGGGAGACGTCGCCGGTGATGACACCGACCTCCTCGGTCATCGCCCCGCCGGACCCGGCCTTCACATGGGAGGTCAGTGGAACCGACCCGCCCGCACTTCCGCCGGGGCCGGGGCTTGCATTGTCGTGCGGCTGGTGAGTGGTCATGAGGGCCATGCTTCCAGCATCACGGTCCACCACGCGGCGCGCACGCACGCCAAAACCATGGCTTCCCGGCCGTTCCACCGCGAAGCAGGTACCCGTCAGGGGTGCCGAACTCGCAGTTCAGGGGCGTTCGTAGGGTGTGCTCATGATCAAGAAGAGATTCCTTCCGGCCCTCGTCATCGGGGGCCTCCTGGCGATGACGGCTCCCTCCGCCTCGGCCGAGACGACGACCTACGTGTCCACGGGTCCCGTCTTCAACAACCCCAAGGGCCCGCAGGCCGAACAGAACGCGATCCTCGGACACATCGGCCGACTCATCGGCGGTGCCACGCCTGGATCGACGATCAAGATATCGCTGTACGCGTTCGGATCCGGCTGGACCGCGGACCGGCTCGCGGAAGCTCATCTCCGGGGCGTGAACGTACAGGTCCTCGTGGACGACGACACCATCAGCGAGGCGTGGATGGGACAGTCCGGCAAGACGGTCCGGGACAAGCTCAATACGGCCTTCGCCAAGGTTCCGCCCGCGGGCACCACGTACGGGACGTCCTGGTTCAAGGTGTGCGAGTACAACAAGCCCTGTCTGGCCGACAGCACCATCGGCGGTGTCAACCACAACAAGTTCTTCCTCTTCTCCCGCACGACCGGCAGCGGCTCGCCGAACACCGGTGTTCCGGTGGACAACGTCGTCGTCCAGTCCTCGGGCAACCTCACGGGGCAGGACCTCAGCTCCCTCTGGAACGACGCGATGACCGTCGTGGGCAACCAGGCGCTGCACACCGGCTACACGACCTACTTCGACAGGATGGCCACGGCGCAGGCGGACACGTCACGCGTCAAGGACTACCCCGTCGATGTGGAGGCCGGCGACGCCAAGGCCTACTTCTTCCCCCGGGCCTCGACTGACGTCGTCGTCAACATCCTGAACACGGTCGGCACGGGGGTGGAAGGCGAAGCTCCCAAGGACGGAAAGTACCCCGGCTGCTCCGGGAACAGTGCGGGGCACGGTACCGCCGACGGGCGCACGGTGATCCGGATCGCCAACGGCCACATCTCGCGTCCGGCCGTGGCCCAGAAGCTCTGGGAGATGGCCGAGGACGGCTGCTACATCGATGTCGTCTACGGCAAGCTCGCCGACTACGAAGCGGCGGGAGAGCACCGCGAGACGGCCTACTGGCTCACCAGGTCGACCAAGCGCGGCAAGATCTCCCTGCACCGCCTGAACAACCAGGGCCTGTCCGGTCCGGCGAAGACCGACGGTACCGCTCCGGACTCCGGTAGCACCTCCCACACCAAGTACATGGTCATCGACGGCTCCTACAAGGCCAAGAAGGACCAGAAGATCGTCTTCACCGGCAGCCACACCTTCACGGGGATGGCCTTGACCGACAACGACGAAACGCTGCTGAAGTACGAGGACAGGAGCGCGAACGCGGACGTGTTCAACGCCTACGTGGCGAACTTCCGCGCCCAGCGTGCCCGAGCCGTGACGGAGGCCGAGTACGGCGGCGTCCAGTAGCCGGCCGGCAGGTCTCCGAGACGGGCAGCGTGCGGTGGGTGCGGCATGTCCGGCGCATCCACCGCAGTCCTCGTCCCGCTGACCTACGAGCGCCAGCGCGTCCGGATGTCCTGGCGTACGCATTCGATGAGGTAGTCGCCGGTATCCGAGTCGATGGTCACTCCGTGTGCTTCGCTGTGGAAGCCGGGGAAGTCCCTGTCGAAGGTTTCCAGCGCCCTGAGGTAGCGCAGGACGGGACCGTCGGGGGCCCCGAGTGCTTCCCCCGGCATCAGCACGGGAATGCCGGGCGGGGTCACGGTGACCATGGCGGCGGCCACCCTGCCGGCGGCGTCGGTGAGACGGACGCGTTCGGTGCCGGCCCGGATCAGCTGCTGGTAGCAGGTCTGCGGCGGGACGACGGGCTCGGGAAGCTGCTGGAAGGCCGTGTCCAGGGCGTCGATGAGTTCCGCGCGGGTGAGGTGTTCGTGCATGTCCTGGCACAGAGCGCGCAAAGTCGTGCGGCCGTAGCGCTGCGGATGGCGCTCGACCAGGTGGGGCATGACCTGCCGCAGGGGGGTGTTGGCGTCGTAGAGGGACTTGAAGTCCATGAGGGCGTCCATCAAAGTGCCCCATTTCCCCTTGGTGATGCCCATGGAGAACAGGACGAGGGCGGTGTAGGTGTCGGTCTTCTCCACCACGATGCCCCGGCCGGCCAGGTAGGCGGTGAGGATCCGGGCAGGGATGCCCCAGGAGTCCGCCTCGCCGCTCGCGTTGACGCCGGGGCAGGTCAGCGTCACCTTGATCGGGTCCAGCAGGCACTGTCCCCGGCTCAGTCCGGGGAAGCCGTGCCAGTCCGCGTCGGGGTCGAGCTCCCAGCAGCCGGGGTCGGCGGCGAGCAGCGCCGGGGAGGCGTCGGCGAAGGGGACGGTGGTCCCGTCGGCCGGGTCGGTCACGGTGTCGGGCTGCCAGACGCCGAAGAACCACGGCGGTCGGTCGCCGGCGTCCGCGATCCGGCGGCCGGTGCGGACGACGGCCTGCCGGAACCGGATCGCCTCGGTGATCGCCTCGTTGATTAGCCATTCGCCCTGCGGCCCGTCCATCATCGCCGCGGCCACATCCAGCGAGGCGATCGCCGGATACAGGGCGGAGGTGGTGCCGTGCATCATGAACGCCTCGTTGAACCGGTGGTGTTCGACCGGAGCGCGCGGCGAGGACTTCACGTGCACCATGGCCGTCTGCGACAGGGCGGCCAGCAGCTTGTGCGTCGACTGCGTGGCGAAGACGGTCGGACGCTCGTCGCCTTCGAAGGTGTCCGGGCCCACAGCCATGCCGTACCGGCCCTCGTAGAGGGGGTGGAAGCGCGCGTAGGCGAACCAGGCTTCGTCGAAGTGGAGCCGGGGCGTACTGGGTGCCAGGGCGCGCGCGGTCTGCACGGTGTCGTAGCACAAGCCGTCGTACGTCGAGTTGGTGACCACCGCGTACTGAGCATCCGGGGATACCGCCCCGGGCAGCAGCGGATGGGCGGCAATGCGTGCGGCCACCGCTGCGGGCAGCGTCTCACTGGCGGGGAGGGGGCCCGCCAGGCCGTAGCCGTTGCGGGTCGGGACGAGGTAGACCGGTCGCGCGCCCGAGATCACCAGCCCGTGCAGCACCGACTTGTGACAGTTGCGGTCCACCAAGGCGATCTCGTCGGTGGTGACGCAGTAGTGGCCGACCATGCGGTCGGCGGTGGAGTTCCCGTGGAGTACGAAGTACGTCCGGTCCGCCCCGAAGATCCGGGCGGCGTTTCGTTCGGCGTCCCCGATCGGGCCGCTGTGCTCGAAGAGGGAGCCCAGTTCCTCCACCGAGATCGACAGGTCGGTCCGCAGGAGGCGCTCACCGTAGTAGTCGAAGAACGCCCGGCCGACCGGTGACTTCAAGAACGCCACTCCGCCGGAGTGCGCGGGGGTGTGCCAGGAGTACTCGTGGGCGTCGTCGAACCGCCTCAGGGCTTTGAAGAACGGTGGCAGGACGGCGTCACCGTACGCACGCGCCGCGCTGACGACTCGGCCGGCGATGAAGGAAGGGGTGTCCTCCAGGGGCCAGATGTAGCCGACGGCGATTTCCGCCACCCACAGGGGCAGCCGGTCCAGGCCGAGGTCCGACGTCTCGGACATCACCACGAAGACCGGCAGGTTCTTGAACCGGCGGGAGATCTGTTGCAGCACCGTCCCGCCCTCGCCGGAGGCGTCCTCGCCGGTCTCCGACGGCAGGTCCCACGCCACGACGGCAGCCGTCAGTCCGGCCTCGGTACTCAGTACCGCACGGGCCGCCTCGACCGTCCGCGCCCACCGCACTTCCAGCCCGCGGTTCTCCAGTTCCTTGGCGATACGTCGTAGCTGTTCACCGCCGACGCCCCGGCCCAACGGGTCCTCGCGCAAGGCCAGAAGGACACTACCGTTCGCCATAAGACTCCTACCTGCGTCGCACCGAGCAACCGACGGGGCAAGTGTCGAGGGCAAGCCCCGCGCGCCGCGCCGAAAACACCCGGCACGTCACCCGTACGGGGGCTCACACCCGGCGGCGGGCCGCCTTTCGTCGGACGCCGCTCGAGTGTTCGCCGAGGAAACTCCCGCAGCTCGTACGGTGCGCTCGCGAGCTGCTCAGCCGCGCTGAGCGCGGATGAGATCGCGGTACCAGGCGAAGGACGCCTTCGGGGTGCGGACCTGGGTGGCGTGGTCGACGTGGACGAGACCGAAGCGCTGGTGGAATCCCTCGGCCCATTCGAAGTTGTCCATCAGGGTCCAGGTGAAGTAGCCGCGCACGTCCACGCCCTGGGCCACAGCGGCGTCGACGGCCTGGAGGTGGGATTCCAAGTAGTCGATGCGGTCGAGGTCGGGGACGGTGCCGTCCGCGGTGACGACGTCGTCGACTGAACAGCCGTTCTCCGTGATGTAGACCGGCGGGAGGGCCGGGTAGCGGTCCTTGAGGCCGACGAGCAGTTCCCGTAGGCCGTCGGGGACGACGGGCCAATCGAAGGCGGTGCGGCGGTAGCCCTCGATGGGGGCCTCTTCGAACGGCAGGCCCTCGGACGTCGGAGCCTGGATGCGGGTCGGGTTGTAGTAGTTGATGCCGAGCGCGTCCAGCGGGGCCGAGATCAGTTCGAGATCGCCGTCCTGGACGGAGCCGCCCAGGGTCGCGTCCGCCCCGTAGGCCGACAGGTCGGGGTAGGCGCCCGCGAGGATCGGGTCGTTGAACAGGCGGTTGTGGAGGTTGTCGTAGGCCTGCGCGGCGGCGTGGTCGGCGGGGGCGTCCGAGGCGGCCCAGACCGGGGTGCAGTTGTTCGCGATCATCACCTGGAGGCCGCGCGCCCGCAGCTCCCGCAGGGCGAGGCCGTGGCCGAGGAGCTGGTGGTGGGCGACCGGAAGGCTGCCCAGGAACAGGGTGCGGCCCGGCGCGTGGATGCCGAGGCCGTAGCCCCAGACCGTGTGGATGAACGGCTCGTTGAGCGTGATCCACTTCTGGACGCGGTCGCCCAGCCTGTCGGCCATGACGGCGGCGTACTCGGCGAAGCGGTACGCGGTGTCGCGGTTCAGCCAGCCGCCTTCGTCCTCGAGGCCCTGCGGGAGGTCCCAGTGGAACAGCGTCGGGAGGGGTTCGACGCCGCGTGCGAGCAGGCCGTCGACCAGCCGGTCGTAGAAGTCCAGACCCCGGAGGTTGACCTCGCCCTTGCCGGTCGGCTGGATCCTGGACCAGGCGATGGAGAAGCGGTAGCCGGTGAGGCCCGCCTCGGCCATCAGCGCCAGATCCTCCTCGTACCGGCGGTAGTGGTCGCAGGCCACGTCACCGGTGTGCCCGTCGCGGACCGTACCGGCGCGGGCGGTGAAGGTGTCCCACACCGACGGTCCGCGGCCGTCCTCCTTGGTGGCGCCCTCGATCTGGTAGGACGCCGTCGAGGCGCCCCAGACGAAGTCCGCCGGCAGATGGTCCAGCTTCATGTACTGCAACCTCCCCAAATATGAGCCTGCCTCACGTTAGCTCGCCGGGTGGGATGATGGAACAGTGAACCAAGATCGCACCTCGGGGACATTGCGCCGCCGGCCCGTCCAGAAGCGCAGCGCCGAACGATTCAAACGACTGCTGGACGCCTGCGCCGAACTCCTGGACGAGGTCGGCTACTCGGCGCTGACCACCAAGGAAGTGGCCCGCAGGGCCGAGGTGCCCATCGGCACCCTGTACCAGTTCTTCTCCGACCGGGAGGGGCTGATCGGCGCGCTCGCCGCCCGGAACCTGGAGGCCTTCTTGGAGCGGGTCACGGTCCGGCTGGAGCGCGAGAAGCCGGAGGAGATCCCGGGCGTCGTCGAGGTGGCCGTCGAGGAGTACGTCGCCATGCGTCGGACGATCACCGGTTTCGGCGTGGTGGACTTCGGTGCGGCGGGCCGGGACCACACCCTCGACCCGGCCCTCGACAACAACACGGCCGTCGCCGGCCGGCTGCGCTCACTGACCGCGTCCGTGTCCGGCGTTCAGGACGACGCCGAGCTGGACATCGCCATCAGGGTGGCCCTGGAATGCGCGGACAGCGTGCTGAGACTCGCCTTCCGCACCGATCCGCAGGGCGACCCCCAGCTGATCGCCGAGTGCAAGCGAGTCCTCAACAGCTACCTGAACGATCGAATCCGGTGACTGGCGACACCTCGGGGAGCGCGCTAGCGGACGCTCTTGACCTTCCAGACCAGGACCGCGCCCAGCGCGGACATGGCCGCAGAACACAGGAACAGCGAGCGGTAGCCCCCCAGGTCCCCGAGCGCGACCGAGGCGATCGGCGGTACCAGGACATACGGCAGGGAAGCCATCAGGTTGGCCAGGGCCATGTCCTTGCCGCGGTCCGCCGAGGTGGGGAGCACCTCCGTGACCAGGGCCGTGTCGACGGCCAGGTACACGCCGTAGCCCAGGCCCAGGATGACGGCAGCGACCAGTGTCATGGTCCAGGTGGGTGAGAGGGCGAGCGGGATGGCGGCGACGGCCATCGTGACGCCGCCGAGGAAGACGAGCATGCGGCGCTTGCCCAGCTTGTCGGAGAGCCATCCGCTGAGGACGACCGTCGAGATCGTGGCCAGGCAGTTGACGCCGACCACGATGAGCAGGCCGTCCTCGGTGGACTGGCCGGGGAACAGCTGCTCGTAGTGCAGGACGTCGTCCAGGAAGTACGGCATGTAGAGCGTGCCCAGGCCGTAGCCCAGCCCCATGATGAACCGCGAGCTCATCGCCCAGACGAAGTCGGGGTGCTCGCGCGGACTGATCCGGTAGCCGTCCAGGAAGGCGCGCAGCGAGAACGGCTCGCGGTGGTCGGGGAGAAGTCGCGGATCCTTCACGACGACCGCGAACAGCACGATCAGCAGCGGGAACGCGGCCATCAGTACGTACTGTGCGGAGAAGCCCGCGACCAGCCCGAGCAGCAGTCCGCCCGCGATCATGCCGCCGGCCTGCGGGACCGTGGCCCAGCCCAGCACCACGCCGCGTTGCGCGACGGGGACCCGGTCGGGTACCACCGGGGAGAGCCCGGCACTGATGATCATGAAGGAGGCGGACAGCACGAGGGAGCCGAGCGCGATCCCGACGACCGTCGTCTGGAGGCCGGTAAGGACCAGCGCTGCCATGCAGACCAGCGAGCCCGCGATCATCCACGGCCGGCGGCGGCCGAAACGGCCGGTCGTGCGGTCGCAGAGCGCGCCGGCCAGCGGCGCGATGACGATTCCCGAGATCGCGCCCAGCACGCTGACCCAGGCGTAGCTGCCGACCTTCCCCGCCGGGTCGATCTGGGCGATCTGCTCGGGCATCAGGAAGGTGCTCAGCACCTGCATCGGGATGAACATCCCGGTGTTGGCCAGCACGTACAGGGCGATCCAGCCGGGCCTGACCTTGCGGGTCGGCTCGACGAGAGCCTCGGGCCGCTCGGGAGCGAGGCTCATCGGGGCACTTTCTTGAGGTGGACGAGCTCGCTCGCGCAGTCGAAGGCCAGCAGGGGCGGGAGGCCGTGGCTGAGCAGGACGGCGCCCTCGTGGACGGCGCCGGTGTCCTCGTCCCGGTAGCGGGCACGGGGGTCGAGGCCCTTCAGCCGGGTGCGGGCTGCGGTGCGGTTCAGCCCGGACGGCTGGAACTGGAAGACGACGACCTCGTCCCCGGTGAGGTACTGCACCGAGTCGTGCCCGAGGCGATACAGGACGCCGCCGTGCACCACGGGCCGGATCCGCTTGTACTGCCCGACCAGCATCCGGGCCCAGGCGAGTTCGTCCTCGCTCCAGTTCCGCAGGTCGCCGCCGATTCCCATCGCCCCGGCCATCGAGACGTGGAAGCGGTACCGGATCGAGGCAGGGCGGGCGGTGAAGCTGTTCGGGCTGTCGGTGACCCAGGCGCCCATGGTCCGGGCGGGCAGCAGCTGGCCGTGGCCGTGCTGGATCGCGACCCGTTCGGCGGCGTCGGTGTTGTCGGAGGTCCAGACCTGGTCGGCGCGGGCCAACACGCCCAGGTCGGCCCGCCCGCCGCCGCCCGCGCACGACTCCACGTACAGGTCGGGACGGGCGGTGCGCAGCCGGTCCATCACCTCGTAGACGCCGCGCGTGTGCTCGATCCAGACCCTGTCGGGGTCGGCGGCCCCCGGCTGCCCCGCCTCGCTGAAGGACCGGTTCATGTCCCATTTGAGGAAGGCGACGTCCAGCTCGGTGACGGTCCTGACCAGCCATTCGACCGCCCATTCACGGACGTCACGGCGGGCGAAGTTCAGCACGTGCTGGTTACGGCCCAGCGTGCGCCTACGGCCGTCCTGGCAGAGGATCCAGTCAGGGTGTGCACGGAACAGGTCGCTGTCGGGGTTGACCGCCTCGGGCTCGACCCACAGGCCGAAGCCCATGCCCAGCGCGCGAACGTGGTCGGCGAGCGGGCCCAGGCCGTCCGGGAAGCGGTCGGGGTTGGGCCACCAGTCGCCGAGCCCGGCCGTGTCGCTGGTCCGGGCGCCGAACCAGGCGTCGTCCACCACGAAGATCTCGACGCCGAGACCCGCGGCCAGCTCGGCCAGCTCGGTCTGCTGCTTCTCGCTGATGTCGAACTCGGTCGCCTCCCACGAGTTGAAGATCAGGGGGCGTTCGGCCGGACGGGCGGGCAGCACCTGGCTTTCGATGTAGGCGTGCCAGCTGCGGCTGGTGCCGCCGAAGCCGTCGGGAGCGTACAGCCCGGTGAAGACGGGGGTTTCCAGGCGCTCGCCGGGGAGCAGTTTCCAGACCAGCCCCTCGTGGCCGAAGCCGCCGGTCCAAGAGGCGCGGCCGTAGGGGTCGCGGCGCAGGGTGACCCGGCGGCTGCCGCTCCAGGCCAGGGCCGCGCTCCAGACCTCGCCGTGCTCCTCGGAGGCGTCGTCCGCGTCGAGCATCAGCCAGGGTCCGGCGTGCTGTCCTGTGATGCCGAGGCGGCTGGAGAACACCGTCTCGCCGATGGGCACCCGGTTGCGCTGGAGCTGGAACTCCCTGCCCCACTCGCCCACCACATGGCTCACCCGGTAGTCGTCGCGGGCGGGCAGTGTCCAGGCGGCGGAGTCGAACCGCAGGACGTCCACCGGCTCGTCCGCGGTGAGGACCGCCCAGCGTTCTACCTGGTCGTGGCCGTCTCGGATCCGGTAGTGCAGGTCGAGACCCAGGGAGCGGACGCGGTCGGTGAAGGAGAGCGTGAGCAGGCCGTCCTCAGCCCCGTGCGAGACGAACTGCCACTCGAAGCCGCGCACGCCGTCGTCGAACCGAACGGTCAGCGACAGCGCCCCGAACCGCAGGCCGCCCTCGACCGCGTACTCCTCGCCGCCGGGGTCGTCGCCGCCGGGATCCTCGGCGGGCAGGTCGGCCGCGATCACGACGGCCTGCTCAAGGGTCAGCGGCCGGCCCCAGTGCACGTGCCGGGGGACGTCGTCGGCGTCCAATCGGAAGGCGTAGGAGGTGCCGGGCGTGCTCAGCAGCCACAGGCGGGCTTCGGAATGGTAGGTGATCACACGCGGCCTTAATGTGAGTATGGCTCATGTTTCGCTCGCATGCTACGGGAGCGCCTCTGCGACGCCAACCCCCTTGACGGGGGCCACCGTCGGGACATGGGGAGGACCGCTCCACCGGGGGCGCGTGCCTCGCATGCCGCGGGACTGTTGATCGTCCGGTAGAACGGCGAAGGGGCTGGACGGCCCGTCGTGACGCCCGGGCCCGAGGGCGGCAGAACCGTACGGGCCCTGCTCCCCCCGCGAAACCGGTGGGTGGCCGCGGCAGGCCCGGTAGGAAGCGGCGCGGGGTGCGGGTCAGGATCGGGACGCTGCCGGCCGCGGGCCTCTATTCGGGCCCGGACCGGGCCGCGCCCGCCGGGGCCGCCCCATGGGCTTTCAGCGTGCGCGGCGGATGCGAATCGGACCGCGGGCCGTTGTCGGCTCGACCGGGCGGCCGGCCTGGGTGATCTCCACTTCGCCGGCCGCGACCAGCCTCCGGGCCGCGCTGCGGGCCGGTTCCATGAACGCGCGCCAGCCGTCGTCGTCCCCTCCGTATGCAGCCCGGGCGGCGTCCGAAGGACAGATCGTCGCGGTCGGGCCCCGACGCTCCAGCAGCTCCAGGATGACCCGTTCCAATCGCCGGCCCATCTGCCGGTCGATGTCCGTCACCCCACCAGTATCGCCCCAGCGGTCACGCGAACCAGGACGACACATGGCAAGGCGGAGGGGCGCCCGCGTACTGGAAGTACCCGGGCGCCCCGACAACGCGGCCAGGTGCGATGCCCGGCGGCGCGGGCCCGGCAAGATCCGAAAGAGACGGCCCAGCCGAGGCGGCACGGGGCCGGCCAGGACCAGAAGGGCGGGTGCGGACGAGCGTGGCGGGCGAGTGGAGTAGCCGTCAGAACGCGAAGACGGCGTTCTCGTCGAAGGTCGCGGACATGGTGCACGCGTTGGAGAAGGTGTGCTTCCAGGAGATGCGGCTGCCCTGCCAGACGCCGTCCGCGGTGACGGTGACGGGGTCGTAGTGCATCGGGCAGGCGCGGTCCGAGTCGGGGGCGGTCAGGAGCACGTCGAGGGTGCCGGCGGTGGCGGCGAGGGCCGCACAGGCGGCCTTGGGGTCGGGATGCGTGCCCTGGGCGGTCGGCGCGCAGCTGAGGGTCGCCGCCCGCACGACGGTGGCCGCGTCCTCGCCCTGGGCGACGGTCAGGACCACGGCGGAGGGGGCGTACAAGCCGGCGGGCCGTGCCTCCGCCATGCCGGAGGCGGCGGCCAGCGTCAGGAGGGCGGCAGTGGAGACGGCAGCGATGCGGTGACGCACGACGAAACTCGCTTTCAATTCAAAGGGAATGCGCAGCAGTTGGCTGCGATATGTCGACTGGACACCGCCGAGTCTGTCGGGTGTGAAGGATGGATGCACATCGAACGCCGGTTTAAAGACAACTCGTTCGATTACCGGCGACCGAACGGTCGTTCAGGCAGCTCGGAGCGGGGATCCGCCCTTGGCGATCACACCCGATCGGACCGTGACACCCGGCAGGAGCAGTTGTACGTGGGGCGTTGACCTGGTGTCGGCCGAGCGGGGTTCATCGAACGTCCATCCAGGGTGACCGGATAGCGCCGGTTCCTCTCGGGGCGGAGGCGGGCCGGGAACTGCAGGGTCCGGACGCTCACGCCCCGATGCGCCGGACGTCTGCCCGGAGTGCGTACTCAGGCGGCGGTCAGGGCGTGGCCGGCCAGGACCAGGAGAACGGCGTCGGCTCCGGCCAGGGCCAGGATGATCAAGAAGGGCATCCGGCCACGTGCGAGGACGGGCGGGGCAGCCGACGCCGCCAGGCACAAGGCCAGTGTCCCGCCCAGCAGCAGCCGGCCGGCGAGGGTCACCGGTCCGGCCGGGCCGAGGGTCAGCACCGTGCAGGAGGCGAAGGCGAGGACGGCGGCCAGCGCCATGGATCCGCGTCGCCCCAGTCTCTGCGGGAGTCCCAACACGCCGCCCGCGATGTCCTCGTCGATGTCGGGGAGGGCGTTGGCGAAGTGGGCGCTGGTCCCCAGCAAGGCCGCGGCGGCGGTCAGCCAGACCGGCGGCCAGTCGCCCTGCGGTGAGGTCAGGGTCAGGAAGGCGGGGAGCAGTCCGAAGGCAACGGTGTACGGCAGCCACGAGGCAAAGGTGTGCTTCAGCCACAGGTTGTAGGACCAGGCCGCGGCGACGCAGCCCAGGTGGACCCAGCCGGCCCGGGCGCCGCAGGCCAGCGAGAGCGGGACGCAGGCGAGCAGGGCCACCCACGCGGCCGCGGCCACGGCTGCGGGCCGTACCTCCCCCGCGGCGAGCGGCTTGTCCCGGCGGCCGGCCGCCCCGTCGCGCCGCATGTCCAGCCGGTCGTTGCACCAGCCGATCGACAGTTGGCCCGCGGCGACCGCGGCCACCGCTGTGGTCCCGGCGGCGGGTCGGAGCCCGGCGGCGCCCGCCAGCAGCGCCGCGAGGAGGGTGACGGCGGCGGCGGGCACGGGGTGACTGGCTTTCAGGAGCCCCAGCGAGCTCGCGAGGGCGGGCCGCCGGGCCGCCGCGGACCCTGCTCGTGCGGCGGGCGCGGTGGCCCCTTCTTCGGTGGTGGCGGGCACCACGCCACGTTATGCGTCCGGCGCGCCCATGGCGGGCGTGTTCAGCGTGCCGACGTCCCTCTGTCCCTATGTTGGAGCAATGACTCGCGTCCTCGCGGTGAGCGCGGTGTTCCCGCCGCACCGATACACGCAGCAGGAAATCACCGACGTCCTCGCTTCCTGTCTGCCGCCCGGGGCAGACAGCGCGCTCCTGCGCCGACTGCACGGCGCGGCGCAGGTGGAGACACGTCACCTCGCCCTCCCCCTGGACCAGTACCGGAAGCTCGGCGGCTTCGGTGACACCAACCGTCTCTTCGTCGAAGTCGCCGTCGCCCTGGGGGCCGAAGCGGTCGAGCGGGCACTCGACGAGGCGGGGGTTCGGGCCGAGGAGATCGACCTGGTCGTCTCGACGACCGTGACCGGCGTCGCGGCGCCCTCCCTGGAGGCCCGGCTGGCCGTGCAGGTCGGCTTGCGGCCCGACGTCAAGCGGGTACCGATG
Organism: Streptomyces sp. NPDC060049; assembly: GCF_042736715.1. Taxonomy (NCBI): domain Bacteria; kingdom Bacillati; phylum Actinomycetota; class Actinomycetes; order Kitasatosporales; family Streptomycetaceae; genus Streptomyces; species Streptomyces sp. NPDC060049. Next base: position 367,892 of record NZ_JBHWVV010000005.1, read on the forward strand.
TTCGGGCTCGGGTGCTCCGCCGGTGCGGCGGGGCTGGCCCGGGTCCACGACTTCCTCACCGGCCGGCCGGGCAGTACGGCGCTCCTGCTGTCCACCGAACTGTGCTCGCTCACCTTGCAGCCCGCGGACACTTCGATGGCGAATCTGGTGGCGGGCAGCCTGTTCGGGGACGGGGCCGCCGCGCTGGTGGCGGTCGGTGACGACCACGCCTCGGCGACGGCGCACGGGACCGGCTCGACCGGACCGGTGGTCGCGGCCACGCGCAGCCGCCTGTACCCGGGGACCGGACACCTGCTGGGATGGGACGTAGGCGACTGGGGCTTCCGCATGGTGCTCGGCCAGGAGATCCCCGAGCTCGTCAGGCTGCACGTGGCGGAGGAGATCGAGTCCTTCCTCGCGGTCCACGACCTCAAGCCGCAGGACGTCGCCACCTGGATCTGCCATCCGGGCGGTCCGAAGATCCTGGACGCGCTGGCCGACGAACTCGGCCTGCCGGACTCCGCCCTTGCCCCCTCCCGCAGCGCGCTGGCCGCCACGGGAAACCTGTCCTCCGCCTCGGTGCTGCAGATCCTGCGCGACACCCGCGCCGCAGCGCCGCAGGCGGGAACGAACGGCCTGATGATCGCCTTCGGGCCGGGCTTCTCCTCCGAACTCGTACTGCTGGCCTGGTGAGTGCGCCATGACGCCGTACTACGTGCTGGTCCTGCTGGTGGTCGCCGAGCGGTTCGCGGAACTCGCCGTGGCGCGGCGCAACCATGCATGGAGCCGGAGCCGGGGCGCTTTCGAACGCGGGGCGGGTCACTACCCGGCGATGGTCGCCTTGCATGCGGCGCTGCTGCTCGGCTGCCTCGTGGAGCCCTGGGCCGCCGATCGGCCTTTCCTGCCCCTGCTCGGCTGGCCCGCGTTGGTCCTGGTGCTGGCCGCCCAGGGGCTGCGGTGGTGGTGCATCAGCACCCTCGGTCCCCGCTGGAACACCCGCGTGCTGATCGTCCCCGGCCTTGCGCTGATCACCCGCGGCCCCTACCGGTACCTGCGTCATCCCAACTACCTGGCGGTCGCCGTCGAGGGCATGGCCCTTCCCCTGGTGCACACCGGCTGGGTGACCGCCCTGGGCTTCTCCCTGCTGAACGCCGCGCTGCTGACCGTGCGCATCCGCTGCGAAGACGACGCGCTGGCGCCCGCGCGCCCTCTCGCCGCACCGGGCGCGACCCTGTGATCGACCTCCTCGTCGTGGGCGGCGGCCCGGCGGGCCTGGCCACCGCGATCCACGCGGCGCTCGCAGGGTTCGACGTCGTAGTCGCCGAACCGCGTCCCGCGCCCATCGACAAAGCCTGCGGAGAGGGCCTGATGCCGGGCGCGGTGCGCGCCTTGGAGGCCATGGGCGTTGAGGTGCCCGGCCGGCCGCTGCGCGGCATCCGCTACGTGGACGCCGCCGGCGAACGGCGTGCCGAAGCGGTGTTCCGGGCGGGCCACGGCCTCGGTGCGCGCCGCACCCTGCTGCACGAGGCGCTCACCGCCCGGGCCGCTCAGCTGGGTGTCCCGATCGTCCCGCGCCGCGTTCGCCAGGTGGACCAGTACGACGAACACGTCACGGCGGACGGGATGGCCGCCCGCTACCTCGTGGCAGCGGACGGGCTTCACTCGCCGACCCGGCGGACGCTCGGCCTGGACGTACGATCCGCCGCCCGGCGGCAGCGGCCGCGGTTCGGACTGCGGCGTCACTACACCGTCGAGCCGTGGAGCGACCTGGTGGAGGTGCACTGGTCGGCCGGCTGCGAGGCGTACGTCACTCCGCTGGGCCCGCGGCAGGTCGGCATCGCCGTCCTGACGTCCGAACAGCTCCCGTACGACGCCCAGCTGGCCCGGTTCCCGCTCCTGGTGTCACGGCTCGGCACGGCCGATCGGACGCCGGTCCGGGGTGCGGGTCCGCTCCGCCAGCAGTCCCGCTCCCGGGTGGCCGGCCGGGTCCTGTTCGTGGGCGACGCCGCCGGGTACGTCGACGCTCTGACGGGCGAGGGCATCGCCCTCGCCCTGACGGCCGCCGGGGAACTCGTGCGCTGCCTGCGCGAGGACCGGCCGCAGGCGTACGAACGCGCGTGGTGCCGGCTGTCCCGCAGCTACCGGCTGCTGACGACCTCCCTGCTGTGGGCGCGGAACCAGCCCCGGCTGGCTCCCCTGATCACGCCGACCGCGGCCCGCTTTCCCAGCCTGTTCCAGCATGCGGTGAACGTGCTGGCGTGACCACGGGCAACAGCCTGGGACTCTCCGACCGGTCCACAGCGGCGCTCCCTGCCCGTCGCGCACCCACGGATTGCCCGACGAGCCGCCCGAGTTGGCCGGGTCGGTGTGTGCCTCGGGGAGGGGAGCGGGCGGTCAGGCGACCGCCGTGGAGCGGGCGAGGGCGGAGGCGATGACGGCGGCGGCCATGCCGTCCTGCGGGTCGAGGCCCGCCAGGACGGTCGCTTGGTGGGTGGCGCCGTGGCGGGGAAGGCCTGGCAGGCCGTTGACCTCCAGGAGGTGGAGGGCTCCGTCGGGGTCGAGGCGGAAGTCGGCTCGGGCCATGTCCCGAAGGCCCAGCGCGTCGAAGGCCATGCTCGTGAGGTGGCGTGCCCGGCGGGCGAGGGTCTCCGGGATGGGGGCAGGAACTCTCAGGTGCTGCCAGCGGGCCGGATCCTGCTTGAGGTCGTAGTCGAAGACCCCGCCGTCGGTGGCCGTGGCGGGCATGGTGGTCTCGGCGACCGGGAGCGGGCCGCCGGCGGCGGTCAGGTAAGGCACGGTGATGTCCCGGCCCGGCACGTACTCCTCCACGAGCGCCCCGTCCGGATACTCCTTGAGCAGGGCCGTCGCCAGATCGGCGGCCTCCCGCGCGGTGTGAGCCAGGGACGTACCGGTGATGCCCTTCGAGCAGGACTCGAAGTTCGGTTTGACGATGACCGGAAACGAGAGTGCGTCCAGCCCCGCCGGTGCCGCGCCCGGCGTCAGGAACACGGCGGCCGGTGTCGGCACGCCGGCCTCGCGCAGGACGAGCTTGGTGCGGTACTTGTCCAGGGCCAGGGCCAGCCCCTGGGGCCCGGAACCGGTGTAGGGCAGGCCGAGCCGTTCGTACAGCTCGGGGAAGGCGGACTGCCGCCAGGGGCCGCTCCACCCCTCCGCCAGGTTGAACACCAGGTCCGGCCGCATCTCCCCCAGGGCGCGGGCGACATCCTCCAGCGGCCCGGACACCTCCAAGGGTTCGGCGGTATGCCCGAGACGGGCCACCGAGGCCACCAGGTCCTCGAGCTCCGCGCGGGCGGTGAACCCCCGCTGCGCCAGTCCATCGGACGACCTCACGTTGTGGGCGACCGCTATCCGCACCGAACCTCCAAAGCCAACCACCCTATGCCCGGGCCGACAGCAGTCAGAGGGCCCTCACCTGGTCGGCTTGCGGACCGCGCTGCCCGGCGGTGACCTGGAACTCCACCCGCTGGTTCTCCTCCAGGTTCCTGAATCCGGAACCTTGGATCGCACTGAAGTGAACGAAGACGTCCGCACCGCCCTCATCCGGAGAGATGAAACCGAAGCCCTTTTCCCCGTTGAACCACTTCACAGTCCCCTGAGCCATGCTCAACCCCTCGCAAGACATCGCCGAGAACATGATCCGCACCCGGCTGCACACCGATACTCCCCAACCACCCCAAGACAAAACCCCGGACCGGGGCCCTACTCCTCAGCCTCCCAGGAGCTGCGGGCGCAGTCAGAGGGGGTCCACGTCCAGGAAGGCCGCAAGGTCGGGCTCCGCGCCGGCGGCCGAGGGTCCGGGCAGTTCGAGTTCCGCCCAGATGACCTTGCCTTGGGGTGTGTACCGGGTGCCCCAGCGCTCGCTGAGCTGCGCCACCAGGAACAGTCCGCGTCCGCCCTCGTCCGTGGTGGCGGCGTACCGCAGGTGTGGCGCGGTGCTGCTGGCGTCCCAGACCTCGCATGTCAGGGTCTGGGCGTGCAGCAGTCGTACGCGTACGGGCGCACTGGCGTAGCGCAGGGCGTTGGTGATCAGCTCGCTGAGGATGAGTTCCATGGCGAAGCCCAGTTCGGTCAGGCCCCACTGGTCGAGCTTCTTCGCCGCGGCGTTCCGTGTGGCACCGACCGCGCTCGGCTCGAACGGCACGTCCCATTGCGCGACCCGGTCCGGACCGAGGGTCCGCGTCCGTGCGATGAGCAGCGCCACGTCGTCGGTCGGCCGGGGCGGCAGCAGGATGTCGAGCACCGCCTGGCAGCTCTCGTGCGGGTCGCGGTCGGAACGGCTCAGCGCCGCCCGCAGCAGCTCCAGCCCCTCGCCGATGTCGCGGGTCCGCTCCTCCACCAGCCCGTCCGTGTACAGGACGAGCTGACTGCCCTCGTCCAGGTACAGCTCGGCGGTCTCGAACGGCATGCCCCCCAGCCCCAGCGGAGGCCCCGCCGGCAGTTCCACGATCTCCGTCGTGCCGTCAGGAGCGACCACCAGCGGAGGCAGGTGCCCCGCACGGGCCATCGTGCAGAGCTGGGACACCGGGTCGTAGACGGCGTACAGGCAGGTCGCCCCCAGTACGCCGCCCTCCGCGTCGTCGCCGTCCCCGTCGTGGTCGATGCGCTGTACGAGGTCGTCCAGGCGGGCCAGGATCTCCTCGGGCGGCAGGTCGAGGGACGAGAAGTTGTGCACCGCCGTACGCAGCCGTCCCATGGTGGCCGCGGCGTGCAGGCCGTGCCCGACGACGTCTCCGACGACCAGCGCGACCCGGCTGCCCGGCAGCGGGATCACGTCGAACCAGTCCCCGCCCACCCCGGACTGCGCGGGCAAGTAGAAGTGCGCGATGTCCACGGCGCTCTGCTCGGGCAGGGCGCGGGGCAGCAGGCTGCGCTGTAGCGTCACGGCGAGGACGTGTTCACGGGTGTAGCGGCGTGCGTTGTCCATGCTGACCGCAGCACGGGCGACGAGTTCCTCCGCCAGCGACAGGTCCTCTTCGTCGAACGGCTCCGGCTTCTGTGACCGCCAGAAGTTGACCACCCCGAGCACCACTCCCCGGGCCCTGAGCGGCGCCGCGATCAGCGAGTGGATGCCGTAGGCGACGATGGCCCCCGCGCGCGGCGGATCCTGGGCGTGCCAGCCCGAGGCTTCGGCCAGGTCGGGCACCAGTTCCGCCTCACCGGTGCCGTACCCGCGGGCCTGGGGTGTGGACGGCAGGTAGTCGATCAGCCGGCCGCGGGGGTAGAGGGGGTGGTCGGTGCTGATGCCGCTGACCGCCGTGCGCCGCATGTCGGCGCCCGGGCCGGGCTCCTCGCCGTCGAGCACGGGATCGGCCAGGTCGACCGTGACGTAGTCCGCGAAGCGGGGGACGGCGACGGCGGCGAGTTCCTCGGCCGTCCGCACCACGTCGAGGGTGGTGCCGATGTCACCTCCCGCCTCGTACAGCAGTTTGAGCCGCCTGCGGGCCGTGTCCGCACGGCTGGTCAGGACCTGCATCTCCGTGGAGTCACGGATGGTGACCGCGGTGCCCTCCGGCCTGCCCCGGGGGTGGGTGAGCCGCTGGTTGACCACGAGCAGCCGGTCTCCGGCCTCGAGCACCTCGTCGGTGGCCACCCGGCCGGACAGCAGCAGGTCCGCCATCCGGCGGTCCAGGCCCGGAACGTCGCCGAGGTGGCGCCCCTCGGCGTCATCCGGCAGGCCGAGCAGCCGCTTGGCCTCGTCGTTCGCCAGCAGCAGCCGCCCTTCACCATCGGTGATCAGCACCCCCTCGCGGACGGCATGGAGCACCGCGTAGTGGTGCTCGTACATCCGGGTCATCTCCTGCGTGCCGAGCCCGTGGGTCTGGCGGCGCAGCCGTCGGCTGATGAGCGCCGTGCCTACGGTGGCCAGCGCCAGCCCGGTCGCGATGGCCAGCAGGATGACCGGCAGCTGGCGGTCGACGACTCCGGTCACGTTCTTCACCGTCAGGCCCGCCGACACCAGCCCGACGACCTTGCCATCGGCGTCGGTGACGGGCACCACCGCCTGGATCTCCTTGCCGAGCGGGCCGTCCACGCTCTCGGTGTGGACCTTGCCGGCGAGGGACGGCTCGATCGTGCCGACGAACCGTTTCCCGATGCGGTCAGGCTTGGGATGGCTGTACCGGATGCCGTTCGTGTCCATCACGACGATGAAGTCGACCCCGGCGGCCCCGCGCGTCGTCTCGGCCAGGGGCTGCAGGACGGCGGACGGATCGGACGTCTTCAGCACGTCTTGCAGACCGACGGAGTGGGCGAAGGTCTCGGCTACGGCTACCGACCGGTTACGTGCCTCGCGCTCGGTGTCGTGCCGCGACTGGAGCACCAGGGCCAGCAGGGCTCCGGCGGAGAGCAACACCACGATCGCCACCTGGAGGATGAAGACCTGTCCGGCGACGCTCCTGAACCGCTTGCCTAGGGGTGACCGCACCGACGTGCCCGGCACGGGTGGCGAGGAAAGGTCACGCCTCAGTTGTAGCACCTCCGGGGCTCCAAGGCTCCCGACAAGCGCACAGTGCTGCCGGGCGGTCACCCGGCGTCTTCCTCGGCTCGCCCGTCCGGGCCGCCGGCGGCCGCCCGCCTCCCCCTTACGCAGCGTCGCGGCCGCATGTCGAGCGTCGCTGCCGGCGGCCCCAGTGACGTGCCGGCGGGTCCGGGCACCGGCGTGTCGCGTGCGGGACGCCGGGACGGGAATCCGCGACCGCTCTGCCGTCGGTGTCGTCGACCGACCCGATGCGCGCCAGGGCATCGGGGCCGCTCGTGCGCCGTTCTCGCACCCCCCGGTACGCACCCGTACGGTTGTGGAAGGGGAGCGGTGCGGGGCCGCCCCGCTAGCCCCGCTGGATCCTCCGCTGAAGCAGCGGACATCCGTCGGCGTGACAGCCCAGGCGTGACAGCCCAGGAAAGAGTCCTTCCTCCCGGGAGCCCGGGGCTTTCGTCCCTGCCCGCACCGTTCGGGGATCGCTCAGGATGAACAGCATGACGTTGATACAGCGCACGAACCCGACGCGGCCGTGAAGTCCGTGGACGACGCGAAGCCCCCGCCGCAGCGGCCCGTCGTGGTCGCCGTGGACGGCGCCCCACACAGCATCCCCGCATTGGACTGGGCGGCGGCGACAGCCCGGCGACGGGGCACCGACCTGCTCGTGGTCCATGTCCGGCCCGATTACGCACCCCTCAGCACCCTGCGTCCGCTGCCTGCGGGCGCTCCGGACCACGAAGACACCGTCCTGGCCGAGGTGCAGGGCATTCTCAGGGAGCGTGAGGGACTGCCCCACGTGCGGTACGCGTCCCCGGCCGGCGCTGTGGGGCACACGCTGGTCGCGCTCGGGAAGCACGCCCAGGTATTGGTGCTCGGCTCGCGTCGGCGAGGAGGACTCGCGAGCCTACTGCTCGGCTCGACCAGCCTCGCGTGTGTGGCGGAGGCGGCCTGCCCGGTGGTCGTGGTGCCTCCGGGCCCGCGCACCGAGCTGCGTCCGGCCCACACAGGACAAGAACGGGTGGTCCTGGGACTCCACCCCGAGCTCACCCCCCACGCGGCGATCGAATTCGCCTTCCTGGAGGCTCGCGGACGCGGTACGGCGCTGGAGGTGGTTTCGGCGTCCACGTCACGGCGGGCCGCTGCTGCCGAGGAGGCCCAGGGCCATCGACTCGACGCCTTCAGCCGCAATGACTACCGGGACGTGGACGTCGAACCCGTAGTGGTCGCGGGCGCCGCAGGTACCCGGCTGGCTACGGGGTCGAACACCGCCGGCCTGGTGGTGGTCGGGCGGCCTCGGCGATGGTTTCGCACCGCCGGCCGGCCATCGGGCTCGGTCGCCAAGGCGGTCGTCATGAAAGCCGGTTGTCCCGTCGCTGTGGTGCCACCGGGCGACGGCGCATCACGCTGATCTTTTCCCTGACCGACCTACTCCTTGATCTGCTCCCTCGGTGCGCTGGGACAGGGCCGAGGCGGATTCTGCTTACGTGGCCGTAGGAGGAGATGGGCGAGAGCCGGGCCCCAATGCGGGGTCCCGGCTCTCGCCCATCTCCTCCAGTGCCGACGGGGCTACGCGAAGAGTCGGCGCCAGGTCTCTGGCCCCGGGTAGCCGTCCGCTGAGGATCCTGTCCAACCTTGGGCGCGCTGGAAGGCTTCGACGTTGCGCCGGTCGCTCTCGGTCCACCGTTCCCCGGGACCCTGGGTGTAGTGCTTTCCGAAGCCCTTCTTCACCAACTGCACACCGAGTGCATTGACGTGTGCATTGACGGCGCCCGGACGGAAATGCCCCCTGCCGGGGAAGGCGGTGCCGCTCTCGCCACCACCGGTGCCGATGTTATTGCCCTTGCCGTTGACGAGATAGTCCCAGGTCGCCTTGCCGGGAATGCCGTCAGCGTCACTGCCGGACCAGCCCTGAGCCCGTTGGAACGCCTGGGTGGCTTTGCGGTCCGCTTCCGACCAGCGAGGACCGGGACCCGAGGTGTAGAACGAGCCGCCGCCACGCTTGACCAGCATCCGGCCAAGTTCGGTTACATGCTTGTTGTTGGCTCCCGGACCGAAATGGCCGGCGCCGGGGAAGGCGGTGCCGCTCTCGCCACCTCCGTCCGAACTCAGGTTTTTGTACCGGTACGCCACGTAGCGCGAGGAGTTGTTCCAGTAGGCGTAAGGTGTCGTGCGCTTGAGGGTGTGCGGTCGCGTCTGGTCGTAGGCGACGTACTGGGTCTTTGCCGAGTTGGCCCAGCCGCCGAAGATGACCACATGCGAACCGGCCACCGGATTGGCAGAGTTGTGGAACAGCAGCATGTCACCGGGCTGGAGTTCCCCCTTGGAGATGCGCGTGCCGTATGAGGCCAGACTGCCGGTCCATTGATTGTCACGCAGGCCCCATGCGCTGGAGACGAACCCTGAACAGTCCATGCGGTAACCGTCTGACCAATAGCGGTTCATGTCGTACGGCACCTTGGCGTTCACCCAGGCCTGGGCCCGGGCGATGATCTGCTCCCGGGACAGCCGCATGTCCTGTGAGGCCCGACGGGACGGCGCCCCGAACAGCGGCCCTGGCGTGCCCTGCCCGTTTCCCGTTGCCGCAATGGTGTCGGCCGTGGAGGAGGGGGCAGACCGCTGTGGTGCGGCGTCGCCCGGTACCGACTGTGCCGCGAACGATGTACCGGCCCCACTCACGAGTGTGGCGCCGCCCACCAGAGTGGCCACGACGGCAGATCTGGCGGCGTTGAGGCCATGAAGACCCGATCGGCGGGCGGCGCGGGCTTCATGTACGCACCCAGCGCAATGACACTGTGCGGGGGCGTGGATCTCGTCGAAGACGGGTGCGGGGGACGTCACTTCGCAACACCCCTTCCGTGGCGGAGCCCGGCGCTCTTCGAGCCGGCCGTCCCGCTAGCACGGGGAACAGTGCGCATATAGCTTCTCCTGTCGTTTACAAGAATATTTTCGAATGGAGAGGGTCACAGCCCCCATTGACGACTCGATGTCCCAGAACAGGTGCGGGGTAGCGGACCCGACACTCGGCAGGCCTCGCCCGGCGCGTGCTCGGCCCAGGGCGACTCACACAAGGGGCAAGGGGCTGCGCCGTGTCGGAATCCCCGGCAGCCCAGGGGCCCTCATGGGGCAGCACCCGGAGACGGTTGCCCCGGGATCATCTGGTTCTCGATCTGCGGCTTTACCGCCCCCGCCCCATCGGACTGGGCCGAATTGCCTTTACACCGGCGATTAGGAAAGGTCTCCCACCGTCAGCGCAACAAGCACTACCCGCAACACGACTTCTACCTATCACTCCCCAAGGCCCGCCAACGGGCGGTGAGATGCACCCGCAGACGCCTTCACAGCATTAATGATCTCTCGAATCAAACATTACTGACGGGGCGTAAAGCGGCAAGGGACGAAAGTCCCCCCTGCGGTCGGACTTCCGGCTCCTTCGGCTTCGGGGGCCGGGCACGGGCCCACCCGAAGGGGCCGTCCTGAAGCGGGTACTGGCTCGCTGTCCCGAACTGGACAGGGCCGCCGGGCACGGCCACAAAAGCACTCGCCGTCGAGGACCAGGCCGGCGGGCAGCCGCTCGCCGGCCGTCGCAACGAGGCTTGCCGGGGAACCGGTCATGGCCCCGAGAAGTCGCGCCGGGAGAGAACCCGGCTCCGATGGCGGAGATCGTCGCCTGGAGCACGGCCTGGCCGCGCGGGGCCGGCAAGTGCCGGTGATCGACGTGGACGCGCGGGCGGGAGTCCGACTCCACCGGGGGCCACGCGTACGGTCGCCGCCTGACTGCGCAAGAGGCAACGCGCAGGCGGGGAAATCGGGTTGAGCGTCGGAGCGGGCCGTTGAAGCTCGCCGCAGGTGCGCCTTCCGCCACGGGGCGGCGGCCCGGCTCACCCTGAGGCGTCATTCGCTGCGCTGAAGGCGCGTGCGCCGCGAGGGCGCTCTCGGGATCAGGCGACGCCCGGCTCACGCTGACGCTGGGCGTCGCGGCGGCCGACGAGGAACCAGAGCAGGCTTCCGAGGAAGGGTGCCACGACAGCGAAAACAACCCAGCCCAGCTTCAGTCCTCCGGCGAGGCCGGACCTGGCGATGCTGACCACAGCCGCTACGAAGAACGCCACGTAGGCGATACCCGCGGCCACGACCACACCCACGGCTGCGACGCTGATCGCGCTCTCGCTCGTGGCGGCAAGTGTCATCTCGTGTGCAAGCTGCGGGTTCATCGCGTTTCCTCGTGGTGGGGATCTTCGGAGTTCGCCGGTCGGGCACCTCCACTGGGACCATTCTGCCCACCCCAGGATGCTCGCAATGTCATACTTTGCTCCCGATTCGATCATCCGGAGGTCGGACAGCCGTCCGAGCCTTACGGCGGACTGGTCGCCGTGCACACGCCCCCAGAAGATGAGCCCTCACTCGGGCGAGCCCGCCCCCAGACGGCCCACCCCCGCGAGGGAGGCGCACCGCGACGATTTCGCCCTGCTCATCCCCCTTGCAGCGGACCCCAGTTCGACCTGCGCAAGGGCCTCCCGACGTACCGACACGGGGCCGAACGCCCCGGAGTCCCGTACTGTTGGCAATGATTTTCATTTCTGACTACTTCGAACGGTTTCACCATGCGCACCCGACTTCTCGCGGCCACCGCCGTTTGCACCGCCATCGTCTGCACCGCATGCGCCGGCGGCAGCAGTACCGCAACCGGCGACGCGGCGGCTTCCCCCACCCCCGCTGCGCCAGCTGCCGCCGGCTGGCCCGCGGAGTCGAAGTCGGGCTGCGGTCAGTCACGCCCGCGCGCGACGATCGCGGACGCCGACTCCGGCAAGGCGGTCGTCGTCGACATCAACAGCGGCAAGCAGGTCGGCGCCCTCGACCTGGCGGGCAAGGCCAAGCTCGCCTCCGCGGGCGGCGATCCACTGCTGGTCGCCGCGCAGGGCGAGGCCGATACGGTCCAGCTGATCGACAACGGCGTGCGCTGGATATCGCACGGCGACCACGACGACACGGCCCACGAGGCCCCGCGCGTACTGGAAGGCAAGGGCGAGGGCAAGAAGCCGTCCCATGCGGTCGCCAAGGACGGCACACTGGCCGTCTTCTACGACGGCACGGGTGAGGTGGACCTGATCCCGGTCGGCAAGAAGGCCGTCGGCAAGCCGCTCACGGTGGAGCGCACCCTCGCATCGGGCGCACCCCACCACGGCGTGGCCGTCCCCATGGGCGAGGACACCCTGCTCACCCTTGCCGACGAGGACACCACCCAGAGCCTGCCGAGCGGTCTCCAGGTACTGGGCTCCGACGGCGCCAGGAAGCAGACGTTCACCGGGTGCCCGAAGCTGCACGGCGAGATCCCGCTCGGCAAGGACGCCGCGTTGTTCGGCTGCTCGGACGGTCTGGTCAAACTGTCGCGGGAGAACGGCGTCTGGAAGGACACCAAGCTGGCATACCCGGCGAAGGACGACGCGGCGCAGCGGGCCGGGAGCTTCATCGGTGCCGAGGACGGTTCGGCGGTCATCGGCGACTGGGGCAAGCGGGCACTGCTGGTGATCGATCCCGCCGTCGGCGGCACCACGGAGGTGAAGTTGCCGGCCAGCCTGTCGGCCATGGCGTGGGACCCGTTCTGGAACCGCGGCGTGATCGTCACCGACGACGGCCAGGTACACACCCTCGACCCGAGGAATCCCAAGGAGTTGCGCAGCCTGGGCGTCCTCGACAAGCAGCCCCGGTCCGAGGGCAAGAAGGCACCCAAGCCCGCGATCGCGATCGGCGAGAACCGCGCGTACGTCACCGACCCGGGGAGCAAGCAGCTGGTGGAGGTGGGCCTCGGAGAGAACGGCCCCCTCGCCAAGAAGCGCACCATGACCCTCGACTTCACCCCCGGCAGCATCGCGGTGGGCGGTCTGGACAGCGAACTCGACGAAGGCTGACGGGAACTGAGGAACACATCATGAACAGGATCAGGACCAGGTACGTGCTCGGAGCACTGGTGGCCGTGCTCGCCTCGGCGGCTTCGCTGACCGCCTGCGGCGCAGGCGGCAGCACCCAGTCCTCCACGCTGAATGTGGTGACCGGTTTCTATCCGTTGACGTTCATCACCGAGCGGGTCGGCGGGGACGCTGTTCGGGTCACCGACCTGACCTCACCGGGCGTCGAGGCCCACGACCTCGACCTGTCTCCGCAGCAGACGAGCATGCTCGGCTCGGCCGACTTGGTCGTCTACGCCGAGACGATGGCCCCCGTCGTGGACAAGGCGGTGGCGACCACCGAACCGAAGCGAACTCTGGAAGCCGGAGCCGTGGCAGGCCTGCGGCACACCGACAGCAAGGACTACGGCAAGGTCCCCGACCCGCACTTCTGGCTGGACCCGCTCCGGGTCGCCAAGGTCGCCGAGGCCATCGGCGAGGAACTGGCCAAGGCCCAGCCCGAGCACGCCGAAGCGCACCGCGAACGTGCCCGGCGCCTCTGCGAACAACTCACCGCACTGGACGGAGAGTTCCGGGCCGGGCTGGCTTCCTGCGCGCGCAAGGACGTCGTCACCTCGCACGCGGCCTTCGGCTACCTCGCCTCGAGGTACGAGCTCAACCAGATCGCGATCAGCGGTGTCAGCCCGCAGGCCGAGGCATCCCCCGCCCGCATCCGGCAGATCCAGCAGGCCATCAAGGACAAGGAGATCACCACGGTCTTCTTCGAAACCCTCGCCACCCCGAAGATGGCCGAGACCCTGGCGACGGACCTCGGCCTCAAGGCGGCGGTCCTCGACCCGGTGGAAGGTCTCGCGCCGGGCAGCGGCAAGGACTACCTCAGTCTCATGCGCGACAACCTCGCCGCCCTGCGCACCGCCCTCGACTGCCGCTGACCGAGCACTGGAATGCAGCAGAACGAACCCCCGACCTGTCCGGCAGGGGGTTCGCGGGGGCGGCTCCCACCTCGTGAATCAGCCGCGGCGCGTCTTGCGCCAGCCGAACGGGCCGGGCAGGTCCATCGAGGTGGTGCGGCGTCCGGTACTGCTGTGGGTGCGGCGGGGGCCGTGCTTGCCGCCAGTGGTGATCGACCACGACTTGCGGTTGATGTTGAGCCGGACGCCGGGCAGGATCCGGAAGCTCTTGCGGAATGTCAGCGGCATGGCGTCTCGCTTCCTCGGTGCGCGTAGGGACGGGCGGCCCGACTGTTCCTGTACTCAGGCCAGTTGACATTCGTGTGCCCGGCGCCGCTTGTTCCATGCGCCCGCGGAGCGCCTGATGGCCGCCCTGCGCCGCCCGCCGCCCCCTCGGTGACGCCTCCCGGAACGGCCTCAGCAGGCTGCCTTGACCGCCAGATGCGACCGGCCCCCTCGACCTGATGGTCGAGGGGGCCGGTGCGTTGGTAGCGGGGACAGGATTTGAACCTGCGACCTCTGGGTTATGAGCCCAGCGAGCTACCGAGCTGCTCCACCCCGCGTCGGTAAGCTCAGAGTACGGCATCCCTTCGGTGCCGCCCGACCATTGTCCGCAGATCCATGTCCTGGAACTCGAAGCCGAGCGCCCGCATCGGGCCGACCAGTAGTTCGGCGGCGGACTGGGGGGCGACGGGCCGATCACCTTCGGAGTCTGCTCGAGGTGGCCGAACGGGCCGTTGCCGGCGAGCTTGGAGAACCGCCGCACGGGGTGCAGGCCGACTAAGACGCCCTTGGCACGGTCCTTGGTGTCGGACCCGAGACCCGTGCGCTTCTTGGTCTGATCGAAGCGGGGCACGCCGCCTCCAAGAACTGGTCGCACTCGTCGAGGAGAACCAGCAGACGCCGGCGTGAGTCCCCGTCGAGCCAGGCCCGGTATCCGGCGCGCACGCGTTCGGAGACGTCCTGCCGCGACTGTGTGCCGCGCCGGTCGAGAACGCTCGCGCGCTCGGCGTCACGACCGTGGAACATCGCGGGCACCCATGGCGCGGGCCCGGCCCGTGAGAGGGCGGGGACCCGCGAGGGAGGGGGTCAGCCGAGGATGGGGACGAGGCCGATGGCGAAGACGGCGTAGAACAGTCCGGCGATCGCGAGGCGGGCAGGGGTGAGCTTGTGGGCGCGCATGGTGAGCAGGAGGTAGACGATCGCGGCCATGGTGATGAGTCCCGACCAGAGCAGGGCGCCGTCGAAGTGCCAGCTTGTGAAGAACAGGCCGATCCCGCTGGGGACGGTGGCCTGGATCATCATGGCGCCGGAGATGTTGGCGAGTGCCAGCTTGACCTTGCCCTGTCGGACCCAGATCACGGCGTTCATGATCTCGGGGAGCTCGGTGGCGATCGGGGACAGCAGCAAGGCCGTGACCGTCGCGGACAGCCCCAGCATGGGGCCGATGACGTCGAGCTGCTTCACGAAGAAGTGCGCGGCGAAGAAGATCACCACGAGCGCGGCCAGGGTCTGGACGACCACGGCCCACGTGGCGGGAGAGGCGGCCTTGGGCTGGAGCTTGAGCGGTTCCAGCTCCTCGTCCTCGTCGTCCGGGTCCTCGGCACGGCTGCTGCGGATCTCGCGGACGAAGTAGACCGCGTACGCGGCGAAGAACAGGACGCCCAGGGCGGGCTTGAAGGCGAAGGCGACCAGACCGAGCGCGACCTTCACGATGAAGATCGGCAGGAACCACTTCTGGTCCCGGGCCAGGCGCTTCATGTCCTTGGCGTCGCCGAGGGCCTCATCGCCCCGGGGCCGGCCCGCGCTCGAGCCGATGGCGCCGCCGGCACCGGCGAGGACGGCCGCGCGGTCCTTGCGGCGCTTGAGGATGAGCATCGCTCCGGTGACACCGTAGGCGATGGTGGCCAGGGCGAGCGGGCCGCCCATGGCGGCGCCGACTCCGATGTTCTTGGCCTCTTCGGTGGCGCCGGTGGTCACGGCGACGAGGGTGACCACGGACTCCGGCAGGGCGGTGCCGAAGGCGGCCAGGATCGTGCCGACTGCCATCTTTCCCACATTGAGGCGTTCGCCCAGCCACTCCACCGCGTTGACGAACCACTCACAGGAGAGATAGATCGCCACCGCACACGCGATGAGCAATACGAAATGGATCAAGGGACTCGTCCAGCCTTCCCGCGTCTGCGGGGCTCGAGGACGACCGGCGTAAGAGGCGGCAGACGGCTTCGACCCCGCCGACACGCTGACATACGTCGTCGACAAATGGGCCGAAGGTCTCGCCCACCCGCCTCATGGAGAACGCGGGCCCGGCCACCGGGAACCCGGGGGTTCCAGTGTGTCGACGACCGGTATCGCAGGGCTACTCCCCTTCGCAGCCACCCACCCTACCCGCCCCGGGGCCTTCCGGACGACGGGCCGCCGCTCCGTCCCGCTCGATCCCGCCGCCGGACGGTTCGAGGAGGGGGGCGAGGCCGTCGAGGATGCGCTGGAGGCCGAATTCGAAGAGGTCGTCGAGGTCGAGGTCGTAGCCGGCAGTGGCGAGGCGGGAGAGTGCGGGGAACCGCCCGGTGCCCAGAGCCGCCAGGAGCCTGGACTCCTGGGCGGCCATCCACTCCTCACTGTCGAGGCCGCTGTGCGCCTCGGCCTCCCGCTCCGCCTCCAGGTGGACGGCGATGCCACGGGCGTGGTTGAGCAGTGTGAGGTGCGCGGTGAAGGCCGCCCGCAGGTCGAGCCCGTGCGCGTGCAGGGTGGAGAGCATCCACTCGCTGTGCGGCAGCGCCGAGATGATCACCTGAGGACGGGTCACCGACAGGGCCGGTGCGAGCCACGGATGGCGGCGGAACACGTCCCAGAGCTGTCGGGCCGCCAGCTCGGTCGCCTCCCGCCAGCCCTCAGGACGGTGGGCGGGCAGCGGGTGCTCCGCCATGACGCTGTCCATCATCCGCGTCAGCAGGTCGTCCTTGTCGGCCACGTGCCGGTACAGGGACATGGTCGCCACCCCGAGCTCGGCGGCCACCCGGCGCATCGAGACCGCGGCCAGCCCCTCCGTGTCGGCGACCGTGACGGCCGCAAAGACGATCCGTCCGAGCGTGAGGGCCGCCTGGACCGAGGGCGCGTCCGACGGCCCGCCCGTGCGTGCGGCGGTAGCGGGTCGCACGGCCCGCACCGGGCGGCTCGGGGCCGCCACGACCGTGCCGACGCCCGGGACGGCGCGGACCAAGCCCTCGCGGCGCAGTTCGGAGAGCGCCTTGGTCGCGGTCGCCATGGCGACGCCCCACTGCCGGGTGATCTCGCGGGTCGAGGGCACGCGATCGCCCGGCGCCAGTTCGGCCGTCTCGATCCGCTGCCGCAGTTCGGCGACGATCCGGCTGTAGCGCGGTTCCGCCCGTCCGGCCACCCGACACCCCTTCCGCACTAGTGCACCTGGATGGGTGCCATCCTAGCCGCCGACGCCGCGTGGTACCCGGGGCAGCAAGGAGCCCCTTCGCACCACCGCACTAGTACGGCATCCTCCAATACCCCTTTCGCGACTACTATTCCGCGCTTGCGCACATCTTCGCGTACGGCGTACGTTCTCAGTATGCCGAACGACGGAATACTCATCTGCGGTGCCGGCATCGCCGGTCCCGCGCTGGCGTACTGGCTACGCGAGGGAGGCTTCACGGTCACGATCGTGGAGCGCACCCCGACACCCCGGCCGGGCGGGCAGACCGTGGACCTGCGCGGCGCCGGTCGCACCGTGATGGAACGGATGGGCCTGTTGGACCGGGCCAGGGCGCAGGCCGTCGACCAGCGCGGCCTCGCCCTCGTCGACACCGCCGGCCGGGCCACTGCCCGACTGCCCGCCGACGGCTTCGGCGGCGAGGGGTTCGTCTCCGAGATCGAGATCCTCCGCGGCGACCTCGCCCGTCTGCTGTACGAGGCCACCCTGCCGGACGCGGAGTACCTCTTCGACGACACCGTCACCCAGATCGAGCAGGACGCGGACGGGGTCACCGTCGCCTTCGAGAAGGCCGCTCCGCGCCGTTTCGCGCTCGTCGTCGGCGCGGACGGGCCGCACTCCGTGGTGCGCGCGCTGGCCTTCGGCCCGGAGCGGGACTTCGTCCGCCCGATCGACCTCTACACGGCCTGGTTCACCGCCCTCGACGACCTGGACCTCGACGGCTGGTTCCTGATGCACAACGCGCCCGGAGGACTGGTCGTCTCGGCCCGGCCCGGACGCCTCCCGGGCGAGATCAAGGCGGGCTTCAGCTTCCGTTCGCCGCCGCTCGCCTACGACCGCCACGACGTCACCGCCCAACAGGACCTCGTAGCGCGGCGCTTCGCCCACGTCGGCTGGGAGAGCCCACGCCTGTTGCGGGCGATGCGCACTTCCCCGGACTTCTTCTTCGACTCCATGGGCCAGGTCCGCCTCGACAGGTTCTCGCGCGGCCGCGTGGTGCTGCTCGGCGACGCCGGATACTGCGCGACCCCGCTGACCGGCCTCGGGACCAGCCTCGCCCTGGTCGGCGCCTACGTCCTGGCCGGTGAACTCGCCGCCGCCGAGGGCGCCCACGGTGCCGCCCTCCGCCGCTACGACACGGTGATGCGCCCGTACGTGAGTCAGGCGCAGCAGCTGCCGCCCGGTGGAGCCGCCGGGTACGCGCCGTCGGGCCGGCTCGGTATCCGGCTGCGCGACCTCTCGATGCGGTCGATGACCCGCTGGCCGATGCGGAACCTGCTCGCCGCGCAGTTCGCCAAAGCCGGGGACATCGCACTGCCGGAGTACGGTCGCGCCACGGACGCGGTCCACCCGTCGCCCTCGGAGCGCGTGCCGCGGCGGAAGGGACGCCTGCCGAGGTAGCGCAGCCACCAGACGCTTCCGCGAACGGATCGACCTGCCGGAACTGTTGGGGCTGGTCTCCTCCCGGACCCGGTACCGGTCGGCGCCGCCTATCCGTATCGGCGCAGTTCGTGGAAGAAGCCGTCGATGACGTTCAGTTGCCCGGTGCGGGCGGCCTCGTCGTAGACGTGTTTGCCGACGGCGAGGTCGAGCACGCCCAGGCCGAAGGGTGAGAACACCACCGGCCGGTCTTGCGGCAGTGCCACGCGGCCGGTCGTGACGTCGTGCAGCGTGCCGGTGAGGAAATCGCGGCTCCCGGTGAGCTGTTCGGCCAGGTGGGGCGAGGTGTCGGCTTTGAGGCAGTGCTCGACGTCGTCGACGATGTTGGTCGAGGCGAGCAGGACTTCGGGGGCGAGGTCGCGCAGTGACACGTGCAGGACCAGGGGGTTGTGGTCGAACCATGCCGGGTCGGTGATGTGCGGCCTGTCGGCGATGGTGGCGAAGACGAGCAGGTCGCTGGAGCGGATCAGCTCCTCGGGGCTGTCGTGCACGGTGATCGGGGTGGTCGCATCGGCGTCTTCGAGGTAGCTGTGGAAGCCGGCTGCGCTGTCCGCCGAGATGTCGTGCACGCCGATCTCGTCGAAGGACCAGCCGGTCGCGGTCAGGAAGGTGTGGATGTAGCGGGCGATGAGGCCCGTTCCGAAGAATCCGACGCGGGCCGGGCGTGTTTGGCGGTGTTGGCTGAGCCTGTGGGCCGCCGACGCGGCCATCGCGGCCGTCCGGGTGGCGCTGATGATGGAGCTCTCCAGGCAGGCGAACGGGTAGCCGGTGTCGTGGTCGTTGAGGATCAGCACCGCCGAGGCCCTGGGAATGCCGGCCTGAACGTTGTCGGGGAAGCTGGAGATCCACTTGAGGCCGTCCACTCGCGTCCGGCCGCCGATCGATGCGGGCAGCGCGATGATGCGGGCGGTCGGGCGGTCGGGGAACCGCAGGAAGTACGACGGCGGGTTCACCGACTCCCCGGCGGCGTGGAGCTGGTAGGTGGCCTCGATCAGCTCCATGATCTGGTGCTCCTGGCCCTGGAGGGTGTGCTGGACCTGGGTTCCGGGGATCACGGCGAACGGGGGCACCGTGATCGGCTGTTGTGCCGCGCTCGGATCGGACAGGGGGGACTGCGCAGGAGTAGGACGGGACGTGCTCATCGGGTGCTCCAGTCGGGGGACGCGGTCGGGGTGGGCGGGATGGAGGCCGGGGGCTGTGGGGCGGCCATGGCGACGAGGACCTCGCGCGGCGGCTCGAACGGTTCCCTGCTGTGCGCGGTGCGGATGTTGTCGATGAGCATCAGGTCGCCGGACTGCCACGGCTCGCGGACGGTGTGCTCGTCGTAGACCGTGTTGATCAGCTGGACTACGTCCTCGCCGATCGGGTCGCCGTCTCCGAAGCGGGTGTTGAAGGGCAGGGCATCGGGCCCGTAGACGTCGACGAGGTACTCCCGCACCTCGGGCGCCAGCGTCCACTCGTTGAGGAAGGCGATCTGGTTGAACCAGCAGCGTCGGCCGGTGGCCGGATGGCGCACCACGGCGGGGCGGCGCTGGCTGGTGCGCAAGCCGCCGTCGTGTTGCCAGGCGTACTCGATGGCGTTGGCTCGGCAGTAGCTCTCGACGGCTGCCCGGTCGTCGGTGCCGAACACCTCGGTCCAGGAGGCGCCGATGTCGTCGTTGTAGGTGCGGGTGAGCAGCCAGCCCTCCTGTTCGAACCGCTGGACGAGTTCCGGCGGCAGCGCGTCCAGGACGGCGGCGGAATCCGCGAGGGCCGTCGCTCCGCCCGTGGTGGGCGCCGTCAGGCAGGCCAGCAGCAGCAGGCCGGGAGGGCGGTGCGTGTAGCTGAGCTCGTGGTGCATGCACATGGGCTGGTTGGCCGGCCACGCCGCGGAGGAGTACACGCCGGGGGCGTGGGACTGACGGGGGGCGAACGCTTCGGTGTCGGTCATCAGGACGGGGGTCAACCGGTCGAAGACGGCGCCCACCTGGCCGGTGTCGCACAAGCCGAGCCCGCGTACGAGGAGGGCGCCGTGTTCGGTGACGAGGTCGCGCAGGGTGTGGCGGTGTTCGGCTGCCCAGGCCGGCACATCGGCCGGTGCGGGGGTCGGAACGTGCAGTACCGGGGGTGTGCCGGGGTGCAGGTCCGCCCGGAGCACGGGCGCGGAAGAAGCCGTAGGGCTGGTGCTGATCGGGGCGGGGCCGGTGAACGACATGGTCTGTGTCCTTTCGGTGCTGTGGAGGAGGAGGCCGGTGATCAGTGGGAGGCCGGGTGTGCGGTGGGGCGCGGCTGGGACGCGGTGTCCAGGAACCGGGCCAGATCGGTGAGGACGGGGTGGCGGGTGACGTCTGCCGGGGACACGGCGCGGTCCAGGGTGATGGCGAGCTTCACGGCCGACAGGGAGGTGCCGCCCAGGTCGAAGAAGTTGTCACGCCGGTCGATCCGGCCGTGCGCGATGCCGAGCACGCTCCCCCACGCGGCCGCCAGCCGCTGTTCGGAGGGCGTGAGCGGCACCTGGACGTCGTCGCCGGTGACCTGCAGGTTCGCGGCCAGGGCCGTCAAGGCCTTCCGGTCGATTTTGCTGTTGGCGGTCAGCGGGAGGCTTTCCTGCCAGTGGATGGCCGAGGGGACCATGTACCCGGGCAGTGAGCTGCCCAGCCGGTCCAGCAGGACGCTGGTTTCGAGCGGGCGCGGCGCGGTGTAGAACGCCACCAGATGGGTGCTGTGGTCGGGCCGTTCAGCGACCACCACGGCACTGTCACGGACCCCGGGTGCCCGGAGGAGGGTGTTCTCGATCTCGCCGGTCTCGATACGGAAACCGCGGATCTTGACCTGGTTGTCGCGGCGGCCGAGGAATTCCAGCTTGCCGTCGGCCCGCCAGCGGCCGACGTCGCCGCTGCGGTACAGGCGCGCGCCCTCACGGTGCGGATCGGCAAGGTAGGTCGGCCGGGTGCGTTCGGGGTCATTGACGTAGCCGCGGCCGACGCAGACCCCGGAGAAGGCGATCACGCCGGGCGCGCCGAGCGGCACCGGGTTGAGGTGCTCGTCGACGACGTAGAGGTGCACGTTGTTGACGGGGGGGCCCAGCGGGACCCGGTCGGTGTCCGGTACGCGGTCCATGACCTCGTGGTTGGTGTCGTCGCTGGTCTCGGTCAGACCGTAGGCGTTGACGAGCTTGATGTGCGGCTGCGCGGTGAACCAGCGCTGGGCGAGTTCCCTCTTCAGCGCCTCACCCGTGACCGACACGTACCGCAGGTCCGGCAGCGTCCGGGGGTGCTGCTCGAGATGGGACACGACGACGTCGAGGTAGGAAGGGACGACCTGCAGCACGGTGACCTGGCCGCGGGCAACGGTGTCCACGAACCGTGAGGCGTCCAGGATCGCTTCCTGTTCGATCAGCAGGGTCCGCCCGCCGACGAGCAGTGGGGCCAGCAGTTGCCACAGCGAGATGTCGAAACACTGGGGGGCGGTCTGGGCGACCACCTGCCCTTCACCGATCTCGAGGTCGTCGATTTTGGCGTAGAGGTGGTTGAGCATGCCCTGCTGTTCGCACATCGCGCCCTTGGGCTCACCCGTCGAGCCGGAGGTGAAGTAGATGTAGGCCAGTTGGTCGGGTGCGACGTCGATACCGAGGTCGGTCCCGGCATGCTCCTGGCCGTAGGCGGCGTCGGCGAACAGCGTCCGGACCGAGGGCTGGGAGGCGAGGGCCGACTGGAGGGTGGTGGTGGCAGTTTCTGTCATCACGAGCCCGCATCCGGCGCGGGTCAGCATGGCGCTGATGCGTTCGGCCGGCAGGTGCGGCTCGATGGGCAGGTACGCGCCGCCGGCCTTGAAGACGGCCAGGACGGCGGCCAGCCAGTCCAGGTTCCTCTCCATGGCCACCGCGACCACCCCTTCACCGTCCAGTCCTTGCGCCCGCAGGGCGCGGGCCAGCCGGTTGGCGCGGGCGTTGAGCTCCTGGTAGGTCCACTGCCGGTCGCCGTGCTGGGCGGCGACGGCCTCCGGGTGCTGCCGTACACGCTGCTCGAACAGCTCGTGCACTCGGCGCTCGGGAAGGTCACGGCGCGGCCCAGCAAGGCCGTGGAGCTGGAAATCGAGCTCTTCGGCCGACACCAAGCTCTGACCTGCGTGATCGGCATCCGGGTCAGCGGTGATCAGGGCGAGCGCCGTCAGGTGGTATCCGGCGATCCGGGCTGCGCAGTCCGCGTCGAGGACGTCGGTGCGGTAGCGCAGCCGCAGTGTCAGCCGTCCGTCGTCGTGGTGGGCGATGCCCGTCCACAGCGCCGTGTCCGCGACCGGGGTGCCGCCGTCCTCGGCCCGCTCAACGTCGCCGCCGGGGAGGTCGCCGCCGATGCCGGTGGGATCGAGCACGGTCTCGAAGGGGGCTTCGGTCAGGCCGAGTTCGCTCCTGAGCCCATCGACGGGGAAGTCCTGGTGCGCCAGCAGGTGCGCGAGGGCGTCGCCGGTGTGCAGCAGCAGGCTCCGCCATGAGCCGGGGCCGGTCGTCAGCCTGCACGGCAGCGGCCGGCCTCCGGCAGCGGCGACGTAGCCGGTGGTGACTTCCTCCTCGCCGCTCAGCGCGGCCAGCACCTTCGCGTGGGCGGTCAGCAGCACACAGTTCATCGGCACCGTCAGGTCGTCCGCCAGTCGGCGCAAGGCGGTCGCCTGGCCGGCCGGGAGCGTCGTCTCGTACTCGGCCACGCCCGCGACCGGGACCCGGCTCCAGCGTGGGAGGGGAGTGAAGCCGCTGCCGGCGGCCAGGACGCCATGCCAGAACTCTCTACTGGTGGATGCGTTGAGTGCCATGAGGATTCTCTCCTGTCGGGTACTGATGTGGTGGGACGTCAGACGACGCCGAGCGGGTCGCGGTGCAGGGACGTGGGGCCGGACAGGTGTGCCGGCGGCGTGGCGGGGGGCGGGGTGTCGTCGGACAGGTGCCGGGCCGGGTTGCCTGCCCACCGGGCCCCTTGCGGGACCTGCTCGCCCTTCATGAGGAAGGAGTCGCAGGCGAGCTGGACGCGGTCTGCCAGCGTCACGCCGTAGTGGACGAACGCGCCGACACCGAGGGTGGAGCCGTCACCGATCGTGGTGCGGTCGGACTTGAAGGCGCCGTCCTCCTGCGAGTGGCACTGCACCACCGTGCCCGCGTTCAGCGTGCAGTCGTCCCCGATGGTGACGAGGGTCCGCTCCGGGAAGAAGCTGCCGTCGTCGAAGACCCGCTTGCCGATCCGCGCGCCCAGCAACCGCCAGACGACGTTCTTGAACGGGGTTCCGTCGAAGACCTGCGCGTAGTCGACCGACGCCATCTTCCAGAACCGCTCGTGCCGCCAGAACGACGGCTCGTAGATCGAGCAGTACAGCGGTTCCTGGGCCTTGAATCCGGTGGTGGCCCGTTCGATCAGCGCGAAGTAGACGACGGTGAACAGCAGGGTGAGGACGCTGGCCAGCGCGAACGCCGACGCACCCAGCGCGGGGTAGAGGGTTGTGGCGCCCATGGCGATCAGGGTCACGGCGAAGACGTGGATCCACCGCGCCGTCAGGTACAGCCCCGCCGTGACGGCATTGTGCCGGTTCTTGGCGGCCAGGCGCCGGCGCAGCTCGCTGCCGCTCTCCAGGTCCTGGAACCGGGTGTCCCGCATCACCGTGCGGGGAATGGCGAAGGAAGGCGAGCCCAGCAGGCCCACGTTTTCCCGTACCTCTCCGTCGACGGGGACCATCACCTTCGTCGCCAGCAGACAGTTGTCACCGGTCCTGGCCTGCGAGGGATACGCGATGCGGTTGCCGAGGAAACTGTCGGCTCCGATCGAGACCCGGGACAGTTTGAAGGACGTGCTGGAGAATTCGGCATTGATGACCGACAGGCCGTCGGCGACCATCGTCCTGCTGCCCACCGAGCTCAAGAACGGGCTGTCGTGCTTCACTTCGGTGCCGAAGTTCGAACCGGTCTGGGTGACGCGGGACAGGTCGTAGCCGAGATAGCGCAGGTAGTGGACGATCGCGGAGCTGTCCCCGAACAGCGCCGTGAAGAACTTCCTGTTGGTCAGAAGCGCGATGGCCCGCTGCACGCCGTAGTGGAAGCCGTAGAGCGGATAGACCGTGTCCGGCTTGACCGCCCGATTGAGCAGGCGCGGCACCACGCCCTGGACGAGCAGCCCGGCGAGGGCGGCGCCGAAGAACAGCACGACGGAGGCCGCCAGCGCACCCAGGTAGAACGTGCCGCTCGTGAACGCGGACGTCCCGGCCTGAGGCGGTGTGGTCAGCTGCGACAGCGGGGCCAGCAGCACGGTGACGGCGCCGGTGGCCAGCGGCAGGTACACCAGCAGCAGGGAGAGCAGCTGCCCGACCGTGTAGCGGACCTTCCTGGCGGTGGAGCAGTCGAGGGCACCGACCGTGCGGAAGTCCGTGCCGGTGGGCTCGGCCGGTGAGCCGTGCCAGCGCTCACCGGCGGGGACCGTCTGACCGGTGTGGAGGCTGGAGGCGTGCCCGAGCTGGGCCTGGCGGCCCATCGAGGTGTTGATGTCGAGGACGGTCTGTTCGCTGACGAGGACGTTGCTGCCGAGGGTGACGGGGCCGGTCTGGATCAGACCGGCGTGTGCCCGGTAGCAGGAGAAGAGCACGTCCTTGCGGATCACCGTTCCGTCATCGATCGTGAGCAGATCGGCGCAGACGGGGATGTGCGTGGAAAAGATCGCGACGTTGCGCCCGATCCTCGCGCCCAGCGCCCTGAGGTATGCCACGTACAGCGGCGACCCGGTGAACAGACGGACGGGACTCGCGCGGATCAAGGTCTTGACCAGCCAGAAGCGGACGTAGCCGAGGCTCCAGACGGGGAACTCGCGGGGTGTGAAACGACCGATGAGGGTCCACTTCGCCGCGATGGGCACCAGGCACAGGCCGGTGAAGCCCGCACCGCCCACCAGTACGGAGCGCAGGTAGACGTCGAGCACACCGGTGCCGGCGGCGACCCACTCGAAGCCATGGACCGTGGCCAGGGCGCCGAGGTAGGAGTAGCCGAGGAACACCAGGAGCTGCAGCATTCCGCACAGCAGGTACTGCCCCGTGCCCGCCCGCGCCGCCGTACCGCGCGCCGAAACGGACGCCGGCGTTGATGCCGGGACGGCCGGATGGACAGAGGGCTGGGCAGAGGGCTGGGAGGGTACGGTCGCAGCCGCTGCCGGTCCCGTGGCCGCGGGACCGGCGGGAACGGGCGCGGAGGTCCCGGGCGCGACACGGGTGGGATCGGAGGCCCCGGGGGCCGCGTCGACGAGCGCGGAGGCCAGGCTGTTGACCGTGGGGTGCCGGTAGACGTCCTTCATCGATACGGGCAGCAGGTCCGCCCGCTTCCTTACGCGGGCACAGAACCCCGCCATCACCAGCGAATCAGCGCCCAGATCATCGAAGAAGTTGCCGTCGCCCGGCACGTGCTCCACACCCACGACGTCGGCCAGCACCTCCGCGAGGAGACGCGCGGTCTCGGCGGCCGGGCTGCCGGATGTGCCTTGGTGCTCGTCGTCGGGCCTGCTGCCGGAAAGCGTTGAGGTGCCGGTCGGGTCGGCCGTCCGGGCATCCGTGGATTTCTCTAGCATGTGTGCTCCTCGACGACGTTCCGAGCGCCGCAAGCCGCGGCGGTCGGGAAGATGCCTTTTCGGCACCGATCGTGTTTGTGGCGCGCAGCAACGGGTGACGTCGCATGGCCACGGATGTCACTTCCGCTCCCGCGAACCACAAACGTTTCCGTTGGGTCGTCGCGGGTCGCGGATTGCGGGTGAGGACGTTCCGTTTGAGAAAGGCCTCAAGCCCGCAAGAGGCGGATTCGTGATGCCGCCCCTCCAGTAGGCCCCGCCGGCACATATGCGTCACGCCGCTGCATGTCGTGACTTGACACCACGCATTCGACGCGATTGAGGACCGCACCGGACCGTCTCGGACCACCACGACCGGCCGGCACCTATCCGTGATCGCGGCCGGCGTCAAGCCCCGACATCCGGTGGCATGACAGAGCCGGGCTCAGCCCGCGTACTGGAGGTGTCCCGAAGACACGGCAGCAGGCCAGGTCTTCCCCGAGCCGCCCCCACGCAGGCCAGCGGCACCAAACGCCGCGGTGAGCGCACGCCCAAGGAGGCGACCATGCCGGTCATATCCACACCCCAGGAATTCAACCAAGACGACCTCTACGTCGACCTCGAGGCGATCACCGGGAACCGGTTGTTCCTCAAATGCGAAGGATTCAACTTCGCGGGGTCCGTCAAGCTCAAAGCCGCGACCGCGATGGTCGAGGCCGCCGAACGCGACGGCCTGCTCACCCCGGGCTCGATCCTGGTCGAATCCTCCTCCGGCAACCTCGGCGTGGCGCTGGGCATGATCGCGGCCAGCAAGGGCTACCAGTTCGTGTGCGTGACCGACTCCCGCTGCAACCTGGTGACCCGGATGCTCTTGGAAGCCCTCGGCAGCGAGATCCACGTCGTCACCGAGCCCTCCCCCACCGGCGGCCTGCTCGGCGCCCGCATCGACCACGTCCGCGCCCTGTGCGCCTCCGACGACCGCTACGTATGGCTCAACCAGTACACCAATCCCAACAACCACACCGCTCACTACCGCACGACCGCACCGGCCATCGCCCGCGCCTTCCCCGACCTCGATGTCCTCTTCATCGGGGCCGGCACCGCCGGGACGCTCATGGGGTGCGCCCGCTACTTCCGCACCTGGCACCGCCCGGTGCGCATCGTCGCGATCGATACGGAAGGCTCCGCCACCTTCGGTCACACGCCCAGCCGCCGCATGATCCCCGGCCTCGGCGCCGGCATCCGCCCCCCGCTCCTCGACACCTCCTACGTCGACGACGTGGTACACGTCAACGAGGCCGAGACGATCCGCACGTGCCACCACCTGGCCCGCCACGGCTTCCTCTTCGGCGGCTCCACCGGGACCGTCGTCAACGGCGCCACCCAATGGCTGGCCCAGCAGGAACAGCAGGTGACCGCGGTCGCCATCTCCCCCGACCTCGGCGAGCGCTACCTCGAAACCATCTACCAGACCGACTGGGTGCAAGATCTTTACGGCGAGGACACGCTCCAGCTCCAAACCGTCACCGCCACGACAGGCTGACCCGCCGAGCGACGCGCCGCGGCCACCTGTCCCGTGTCCCGCCCGAATCCCGTGCGAGCGGGTGTCACCGACAGCGAGCAACTGATAGCGATCTGTCGCCCGATCCGCGCCGGCCGAGACCCTGCCGTCGCGCTCAGCCCGGCGTGCCCCGCCTGACCGTCGCGCGGTGCGGGCAGCTCAGTCCTGAACGGCGACCGCGGCGGCATAACCGGCGTCCACAGCCACATCCCCGATGGTCCAGCCCGGCACCTTCGCCACCGCTTCCGGTGCCGTACCCAGGTAGTCCAGCGACATGGAGCGCCCCAGTCCCACCCCCAGCCCCTTCAGGTAGGCCTCCTTGCGGGCCCAGACGCGGGCGAAGACCGCCGGCTGGTCCACCGTGCGGAGCCCCCTCAGCTCGGACGCCTCCCGCGGATGAAGACTCCCCCCGACCTCCTGAGCCACCGCAAGGACCGGCACGGCTTCGACGTCCACGCCCACCGGCGTACTCGCGAACGCGAGCAGGCACAGCCCGCCGCTGTGAGAGAGCGAGAAGTGCACCGGGTTGCCGTCCACCACCGGGCGCCCGTGGGGCTGCCCGCACAACGGGCACGGCAGCCGCTGGAGCAGGACCTCCGCGGGCGGGACACCCAGGTACGCGCCCAGCAGCAGCCGCAGTCCCACATGGCCCGCCAGATACGTGTCCCTGTCCCCGGCCGCCCGGAAGGCCGCCGCGCGCTCCTTCTCGACCCCGTCCAGCACCGCATCGGCCAGCCGGGCCACGACCGTCTTGAACGCGCGGGCCCGCACCAACCACAGCGCCGGCGCCTCCGCCGTCACCGGTGGCTGCTCCCATCCCCCGTCGGTCAACTCAACCGGCCACCGCACCGCACGCGCCATCATCCGTAGAGCATACGAATGCCGTTCAAACTATTGCGGCACCCCGCCATCCGTCCGCACGGGGACACGCCGCGGAGCCGCCGCCCGCCCGGGACACCGTGTCTGAAACCGTGCCGGGCGGGTAGCCGGTCGGGGGAGGCGTCATAGATGAAACACAGTGACTGGATGCTCACCACTGGTGAGCGCGGGAACACGGCCACCCGGGTGGACAGCCGCCACCCGGACGGAGCCGCCTGGACCCGCGGCAACGAGGCCCGCCCGCTCGTGCACGGCGCCACGTACTTCGCGGAGCTCCTGCGGAACATCCGGGCACAGCGCCGGGGAGACCTCCTCTTCTTCACGGACTGGCGCGGCGACCCCGACGAACGGCTCGACGGCGAGGGCACGGAGATCGGCGCCGTGCTGGCGGAGGCGGCCGAGCGCGGCGTGATCGTCAAGGGCCTCCTCTGGCGTTCCCACCTGGACGGACTGCGGTTCAGCGAGAGCGAGAACCGGCACCTCGGTGAGGAGATCGCGGCGGCGGGTGGCGAATGCCTGCTCGACATGAGGGTCCGCCCCGGAGGAAGCCACCACCAGAAGCTGGTCGTCCTGCGCCATCCCGGACGCCCCGCTCTGGACGTGGCCTACGTCGGCGGGATCGACCTGTGCCACAGCCGCAACGACGACGCCTCGCACCACGGGGATCCGCAGGCAATGCCCCTGGCGGCCGCCTACGGTCCCCGGCCACCTTGGCACGACGTCCAACTGGCCGTCCGGGGGCCGGCCGTCGGTGACGTCGAGGCGGTCTTCCGCGAACGCTGGGAGGACCCGGCCGCGCTGAGCCGCAGCCCCCTCGTCAAGCTGCGGGAACTCATCAACAGGGAGGACACCTACGCGGATCCCATCCCGCCGCAGCTCCCCGATCCCCCGCCCTGCGGCAACCACACCGTGCAGGTACTGCGCACCTACCCGAACCGGCTGCTGCGCGGCTACCCCTTCGCACCGGACGGGGAGCGCAGCGTAGCGCGCAGCTACCTCAAGGCGCTGAAGCGGGCCAGGCGGCTCATCTACCTGGAGGACCAGTACCTCTGGTCCCCCGAGGTGGTGGAGTGCTTCGCCCGGGCGCTGTGCGAGAACCCCGAACTCCGCCTGATCGCCGTGATACCCACCGAGCCCGACCAGGACGGCCGGCTGTCCCGGCCCATGAACCTGGTCGGACGGGTCAAGGCACTGGACAGACTGCGCGAGGCGGGCGGCGGACGGGTGGCGGTCTACGGGCTGGAGAACCGCGCCGGCACTCCCGTGTACGTGCACGCCAAGGTGTGCGCCGTCGACGACGTGTGGGCCACGGTCGGATCCGACAACATCAACCTCCGGTCTTGGACGCACGACTCGGAACTCAACTGCGCCGTCCTGGACGACGACCTGGACGGCCGCGCGCCCGCCGATCCCGCCGGGCTGGGTGACGGCGCCCGCCGCTTCGCCAGGGAGCTGCGGCTGGGACTCTCCCGCGAGCACCTCGATCTGCCCGCGGACGCCCTCGGCGACCCGGACCCGCTGTGCGATCCGGTACGGGCCTTCGACGCGTTCGCGTCCAGCGCTGCCGCGCTGGACGCCTGGCACGCGGACGGCTGCCGCGGCCCGAAACCGCCCGGCCGACTGCGTGCCTACCGTCCGCCCGACCTCTCGCGCGCCGAGCGCCGCTTCGCCATGCCGCTGTACCGGCTCCTCGTCGACCCGGACGGCCGTACGTTCGGCCTTCGGCGGCGCAACGTCTTCTGACCGCGGCCGGACACCGAGCCTGAGGTGGCCGCGGTCGCCCTTGCAGCCTTCGTCTCGGCGCCGGCCGGCACCATGCCCTCGGCCTAGCGTGGTGGGGCCGGCGAGCGGTCCAGTCGCTTCATCGCTTCGCCGAAGGTCCTGTCAACGCGGTTGCGGCCGGCGCGGAGCAGGAGGCGCAAGGGCGGGGAGCCGTCGGCGGCCATGGTCCAGCTGACCCTCGTGAGCTTCTGGGACAGCGGGGTCAGTTTCCACTGCTCCATCATCGCGGTGAGGCCGGGCGCGTTCGTCTCCTCGACGCGGTAGGCGAAGCGCTCGTCCGGATCCCAGGCGATGACGGCCTCGTGGAAGCGGAGGCCGCCGGCGACGCGCAGGTGCCGCACCGTGCCGACGCCGTACGGGGGCGCTGCCTGGTACTGGCATGCGCGCACGAAGCCGAGCCAGCGCGGCCAGTCCTGCGGTCGGGCCGCGAGCTGCTCGAAGAGGAGGCCCGCCGGCGTGTGGAGGGCTCGGGTGCAGGTCTGCCGGACGGGTGCGTGATCGAGGAACTCCAGGCCTTCGGGGCGCAGCCGGTGAATCATGGTGCCATCCTCGGGCCTGCCCGGGACGTGCGCAGCGCGGCGCTGTGGAAGGGCGTACGCGGTTGGGCCTTCGGGGCGCGTCCGGTGCCCTGTCGGGCTAGCCGCGGGGGCCGGAGCGTGCGGGCGGACTTACGGTGCTGGAGCCCGCGTGCGCGTGAATCCGAGGAGACAGGAATGGCTGGGGCCTTCAAGGGAGTGATTCAGCAGGACATCCGGGAGTCCGTGCCGGACTGGGAGCCCTATGCGGAGCCGCAGGCTCCTGAGGGTGCGCCGAATGTGCTGTACCTGGTGTGGGACGACGTCGGCTTCGGAACGTTCGACGTCTTCGGCGGGCTGGTGGAGGCCCCTGCGATGCGCCGGATCGCCGACATGGGCGTGCGGTTCACCAACTTCCACACCACCGCGCTGTGCTCCCCGACCCGGGCGTGCCTGCTGACGGGGCGGAACGCGACCAGCAACGGGGTGGCCTGCATCATGGAGGCCACCAGCGGGTTCCCCGCGTCCAACGGGCGGATGCCGTTCGAGAACGCCACCCTGGCGGAGGTGCTGGTCGAGCGGGGATGGAACACCTACGCCCTGGGCAAGTGGCATCTGTGCCCGGGAGAGGAGGCCAATATGGCGTCCTCCAAGCGGCACTGGCCGCTGGGCCGCGGGTTCGAGCGCTTCTACGGATTCCTCGGGGGCGAGACCGACCAGTACACCCCGGACCTGGCCTACGACAACCACCGGATCGAGCCCCCGTACCTTCCGGAGCAGGGCTACCACCTGGCGAAGGATCTGGCGGACAAGGCGATCCAGTTCATCAGGGACGCCAAGGTCATCGCCCCGGACAAGCCCTGGTTCAACTACTTCTGCCCGGGCGCGGGGCACGCGCCCCATCACGTGCCGAGCGAGTGGGCGGACCGGTACGCGGGGAAGTTCGGCGACGGGTACGAGGTCTACCGTCAGCTGACGCTGCGGCGGCAGATCGAGCTGGGCATCATGCCGGAGGGCACCGAACTCACGCCGATCAACCCGCATGGCGAGCCGGACGCACCCAGCCCGAGCGGAAAGCCGTGGCCCGAGGGAGAGTTCGTCCGTCCCTGGGAGTCGCTGAGCGCCGAGGAGAAGCGCCTGTTCACCCGGATGGCGGAGGTGTTCGCCGGTTTCGTGTCGCACACGGACGAGCAGATCGGCCGGGTACTGGACTACCTGGATAAGTCCGGGCAGCTGGAGAACACGATCATCGTCGCGGTCTCGGACAACGGCGCCAGCGGGGAGGGCGGCCCGGACGGGTCGTTGAACGAGAACAACTTCTTCAACGGCGTACCCGACGACATGGCCGAGAACCTCCGCCACATCGACGAGCTGGGCAGCCCGACCACCTACAACCACTACCCGACCGGGTGGGCGTGGGCGTTCAACACCCCCTTCAAGTACTGGAAGCGGTGGGCGTCCTACGAGGGCGGCGTCGCCGACCCGATGATCATCTCCTGGCCCGCGGGCATCAAGGCACGGGGCGGAGTACGGCATCAGTACCTGCACGCCATCGACATCGTGCCCACCCTGTACGACCTGATCGGCATCGAGCCCCCCACCGAGGTGAAGGGCATCGAGCAGAGCCCCCTCGAAGGCGCCAGCTTCCGGAACCTCCTGGAGGACGAGCAGGCCCCCGAACCGCGTCGGACACAGTTCTACGTCATGCTCGGCACCCGTGGGATCTGGCACGACGGCTGGCACGCCACGGCTCTGCACCCGCCGGCCCCCTCGTCGTGGGGCCGCTACGACGAAGACGTCTGGGAGCTGTACCACCTGCGCGAGGACCGCTCCGAGAGCCGGGACCTGGCCGCCGAGCATCCGGAGAAGCTCGAGGAGCTCAAACGCCTGTGGGCGCAGGAAGCCGCCAAGTACAACGGTCTGCCACTGGACGACCGCGGCGTCGTGGAGCTCCTCGGCACCCCGCGACCCCAACTCTCCAAGCCGCGCGAGCGCTACGTCTACTACCCCGATTGCGCCGACGTGCCGGAGTCGGTGGCGGTCAACATCCGCAGGCGCTCTTACTCCGTCGTCGCCGAGGTGCACCTGGATACCGCCGAGGCGCAGGGCGTGCTCTTCGCCCACGGCGGCCGGTTCGGCGGCCACAGTCTGTTCCTCGAGGACGGGCGCCTTCACTACGTGTACAACTGGCTGGGCAGTGTGGAGCAGGAGATCGTCTCCTCGGAGCCGGTCCGCGCCGGCACCCACCTGCTTTCCGCGACGTTCACCGCGGGCCGGCCGGACAGCCAGGGCAGCATGCACGGGACGCTCACCGTGCACATCGACGAACGGCTCGTCGGGCAGGGCGACATCAAGACCCAGCCGGGTCCCTTCTCGATGGTCGGGGAGGGGCTGACGGTCGGGCGGGACAGCGGCCAGCCGGTGTCCACCCGCTACGACGCACCGTTCCCGTTCATCGGCGGGACGATCGAGCAGGTGGCGGTGGACGTCAGCGGCGCGCCGTACGCGGATCTGGAGAAGGAGTTCGCCGCCATGTTCATGCGCGACTAGGCCGTCTCGGCGGGACGTTGTGCGGGTGGTCGTCGGCAGCGCAGCGGAAGCCCTGGTGGCCCGTGCTGCTGTCGGGCGTGCTGGAGCTGCGGGCGGCCACCCGGTAGCGGCGGCAGTAGGAGGCGTGGCACAGGTAGGAGCCGCCGCGGATCACCCGGGTGGTGCCCGAGGCCGGGCCGGGCGGGTTCTGGCGCCCACCGCGCACGTAGGTGGTGGGCGAGTACCAGTCGGCACACCACTCCCAGACGTTGCCGCACACGTTGTACAGGCCGTGCCCGTTGGGCCGGTACGCGGTCACCGGCGCGGTGCCGTACCAGCCGTCCGGGCGGGTGTGGTGGTCGGGGAAACGGCCCTGCCATACGTTCATCAGGCGCTCTCCGCCCGGCTCGGGGTCGTTCCCCCAGGGGAACGCGGCCTGCTCCAGTCCTCCGCGGGCGGCGTACTCCCACTCCGCCTCCGTCGGCAGCCGCTTGCCCGCCCACGCCGCGTATGCGCCGGCGTCGTCCCACGACACGTGCACCGCCGGATGGTCGGCGCGGTCCGCCACACGGGAGTCGGGGCCCTCCGGCCGGTGCCAGGATGCCCCGTGGACCTGACGCCACCAAGGAGCCCGGGCGACGGCCCGGGTGTCGGGGAAGCCGGGCGGCAGCAGCCCGGCGAAGACGAACGACCAGCCGTAGCGCTCCGCGTCGGTCACGTACCCCGTCGCGGCGACGAAGTCGGCGAAGTCGGCGTTGGAGACCGCGCACCGGTCGATCCAGAACGGCGCGAGCTCCACCTCGTGGACCGGGCCCTCACCGTCACCGGGCACCACCCACCGGTCCGCGGCCCCCATCAGGAACGTCGCCGCGTCCAGACGCACCATCCCCCGCTCCCCGCCCGGGACGCCCGCCTCGGCACATGCCTGACCGACGCGGGTCGGCGGTGCGGCCCCCGGCGCCCCCGGCTCCGACCGGGACGGGCTGCAGCACGCTGCGTTCTTGTGACTGGCGGACATGCGTCACCCTTCTTGAGGTTCCGGCAAGGCGGCGCAGGCCTCGCGGACGCAGGAGAAGACACGGAGCGGCCGGTGTCGAGCCGTCCCTCGGCGGACGGCGCGCAGCGGCGCCAGGACACGCTACCGGGGACGGCTCAGGACGAACTCACCGCCACGCCCGCACAGTTCAACGGTTGCCGCCGGCTCGACGAGCCGTGCCCCGACACCTCACCGGTGCGGTGACCACAGAGCCGTGAGGCGGCCGGCGCCGGGAGTCAGGGCGTCCCAGCCCGGCAGGTCCACCACCGCGAGTCCCGAGGTCACGAAGCGCGCTGTGAGTTCCTCCAGCAGCTCCGGCGGACCGGAACCGCACAGGGCCGAGGCGAACGCGTGGAGGCCGGGGTTGTGGCCGACCAGAGCCACGCACCCCAGGCCTGCCGCCCGCTCCGTCAGCACCGTGGCCAGGACGTTCGGCTCCGCCTTGTAGAGCCGCTCGTCGGACACGGCGGGGGGCGGTGGAACCGGCAGGGCCGGGACGAGCAGCTGCCAGGTCTCCGATGTCCTGCGCGCCGGGGAACACAGCACCAGCTCGGGCCGGTGACCGGACTCTGCCAGCCAGGCTCCCGTCCGCGGCGCGTCGGCCCTGCCGCGCTCGGACAGGGCACGCTCGAAGTCCTCGACCTCCGGGCCCTTGGGCACGGCCTTGGCGTGCCGGACCAGGAGCAGCCGACACCCGGCCGCCGCGTCGGGACCCGAGGACTTCGTGCGTGGCGCGGGCGCCGAGGGCATGGCCGTCTCCTTCACCGCGGGTACGGGTACACGACCATCGTGGGGTCGGCCGGGCAGATGCGCACCGCGGGTCGCAGGCCCGGCACTCGCCGACCGGGAGGAGGCCGTGACCGCTCCGGGTGAGCGCAGTGCTCTCATCGGGGATCAGCGGAGTCCCGGCCTTGCGGATGGCGGCCGGGACCGTGAGGAGTGCCGGCCAGCGGAGTGGGGGAAAGGTCGGCGTTCTCCTCCCCGGCCTCGAGGAGGGTGTCGGCGGCGCCCACGATCAGGGGGTCGGGCCTGCCGACCGCCGCGGGGTCCTTGCGGTCGTACTCGATGTGCGCCAGGAGACTGCGGATCGCCTCCAGCCGGGCCCGGCGCTTGTCGTTGCTCTTGACGACGGTCCACGGTGCGTGCGCGGAGTCGGTGGCCCGGAACATCTCGACCTTCGCGGTGGTGTAGGCGTCCCACAGGTCGAGGGAGGCCAGATCGGTCGGGGAGAGCTTCCACTGCCGTACCGGGTCGACCTGGCGGATCGCGAAGCGGGTGCGCTGCTCCGCACGCGAGACGGAGAACCACAGCTTGATCAGCAGGATCCCGTCGGCCACCAGCATGGATTCGAAAGGGGGACACTGCCGCAGGAACAGCTCGTACTGCGCGTCGGTGCAGAATCCCATGACCCTTTCGACCCCGGCGCGGTTGTACCAGGAGCGGTCGAAGAAGACGATCTCGCCGGCGGTCGGCAGATGGGCGACATAGCGCTGGAAGTACCACTGCCCGGCCTCCCGCTCGGTGGGCTTGTCCAGGGCGACGATCCGGGCCCCGCGGGGGTTGAGGCGCTCGGTGAACCGCTGGATCGTGCCGCCCTTGCCGGCCGCGTCCCGGCCTTCGCAGATCACCACCATGCGGGCTCCGCAGTCCTTGACCCAGTGCTGGAGCTTCAGCAGCTCGATCTGCAGGATTCGTTTGCTCCGCTCGTACTCGGCCCGGCGCAGCTTGCGGTCGTACGGATAGTTCTCCCTCCACGTCTGGATCGGGGCGCCGGCCGAGTCCAGGAGCACCGGCTGCTCCGGCCGGTGGTCGTCCACGCTCAGCCCCGCCAGCAGATCCCCGGGCTTGTGCAGGTTCGTTTCTCGCTCGTTCACACTCCACGCCTACCCGAGGACGCGGCGGATAGCGCGAGGGGCGACCGTCGGCGGGTGAGGATGCGGGGGACGGCCGGCAGGTCGGATCCACTTGTCGCGGCGCGGGGGCACGGTGGACGGAGTCGGCACGGCGGGGCCGCCGCATTGACTGCCGAAGCGGTCCCGGGCCGCTGCGTGGGCCGT
This sequence comes from Streptomyces sp. NPDC060049, assembly GCF_042736715.1. NCBI lineage: Bacteria > Bacillati > Actinomycetota > Actinomycetes > Kitasatosporales > Streptomycetaceae > Streptomyces > Streptomyces sp. NPDC060049. Next base: position 404,002 of record NZ_JBHWVV010000005.1, read on the forward strand.
ACACTCGGCCCATGGGTCGCACACTTTCCTCGAGGCAGTGCCTGCAGCAGGCCGCCTCCGGGATGCGCCCGGCCGCCGGGGAACCGACCGTCGTCGACCCGGCCGGCACGGCCTTCGCCGCGGTGCCCGAGACCCGCCGTACCGCCCTGCACGGCCACGGCTGACGCTTCGCGCCCCAGGCTCCTGCGCTCCACATCACCACAGCAGCTTCCCGGCACGCCGCCGGCGCTGCCGCCTGGCTACGGCCGCACGCCCGGGCCCGAGCCCCCTCGAAGGGATCATCGTGAAGCTGAGCGAATTGCTGGCCGGACAGGAACACCACGTTCTCCAGGGCGATCCGGACACGACGCCGATCACCGCGGGAACCACCTTCGACGCCGACCGGGTCACGCCGGGCTCGCTCTTCATCGCGGTACCCGGACACCGGGAAGGCGGTCCCGGCGCCGTCCCGCCCGCCCTGGCCCGGGGCGCCGCCGCCGTACTCGTCGACGGCAGTGACCCCGGCCTGCCGGCCGCGGTGTGGCCCCCCGGCGCCTGCGTCGTCCGGGTACCCGATACGCGGACGGCCGCCGCGGTGGTGACCTCGCGCTACTTCGGCGAGCCCGGACGGCAGATGGACATGATGGCGATCACCGGCACCAACGGGAAGACCTCCGTTTCGTACATGGTGGAGTCGGTCCTGCGGATCGCCGAGGGCTCCAGGGTGGGGGTGATCGGAACCGCCGGGAGCAGGATCGGCGACGAGCCGATCCCCATGCCGCGATCGGTGCTGACCACCCCTGAATCTCCCGACCTGCAGTACATCCTGGGGTACATGCGCGACCGCGGGGCCACCGGCGTGGTGCTGGAGGCCACCTCGATGGCGCTGCTGACACACCGGGTGGACCGTACGTTCATCGACGTCGGGGTCTTCACCAACCTGACGCAGGACCATCTGGACGACCACGGAACGATGGCGGACTACCGGGACGCCAAGCTGCGGCTCTTCCAGGGCTTGTGCCGACGTGCGGTGGTCAACGCCGACGACCCGGTGGGCGCGGGCATCGTGGCGATGATGCCGGGTGCGGTGAGCACCTACGCCCTGGACCGCCCGGCTGACTACCGGGCCACCGACCTCGTGGTGAGTGCCTCGGGCACGCGGTTCACCCTCCACCACGAAGGGCGCGCCTACCCCGCCTCGATCCCCGTGCCCGGCCGGTTCTCGGTGGCCAACGCACTGGCCACGGTGGCCGCCTGCCACGTGTGGGGGCACGAGCTGGGCCCCCTGGTCGACGCGCTCGACCGGATGCCGCCCGTCCCGGGCCGGCTGGAACGCTTCCGTACCCCGCGGGGTACGTCGGTGATCGTGGACTACGCCCACTCGCCGGACTCCCTGGACAAGGTCCTGACCACCATCCGAGGGTTCGCCCGCGGCCGGGTGATCACGGTCTTCGGCTGCGGTGGGGACCGCGACACCACCAAACGGGTCGAGATGGGCCAGATCGCCGGAACCCATTCCGACCTCTGCGTCCTGACCTCGGACAACCCCCGCAACGAGGACCCCGAGGCCATCTTGGACCAGGTCTCCCCCGGCCTGACGGCGACCGGCACCCCCTTCCGGCGCTACGCCGACCGCCGCCAGGCGATCGCCTTCGCCTTGTCCGCGGCGGGCCCCGACGACACGGTCCTCATCGCCGGCAAGGGCAGCGAACCGCACCAGATCGTCGGCGTGGAGCTGCTCCCCTTCAGCGACATGGCCACGGTGCGTGAACTGGCCCAGGCCTGATCACCGCTTCTCGGATCAGGTGCGGCGTCGCCCGGATGCCTCGACGGCCCGGTCCGGGGTAGACGCGCCGGTGACGTCGGCACGTGATGACACCTGGATGCCGCGTACGGTCGGGCGGTGGGCCGTGGCTTGTTGTCCCGGCTGTCTGCCTCGCCCGGTCGGAGACCGGCCTTGTCCGTTGATGTCATCGGAACAGGAGCACGCGGATGCGCCTTTACGCCCAGACCCGAGCACGCCGTTGCCGACAGGTGCTCGCCGATCTCACCGCCTTGGTCCTGGTGGTGGCCTCAGTATGGTTCGCGCTGGCCGTCCACGACGGGATCATGCTGCTGGCCGAGCCGGGGCGGAAGGTGGAGGACGCGGGCGGCAGTCTTGCCTCCGGCCTCGGCGACGCGGGGGAAGCGGCCTCGAACGTGCCGCTGGTCGGAGACGTCCTCAAGGAGCCGCTGGAGTCCGCCGCCGACGCCAGCAACGGGCTCTCCGATGCCGGGCAGTCCATGCAGGACGTGGTGGGCCGGGTGGCCGGCCTGACCGCGTTCGCCCTGATCGTCCTCTCGGTGGCGTTCGTGCTGGCGCTCTGGCTTCCCCCGCGCGTGCGCTGGATCCGACGCAGTGCTCTGCTCCGAGGACTTCTCGACGCTCCCGGCGGCGGCGATCTGCTGGCCCTGCGTGCTCTGACGGGACCGGTGCGGTACCTCGGCACGGTCCCCGTCCCGCCGGGGGGCCTCGCCGACGCCTGGCGCCGGGGAGACGAGCAGGTCATCGATGACCTGTCCCGGGTGGCGCTCAGACAGGCCGGCCTGCGCCCCTGATGCTCCCCGGCCGTCGGCTCGGCCGGGCCGCCGGCATCCGCCCCGGTGGACTACGGCACGCGCGGGCGGGTGCCGAGGGCGGTGGCGGCGGCGATGATCGACAGCGCCGAGAGCAGTGCGAACAGTGCGGGGTACCCGCCGAGCGGCCCGGCCAGGACCGCGCCGGCGAAGGGGGCGAGGGCTGCCGCGGCGTGGGCGGGTGCCCCGAGGAGTCCGGAGAGCCGGCCGTAGTGGGTGGTTCCCCAGCGGTCGGTGACGGAGGTGGCCTGGAGGAGGGTGAGGTTGCCCCGCACCACCCCGGCCAGGACGGACACGGTGACGAGAAGGGCGTAGGGGCCGGCCACGGTGGCGAGGGCCGCGGTGGTGAGCCCGCCGAGGCCGATCAGGGTGACGGTGCGGGCGGTGACGCCCAGACGGCGGGACAGGGCGGCGTACAGGGTGCGGCCGAGGGTTTGCCCCGCGCCGCCGAGGCCGAGGGCCCATGCGGCCTGGGTGGTGGTGTAGCCGCGCTCGATCAGGAGGGGGACGAGGCCGATGACCACGGCGTACATCGCGAAAGACGACAGGGTGAAGGTGGCGGCCAGCATTCGGAACGCCCTGCTGCCCACGACTGCGTCACTGCCACCGGTGAGGTGCGACGGGCTCGGAGGGGCCGGCGGCCAGGGTGCTCTCAGAGCAAGGGCGTGGGCCGGGATGGTCAAGGCCGCGAGGATTCCCGCGAGCACCACGTAGGTGGCGCGCCAGGACATGTGGTCGGCCAGGACCGCTGTCAGGGGGGCGAAGACGGTGGAGGCGAGTCCGCCGGCGAGGGTGACGATCGTCAGGGCGCGGATGTGGTCGGGCGCCCACCAGCGGGTGAGGGCTGCGAAGGCGGGCTGGTAGAAGGTGGCCGCCATCGCGGTTCCGGCGAGCAGCCATCCGGCCAGGAAGACGGCCGGGTTGGGCGCCGCCGCCACGAGCAGCAGGCTCAGGGCGCCGAGGACGGAGCCGGCCGTCATGACGGCGCGGGGTCCGCGGTGGTCCAGGGTGCGGCCGACGTAGATGCCGGCGAGGGCGGAGACGATGAGGGCGGCGGAGAACGCCGCGGTGGTCGTGCCGGTGCCCCAGCCGGTGTCGGCGGTGATGGCCGGGTTCAGGACGGGGAAGGCGTAGTAGAGGATGCCCCAGCTGGTGATCTGGGTGAGGCACAGGGCGGGCAGGACGGCGCGGGGCCGCGACCGGTCCCCCGTACCGGTCGCGGCCCCGCTGCTGTGGAGTTCGGTCACTTCGGTCAGCAGCCGGAGCGGGCCGGGGCGCCGATGGTGAGCGTGGCCGGCGCCGCGCAGCAGCCGCCACCGCTCTCCTCGGCGGCCGCGGGCTCGTCGAACAGGCCCGCGCCGCCGCAGACTCCGGTCTCGGGGAGGGTGAGCTCGACGCGTTCGGCGGCTTCCTGGTCGCCGGCGAGGTGGGCGGCGATGGAGCGGACCTGCTCGTAGCCGGTCATGGCCAGGAAGGTCGGGGCGCGGCCGTAGGACTTCATGCCGACGAGGTAGACGTCCTTCTCGGGGTGGGAGAGCTCCTTCACGCCGTGGGGGTAGACGGTGCCGCAGGAGTGCTGGTTGGGATCGATCAGCGGAGCGAGCTCGACGGGCGCTTGGAGGCGCTCGTCCAGGCCCAGGCGCAGCTCGTTGACGAACGACAGGTCGGGGCGCAGGCCGGTGAGGACGATGACTTCGTCTACCGCGTCCAGACGGCGGCCGTCCTCGGCGACCAGGACGAGGCGGTCGTCGCCGTCGCGTTCGACGGCGTCGGTGCGGAAGCCGGTGACGGCGTCGGCGTATCCCGCGTCGACTGCTGCCTTGGCGGCGAGGCCGAGGGCGCCGCGTGCGGGCAGTTGGTCCGCATCGCCGCCGCCGAAGGTGGAGCCGGAGATGCCGCGGCGCAGGATCCAGGTGGCGTGGGTGCCGGTTCCGTCTTCGGCCTTGGCGAGGTCGGCGAGGTAGGCCAGAGCGGTGAAGGCGGACGCGCCCGAGCCGATGACAGCGATGTGCTTGCCCGCGTAACGGGCCCGGACGGCAGGGTTCCTCAGGTCGGGGATGCGGTAGGAGATCCGGTCGGAGGCCGCCTGCTCGCCGAGGGCCGGGAGGCCGTCACCGCCGATCGGGCTGGGAGTGGACCAGGTGCCGGATGCGTCGATGACGGCACGGGCGAGGATCCGCTCCTCGCTGCCGTCGGCGTGGACGACGCGGACGGTGAAGGGCTGGGTCTCGCGGTCGGCGTCGACGACGCGGTCGCGGCCTGAGCGGGAGACACCGGTGACGGTCACGTTGTAGCGGACACGGTCGGCAAAGACGTCAGCGAGGGGCTGGAGGTACAGGTCGGCCCAGTCGCCGCCGGAGGGGTAGGTCGCACCGTCGGGCGCGGTCCAGCCGGTGGGGGCGAGGAGCTTCTCGGCCGCCGGGTCGACCAGTTCGGACCAGGTGGAGAAGAGGCGTACGTGCGACCAGTCGCGCACGGCGGACGCGGCGGCGGGTCCGGCCTCCAGGACCAGGGGCTCGATGTCCCGCTCGATGAGGCGGGCAGCCGCGGCGAGTCCGATCGGACCGGCGCCGATCACGACGACGGGCAGGGCTTCGGTGGATGCGTGCACGGCGGGCTCCCCAGTTGATTCGACGTCTGTCGATGTCTTGACGCCTCCAGGATGGACCCTGGATCGACATTCGTCAACATAGACATTCATCGAAGTCGGCCAGCGCGCCGACCACGACCACGGCACGCGGCGCGTTTCCACGCCGGAACGCCACAGCCCGCTGATCAGCTGATGGTCTCGACCGCGTAGAGGGCTCCGACGGCGGCGGCCAGAGTGCCCAGCAGCAGGCGCAGGGCTCTGTCGGGAACGCGGGCCTGGAGGCGGGCGCCGAGGTAGCCGCCGATGAGTCCTCCCAGGCCGCAGGCCAGGCCGAGGAACCAGTGCGGTGCGATGCTGCCGGAGCCGGCCAGCGACAGCAGCGCGTACGTGGCCGCGCCCACGACCGAGGTGGCGAAGGTCGACGCCAGGGCCGCCGGGGCGACCTTCGCGACCGGCATGCCACGGCCGACGAGGACCGGGCCGAGGAGCGAACCGCCGCCGATGCCGTAGATCCCCCCGATCACCCCTACGGCCAGGGCCAGGCCGGTCACCGCGCGCGCCGACGGCCCGTCACCGGAGGGCTTCGGCCGGCGCGGCGGCAGCAGCGTCCGGGCGATCAGCCACACGCCGAGCGGCAGCAGGAACACGGCGACCAGGAGCTTGAAGACGGCCGGGCCCGGGATGGCGAACACGCGGATGACCGCGCCGACGACGACGCCCGGAAGGGTACCGAGGACCAGACGGCGCACCAGCGGTCCGTGCAAGGCGCCGGTGCGGCGGTAGCGCAGGAGGGCGCCCGGGCCGGCGACGACGTTGTAGAGCAGGTTGGTCGGAGTCACCGCAGGACTCGGCACCGCGAACACGCTCAGCTGCACGGGCAATAGGAACACCGCGCCCGACACACCGACCGGCGCGGTCACCACCGCGATCATCAAACCCGCGGCCAGACCGGCCGCGCCCACCCCCCAGTCCACGGCGGTCAGGAGCGGTCGGCAGCCGCCCGGCGCCGAGCGGTGTCGATACGGACGCCCGGCAGGGCGGCGGTCCGACCGAAGACGATCGCGACCAGGGCCAGCCCCATCACCGCGCCCGCGCACTGCGCGGCGATGAACGCCGGGACCGAGGCCGGGGCGATACCCGCGAACGTGTCGGTGAAGGCGCGCCCGATCGTGACGGCCGGGTTCGCGAAGGAGGTGGAGGAGGTGAACCAGTAGGCGGCGCCGATGTACGAGGCCACGGCGACGGGTGCGAAACGCAGACGGTCGGTGCGGGCCAGGCCGAAGATCAGCAGGATCAGGCCGGCCGTGGCGACGACCTCGCCGAGGAGCAGGTGGCCCGCGGAGCGGTCGTGCTGCGACCACCTGACCAGCGGTTCGCCGAACATGGCGTCGGCCAGGATCGCGCCCAGGACGGCGCCGACGGTCTGGGCGGGGAGGTAGACGGCGAGTTCGCGGGTGGTGACCCCGGCGCCGCCGCGGCGGGCGGTCCACCACTCGGCGAGGGTGACGGCCGGGTTGAAGTGGGCGCCGGAAACCGGGCCGAGGAGGGCGATGAGGACCCCGAGGCCGAAGACGGTGGCGGTGGAGTTGGCCAGCAGTTGGAGGGCGACGTCGTCGGTGAGTCCGGTCGCCTGGATACCGGAACCGACCACGACCGCGACCAGGGCGGCCGTACCGACCAGCTCGGCGGCGGCGCGGGCGGTCAGAGGCGTACGGGGCGGCGTGGCGCCGGGCGCCGGCTGGGGCACGTCCGCGGCTGTGGGCGTGCCGGCGGACTCGGGGGCGGTCAAGGCGGGTTCTCCTCGGGCAGGTGAGGCGGGGCGCGGAAGGCAAGTGCTGTGGCCGGTGCGGAAAGCTGGTGCTGTGACCGGAGCGGAAAGCTAGTGCTGTGACCGGAGCGGAAAGCTGGTGCTGTGACCGGAAAGGTCCACCGGGTCGCGGGGCCCGACCCTAGGGACAGGACCGCTTGAGGTTCGCCTCGGCGGTGGCGCGCGCGCTCTGGGCGAGGTCGGCGAAATGACCGGCGAGCTGTTCGATGACCTCCGGGCGCAGCCGGTAGTAGGTGAACCGTCCGCAGGGCTCCGTCTCCACGACCCCGGCCTTGCGCAACACCGTCAGGTGGTTGGAGAGGTTGGTCTGCTTCGCCCCCGTCTCCTCCACCAGGTGGGTGGTGCAGAGCGTCTCCCTGGCGAGGAGGGTCACGATCTCGAGCCTCAGCGGGTCGGCCAGGACCCGGATCAGATCAGTGTCGACCGGCGTCATCATGGGCTGATACTTTCACATCAGCAGCGGCTGACACCAGCTCGCGCTGATGCGATGGCCGCCCTGTGCTCCTGCCTGCCCGAGAAGAGAACCCATGACCGCCGCCAAGCCGTCCGTGCTGTTCGTCTGCGTCCACAACGCCGGCCGCTCCCAGATGGCCGCCGCCTGGCTCACCCACCTCGCCGGGGACCAGGTCGAGGTCCGCTCCGCGGGCTCCGCCCCCGCCGACAGCGTCAACCCGGCCGCGATCGAGGCGATGCACGAAGTCGGCATCGACATGTCCGCCGAGACCCCCAAGGTCCTCACGGTCGACGCCGTGAAGGCCTCCGATGTGTGCGTCACCATGGGCTGCGGCGACACCTGCCCCGTCTTCCCCGGAAAGCGCTACCTCGACTGGAAACTCGAAGACCCCGCAGGCCAGGGCGTCGAAGCCGTCCGCCCCATCCGCGACGAAATCAAGAGGCTCGTCCAGGGCCTGATCGCCGAGATCACCCCGCGCCCCGCCGGATCAGCGGACGGCGGGGAAGCCGGGTGACGCTCACCCCGCTGTGGTGGATGGTGGCCGTCCTCGGCGGCCTCGGCGCGCTCTGCCTCGGCGTCGCTCTCCCGTTCGCCGTGGCGGGCGGGGCCGTACTCGCCGGTGTGCTCCTCGGCGCCGGGCCGGCCGCGTCCCCGACCGCCCTGGCCCTCGCCGTTCCCGGTGTACGCCGCGCGGACCGCCGAGGCGCGCTGGACCGCAAGCGGCGTACGCAGTGGTCGCTGCCCCAGGCCGTCGAGCACCAGCTCGCCGTCCCCTTCCTCGGCACCGGCGACGGGGCACACACCGGCACCTGACACACCAGGTGCCCCCTCACCACGCGGCCGCCCCGCATCGGGGTTTCAGGCTCCTGAGGCCAGGCTGTGGCGGGTGCGGTAGAGCAGTTCCAACGCCGTGTTCTCGGCTGCACGGTCCGTGCCCAGCAGGCGGTTGCAGTGCAGGTGTACGTAGCTGTGGCAGAGCTCGGGCAGCGTCTTGCCGAGTTGCCGACGGCGTTTCAGATCGTCGAGCCGGTCGGCGACGTCCTCCAGGTGAGGACGACGCCGGGTGAGGACGTCGGCGACGGGACGGGGAGGCGGCCCGCGCAGCAGGTCGCAGAATTCCGCCTTGCGGGTGCGGTACTCCGCGCCGGCGAGCCGTCGCTGTGGAGTCGCCCGATGGTAGAAGCGGAGCCTCTCGGCTTCGCTCAGGCCGAGCCCGGTCAACAGGTCGTCAATGGTGAGCAGGGCCAGCCCCGTCCTGTCGAGCTGGGACTTCCCGGCGTGGTCGAGGGAGAGCAGGTCGAGAACGGCGGAGCTGTCGGCGGAGTACAGCTGTTCGGTGACGTCCATCCCGACGAGGCCGCCGTAGCGTTCGATCTCACGGTCGTAGACGTCGAAGGTGAACCGCGAGACGTGGCCGTCGGCGAGGAGGGTGCCGGCCCAGTCGCTGAGTGCGGGGAGCAGTACGGAGGGGCTGCCGCGCAGGCGTAGCCGCAGGTGGGGTTCGGGGTCCGCGTAGCGCAGGAAGACGCCTCGGTCGCAATGGCCGTCCAGGGAGCGGACGAGCTCGCGGATGCCGCCGACGAGCAGGGATTCCTCCTCCTGGCGGTCGCCGTAGAGCTTGACGAAGGTCCAGTCGCTGCCCGGGGGACGCAGCCGGTCCGCCCTCGCGACCCGGGCGCCGGCCGTGCCGGGTGGAACCGAGCGCGGAACGGCCGCGTTGCGGGTCATGGACACCACGAGTTCGACGGTGTGGCGGCCGTTCGGACCCGTGACCCAGGCGTCGTCGAGGCAGGGAACGGCCTCCTGGAGGACCACGCTGCCGCCGGGCCGCAGACGGTTCAGGGCTCGCCGTATCTCGTCGGTGTGGGAATGCGCGGTGGCGTCGACGAGGAGCCGGTGGTCCGCGGCCGCGTCGCTGCTCGTGAGGTACGTGTAGCGGGGCACCCGCCACCGGCGGCGCCAGGTGTCGAACGCTGCCGGGAACCGGTCCGGCTGCCCGGCCATCTCGTGCGCCGCGGCGTGGTCGATGCGCCACTGGGCCAGGCGCAGGACGACCGGGCCGGAGGTGACGCGGGGCAGGTAGGGGAAGTCGCGGGCCGGGCCCCAGTCGAAGCCGACGATCTGGGCGGTGCCGTCGCGGCTCACGTCGGCGAGGAAACGGCAGACGGCGGGAGCCCGGCTGTGGTTGAGCATGTGTCCCGAGCAGACGCCGACCTCTCGGAGCTCCCCCGCGCCGTCGTCCCATATCAGTGCGAACCTGCCGTTCGTGACGCGGACCACGAGCTGGTCGAGAGGGATGTAGCGGGCAGGTCCGGCGGCCGCGCTGGTGCGAATGCCGACTTCGTGGTCGCGGATCGCGGGCCGGACGACGACGTTCGCCGAACGGGTCTTCTCGGGGAGGTACACCAGTTCGGCCAGAATGCGGCCGGTTTCGACGGCTTGTTCGGCGTCGGCGATGTCGCCGAGGGCGGGAACGGCACCGGAGAGCATGCCCGCGAAGCGCCCGAGATTGCGTCCGGCTGCTCCGGCACCCACGTTGGGGCCCACGACCAGGTGGAAGTCGCCGGCGTCGATGGCGGCGGGTGACGCGGCGGAGACCATGGCGTAGAGGTCGAGCGACGCGGGGAGCCGCTCGGGGGCCGCTTCCCAGAGGGCGAGTCGGTCGATGGTGTCCTCGTCGAGGTCGACGCTGGTGAGGTGGTCGTGGAGAGCACCGGTGGCGAGGCGGAGCAAGGTGTCGGCCCGGGCCGCTTTGGCGGGAATGACCGGAGGGAGGAGGGACGGGGAGCCGAGGCCCGTGACGGGATCGAGGAGTTCGAGGACGGACACGTCACGGTCGGTGCCGTAGCGGACCTCGAACGCGCTCCTGTACGCGGTGATCTGCGGCAGGCCGAAGGGGAACGGGGTGAGACGCAGCAGCAGTTCGGCCGCTCGGACCGCTTCGTCGGCCACTTTGCGGGACACGTCGCGGGCCGCCAGGGGCAGAACCGTGTCGACCTGGAGCGGTGTGGCCGTTTCGAAGCCCGTGACGCGGCGGGCGTGGTCGGCGAGCGCTGGGAAAGCGGCGGCGCCGGTGGCGGCCGGCTGCCCCTCCCAGTCCTGGATCGCGGCCAGCAGTGCGCCGAGGTCCGCCGCGGCGGCGACGGCACCCGGTATCCGGCTCAGGTGGTCGAGGACGTGCCCCGCGGGGTCGAGGTGGGTCAGCGGTGGGCGCAGGTCCGTCAGGAGGAACGCGTGCCGCCACAGCCGGTACAGCAGGTCGTGGACCTTGTCGGGAGTGGCTCCGGGGACGGCTGCCAGGAGGTCGGCGGCGAGGTCGGCGTGGGCCACGGGCGTGCGGGCGAGGGCCAGGGCGCGTTCGACGGCGCCGGTGGCGCGCAGGGTGACGTTCTCGCCGCCGTTCGCCCCGAGGACCGCTTCGACACCGCTCAACGTGATCCGGCCGGCGCGGTGCAGCACGGCCGGATTGGCGATGACCGTGGTCGCCTCCCGGATCTCGGCTCGCGCTTCGAGGGCGGTGACGAAGTGCATGAGGGCGTGCATGTCGACACGGGCGTGGACGTCGGGAGTCTGGTCGGCGAGACGGACGTCGGTGACCGGGCCCCACCGCCCCAGGGCGACGCCTGCGTTCAGCCCGAAGGGAGTGGGCCGGGTGCTGAGGCGAATGAGGTAGCGCAGGATGCTCGACTCGAGGCGCCGCCGGTCGCGTTCGGTGCGTACGGGCCCCAGCAGTGCGGCGGCGAGGGGCAGCGAGGACACGACGACGGCACGCCGCGCGTGCTCGTCGTCCCGGACGCGCGCGGTCGCGGGCGCGCGGCTGAGGTCCTCGGCCCCGGGGTAGTCCGTGACGGGGAGGATCGGGGTGCGGATCACGAAGTGGTCGGCACAGCGGTAGAGCCCCGGTGCCCGGGCTGCGGCTCGTCGCCGAGTGCCGCGACCACGGGAGGCGTCGGTGCTCATGACAGCAGGAAGAACCGGTCCCAGGCGGGTGGTTCGGGGCTGGTGGCGGCAAGCAGGGTGAGGGCGACGCCCGCGGCGCCTTCGAGGAGGCCGGACCGGTCCTCGCGGGTGCCGTCGGCCTCGACGCTGCGATAGCCGAAGGGCGCCTGCGGCTGGTACTCGCCGAGCAGCTGGTCGACCAGGCGCCGCGCTCCGTCGCCGATCTCCTCGTCTCCGGTGTCGACGGCGAACCGCAGGGTGACCTGCAGAAGCCCGGCGATGCCGTGGCAGAACCCGGGCGAGTCGATGCGCCGCCGGGCGACGGGCCGCCGCAGTACGGCCCTCATGGCCCCGACGGCCGTACGGGTCAGGTCGGGGTCGCCGAGGGCGGTACCGGCGAGCCAGAGGGCGCGCGCGACACCGGGGCTGCCGTAGCACCAGGCGTCGCGGGCCACCGACGGTGCGGCGGAGTCCTCACCGAGCGGGACGACCGACGGGTACGCCCCTCCTCGGGCGTCGTCGACCTGGTGGGAGGCGAGCCAGGACGCCGTGCGGTGGATCGCCTCGGTGTGCCCCGCGGCGATCGGGCCGTCGGCGTGGGCGAGCGCGAGCATGGCGAGGGGGCCGGTGATGCCGTGGGCGAGACCGCAGTTGGCGACCGCGGTCCGGTACCGGTCGCGCATGCTCTCGTCGGTGATGAGGGCATGGGGGGTGTGCCAGGCGGGGATCCCGTCGACGGCACGGGACAGGTCCACCAGCCAGGCGAGCACGGTGTGCAGAGCGCGGTCCCGGGCCGGGCCGGTCGGGCGGGAGTGGAGGTACGCGGCCACGCCGGTCCACCCCGACACGAGGTCGAAGGTGCCGACGGGGAGGCCTTCCCCGGTGACAGCGGGAAGCCGTCCGGGAATCCGGGTGTACAGGCTGTCGTCGATGTCGCCGAGCAGACTGCGGTACCGCTGTCCGCCGTGAGCCAGGTACGAGGTGGTGAAAGCCACTCCGGTGAGGCCGGCGAATAGTCCCAGGGTGCGCACGGGGTTCGACGCGGTGCCGTCGACGGCGCGGCTGAGGTGCTGGTGGGCCACGAGGTCCCAGCCCTCGCCGGGCAGGCACCGGTCGAGATGCCCGAAGGCGAGGGCGAGGCCGCACGAGCCTTGGGCGGCACTGTGGGCCGTCCACCGCGGACGTCCCCCGAGCGGCGCCGCCCGGGCCTCCCCCTCGACCGTGTCGGAGTCACGCAGCCGCGAGAGCACGTCCACGGAGATCGCGCGCACGGAGGCGGCGGTTTGCGGATCGCCGATGGCCGGCTGCCAGGGGGGCGGGGCCATCAGCCTTCCTGCGGGGAGTGCTCGACGACGCGGCGGATGACGTGCTCGCCGGCGACCTTGCGGGTGACCCCGTCGGCCCGGACCTGACTGACTTCCAGGACGTAGTGATCCTCGTAGAGGCTGCGGTCGCACTCCGAGGTGCAGGAGCCGCAGGTGTCACACGTCTCGGTCTCGTTGCGGGTGTCGAGCACGGGGCAACTGCCCGCACAAGTACTGGCACAGCTGTTCGTGCATTCATCGCCGCACGTACTGGCACAGCTGTGGGTGTCCTGGATGACGAACTTGTCGACTTCCCGCGTCGTCATCTTGACCCGGATGTCCAGGTCGAACTGGTCATCGCTGTATACGACGTGCGCTTGCTCGTCTTCCATGGCTCAACCCTCGGCAATCGGTTACCGAGCAATGCCTTTGCTTCCACGATGGCACCTCGGGTGGGGGCCGCAACCCGGGGCGGCCACGGCCCCCGCGCACCACCGCCAGGTCCGGGAGCCCGGCCGGGTAGCACCCCTGACTTCCGGCCTTCCTCGGTGCGCTGGTAGCGGGCACCGTCCGGTGTGAACGGCGACGCCGGGCGGGGTCGGTCGCGCATCATCGCCGCGTCGGTGAACTCCCCGCGCAGTGCCTCGATCTCGACGCGGTCCGCGATGGCTCGGAAGTCGTTCACGGGAGTCCCTTTCCGTTCTCTTGCCGTTCTCCCGGTACGACAGCGCAGCCCGTCGGAAGGCGAGTCGGCCTCACGCGCCCTCGGGAGCGCGCGGGCCGGGCACGGCGGCTACGCGAGCCACTTCGGGCGGCCATCCATGGAACACGGCAGGCGTGGGGCGCCATCCCCTCTGGACACAGAGCCGTGAGCTCGTCCGCGTACAGGCCGAACCTCAGGTCGCGCGTCCTCATCGCGTCACGGCTTCGTGATGGCGGTCATCGCCCTTGGCGAGGGCAGCGGTGAACCAGGAGCGGACGGGGGCGAGCGCTGGTGATGCCGGCCATCCATTGATCGTTGCCAGGAGCTGCCGGTGCCGACGCGACGCGCGCCGGGGGTTGGGCGTATCGCGGGCGGCGTGAAAGCAGTGCCGGCGACGGCCGGAATTTGGTATGGACCTGTCAGGGCACCCCGGGCTAGCGTGGCCGCCGAACGACGCCTTGAGAGCGCTCTCAGGCTTTCTGTGCCCCACACCAGGAGGTCACGTGAAACGCAACATGCCCCTTCGCTCCGCCATCGCGGCGCTGATGCTGGTCCTCGGCCTCGGCTCCGCAGGCACCGCGAACGCCGCCCCCCTGCCCGAGCCGCGCCCGTCTTCCCCGTCCGCCTCGGACGGACTGCTCGAAGCCCTGCGCCACGACTTCGGACTGACGGCCTCGCAGGCGGAGGCGCGGCTGCGCGAGGAGAAGGCGGCCACCGCCGTCGAAACGCCGGCCCGGCAGGCCGCGGGCGGCGCGTACGGCGGCTCGTGGTTCGAGCCGGCCACGGGACGGCTCGTCGTCGCCCTCACCGAGCGCACCGGGGAGGCCGAGGTGCGCGCGCTCGGCGCCGACACCCGGATCGTCCGGCACAGCGCGGACGCGCTGGACCGGACCAAGGCGCGGCTGGACACGCTCTCCGCCCCAGCGGGCGTGGCCGGCTGGCACGTCGACCCCCGCTCCAACAGCGTCGTCGTCACGGTCGTGCGTGCCGAGCGGGACGCTCCCGCCGTCCGCGCATTCGTCGAGAAGGCTCGCGACGCAGGCCCCGTCACCACGACCGAGACCGCCGACGCGCCCCGCACGTACGCCGCCGGAACCGTCGGCGGCGACCCGTACTACACCGGCAACGTCCGTTGCTCGATCGGCTTCTCCGTCCACGGCGGTTTCGTGACCGCCGGACACTGCGGACGGGCCGGGGCAGCGGTACGCGGCTGGGACGGATCGGCCATGGGCACCTTCCAGGGCTCCTCGTTCCCCGGCGACGACTACGCGTACGTGAGCATCCACAGCGGCTGGTGGACGGTACCGGTGGTGCTCGGTTGGGGCACCGTCCCGGACCGGCTGGTACGCGGCTCCGCCGAGGCGCCCGTAGGCGCGTCGATCTGCCGCTCCGGCTCCACCACGCGGTGGCACTGCGGCACCGTGCTGGCCAAGAACGAGACCGTCAACTACAGCCAGGGCGCCGTCCACCAGATGACGAAGACCAGCGTGTGCGCGGAGGGCGGCGACTCCGGCGGCGCGTTCATCAGCGGTGACCAGGCCCAGGGCGTCACCTCCGGCGGCTGGGGCAACTGCTCCTCCGGCGGCGAGACGTGGTTCCAGCCCGTCAACGAGATCCTCGGCCGCTACGGACTGACCCTCCACACCGCCTGACCGGATGCCGGTGCACGACGAGGGGTCCTTCCGGGCACGCCCGCGCCCGGAAGGACCCTGTCCGGGTTCCTCGGGGAAGCGCGGGTCGGACTCACCGCGGGGGTGCGACCAGGCCGGTCTCGTAAGCGAGGATGACGAGGTGGACACGGTCGCGTGCGTCGAGCTTGGTGAAGAGCCGCGCGAGGTGGGCCTTGGCGGTGGCCACGCTGATGGAGAGCTCCTCGGCGATCACTACCCGACCTCCCTCCCTACGTGTACGACCCGCTGTCCACGGCCTGGGCAGCATCGCCGCCGATGTCACGTCACTGGCCGCGGCCGCCTTCGCCGTTGCCATCACGGTCTTCGGCGAGTACGCCACCGGAATGATCCGCACCACGCTCGCCGCCGTCCCCGACCGGCGCGCGGTGATCACGGCCAAGGTCGTCCTCGTCACGGCGGTCACGCTCGTCCTCGGTGTGATCGTCTCCGTGACGTCGTTCTCCACCACCAACGCGATGCTCGCCTCCCGCCACGTCGGACTCTCGATCCACGACCCCGGCTGCCTGCGTGCCGTCACCGCATGCGCGCTGGTCACCCCGGTCTGCGCGCTCATCGGCATGGCGTTCGGCGCCGTCCTGAGGCACGCCACGGCCTCGATCGTCGCCCTCGTGGGGGTGCTCTTCATCCTGCCCGCGCTCTTCGGTGGCGAGAGGTACAGGCTCTTGAAGGAGATCGGCAACCACCTGCCGCCGACCGCGCGGGCCCGGCTGGCACTGAACCCCGACAGCAATACCAGCCTGGGCGAATATCCGGCCACGATCACGGGCTCCTGGATCGCACTCGCGTCCTGGGCGATCGTCTCGGTGGCCGTCGCCGTGCTCGTCGTGCGGCGCCGGGACGTCTGAGACCGCGGCTGGTGTCAGGCGCTGAGAAGTCTCGGTCCGGTCGGGTCGGGCAGGGTCCGGCGTACGTGGGGACAGGGCATGGCAGAGGTGATCGTGGGGATGCGCATGCGACGCAGGAGATCGCGGGTGGTGCGCAGGGTCAGAGTGCTGCGCCAGGCAATACCCGGGTGGCGGGAACGCAGGTGCGAAAGCGCACGTGTGCCCAGGCCGGTGCTGTGGAAGCGCCCGTCGATGACGACGGCGGTGATGACACCCTGGGCGCAGGCGGCGCAGATCCGGTACTGGACCTGGCCGACGACCTGGCGAATGTGGACGAGGAGCAGGCATTCCTCGCCGGGGCCGGGCTCGTCGGGGATGTGCGTGGACAGGAAGTCGATGGCCCGGTAAACGAGGAGCCGTCGGCGCAGGCGGCCGGTGAGCCGGCCCCGGCGCGAGTGCTTGGCGCCGGTTCGGCTCGACGTCGACGTCGGCGTCGGCGTCGGCGTCGGCGTCGGCGTCGGCGTCGGCGTCGGCGTCGGCGTCGGCGTCCGGGACGCGCGGGCCGAGCCGAACAGACTGCCACCTGTGGGACGCGCATGTTGTCCGTGCATGACGTCTCGTGTGCCCCGAGAAGGGAACGACACCCGCCCCGGTGTCACGGCGCTGCAGACTCACCGGCAGCGCCGGCTGTGGCGCACGAGCAGGAAGACGACGAGCGCTGCGGCCGCGGCGAGCAGTGGGGTGCGGTTGGCCCGCGCTGTGGTCGCCGCCGTCCCGGCCTTCTCGCGGAGCGGTTCCGGGGCTTTCTCGGCGGCGCGGTGACCGGCCCGGACCGCGGTGTCACGGACCTGGGCCGCGGCGTGGGCTGCCTTGTCGAGGACCGGATCGGGGGTCTTGTCCTTCACGAGCTGGGTGGCCTGCGCCGCCTTCTCCCGTAGCTGGTCGGTGACGAGGGTGGCCTTCTCGGCGGCCTGCTCCTTGATCTCGGCCGCCTTCTCCGCGGCCTGCTCCTTGATCTCAGCGGCCTTCTCCGCGGCCTGCTCCTTGATCTCGGCCGCCTTCTCCTTCGTCTGGGTCTTGACGTCGGCCTTGGCCACCGGCGCTTCGACGGCGTGTCCGAGCTCCGCGCCTGTGTGGGTGTGCTCGACCTGCACGCGCAGGTCCTCGGGAGTGGGTGTGGGTTCCTTGTCGCCTTCGGAGGGGGTGCTCATCGGTGCGCTGCCTCCTTGGTCTCGGCCGCGTCGGCCTTGACGTTGTCGATCGGCTGCTCGGAAATGGGGGTCCAGGCCTCAGCCGTTGCCTGACTGGGGCCGGACTCGGGAGCGCGCCGCCACAGCGAGCTCCTCTCTCGATGAGATGTGCGTGCTGCTCACAGCGCCTACCCCGCGATCCGCCAGTCACCCGCCGGACTCGCCGCTCCCCCGCCCGCAGCGGTGCACACCGTGCCCGCTCCGGCCGGCCACCCGGGACTCCGTACCTCAGGGCTCGCACAGGCGGACGGCGAGGGCGGCGATGTCGTCGTCGAGGCGTCCTCGGCTGTAGCGGAGGAGATCGCGGTGGAGAGCCGTGAGCAGTTCGCGGGGCGGTGTCGAGGGCTGTCGACGCATCCAGGCCGCCAGCGGAAAGAACTCGCCGTCGCGGGCGCGGGTCTCGGCGATCCCGTCGGTATAGAGGAGCAGCAGGTCGTTGGGGGCGAAGTCGAAGGTGTCGACGCTGTACTGATCACCGATCAGCTCGGCGAGGCTGAGCAGGGGCGACGGGGTGGGCGACTCGAGGACACGCAGTCTCCCGCGGTTCAGGAGCAGCGGGGGTGGGTGCCCGCAGTTGAGGATGTTGATACGTCTGCCCTCGTGCGGGATCTCGACGAGGAGGGCGGTGGCGAAGCGCTCCATCGGCCCCTCCGGTGGAAAGGCGGCGTTGTAACGGGTGCTGCTGGCGTCCAGCCTGCGTGCGACGTTGATCATGTCGGTCTCGCCGTAGGCAGCCTCCCGGAATGCGTTGACGATCGCCGCGGCCGCCCCCACCGCCGGCAGGCCCTTGCCCCGCACGTCACCGATGAGCAGCCTGACCCCGTACGGCGTGTCGACCACCTCGTAGAAATCCCCGCCGATGCGGGCCTCCGCCGCGGCCGCGAGGTACAGCGACTCGATCTCGAGGCTGCCGAGGCGGCGCGGCATGGGGCTCAGCACCACCTGCTGCGCCGCGTCGGCGACGAGCCGTACCTGGAAGAGCGTGCGCTCCCGCTGGAGCCGGACATGGCTTCCGTACGCGGCGGCCACGGTGACCGCGATGATCCCCGCGGCCGTCCACCACGTCCCCAGATCGGGGAAGACGAGGCTGAGGCCGATCATCAGGAGGAGGCAGACCGTCCCGAGCAGGACGGTGGGGAGCACCGGCCACATGGCGGCGGCGAGGGCGGGCGCCGCGGGCAGGAGGCGACTGAAGGCCATTTCCGGCGGAGTGGTGTATGCCAGGCTGGCGATGACGACGGTCAGGATGACCGGCGACAGCCGCACAAGTCTTCCCGAACCGGGGCGCCTACGGAGCCGCGGCCGTCCGGACTCGATCACATTTACCAGAGTATCCGTGCATGGAGCGCACGGCGCTCTGGCGAACGGAGCCGGCCTCCCGCCCCTGCGGGCCCGGGCGACCCACCAGGCGCTCCACCAGGCGCGGGGTGGCCTCAGTCGTCGCTTCCGACGCCGCGATCGGGTGCGCTCATGTCGCCCGTCGCGGGAGTGCCGTCGGCGAGCCCGTAGCGCAGGTACACGGTGCCCTTCGGGCCCGCTGCCGGAGGTGCGAGGAGCGTGACGTTGGTGGGCACCGCGCCATCGGCGAACACCTTCTTCCCGACGCCGAGCACGATCGGGTGCAGCCAGAGGTCGAGACGGTCGAAGAGCTTCTCGCGCAGGAGGCTCTGCACGAGGTTCAGGCTCCCGACGACCTTCACGTGCTCGTGACGCTCACGGATCTCACGCACCGCGGTGGCGAGGTCCGGGCCGAGCTGCGTGGATCCGGCCCACGAGAGGTCGGGCCTGCCGCGAGAGGCCACGTACTTCGGCACGCTGTTGAAGAGGGTCGCGATCTCGTTGTCCTCGCCGCCCTCCTGGTGGGGCCAGTAGGCGGCGAAGATGTCGTACGTCCGCCGACCGAGCAAGAGGGCGTCCGTGCCCTCGTACGCGGCACCGACCTGCGCCCCGGCGACCTCGTCCAGCAGGGGCGCCTGCCAGCCGCCGAACGGGAACCCCACCGGGTCCTCGTCGGGGCCGCCGGGCGCCTGCCCGACGAGGTCGAGGGTCGCGAACAGCTCGATGTGGATGAGGCCCATGGCGTGCTCCCGATGAGTCGGTTGTCTCCGTCAAGAGATAGACCCGTGGGTGCCCGCGAACTCATCGCCGCGCCGGAACCGGTTTCATGGAGGCGGCGCGGAGTACCCGGGCGCGCGGCTCCGGACGCGTCCCGGGCCACGGATGGCGGACGGGCTCAGTCGAGGGCGTCGAGCACGTCGCCGAGGTCGACGAACTTGAAGCCGGTCGCCTCGCGGTCGCCGTCGCCCGGAGTCTCCTGGCCGTCCTGGACGACGAGCAGGCCGTTGGGGTAGCGCGTACCGAGGGGTGCGTTGAGGGCGGCGGCGCCGTCGCAGACCTCGGAGCCGTCGAGGACGGACGAGGCCGCGGTGATGCGGAAGGCGCCCTCCACCTCGTTGTCGTCGTCGCGCTCCCGGTCGTAGGCGACGAAGGTGTCGTCACCCTGGCTCGAGGCCAGCAGGTAGCCGTCGCCGTCCCGCTCGGTGACCAGGGTCAGACCCTCGACGTCGGCCTTGAGGTGCTTGCCGCCGTAACCGGGGTCGGTGCCGGGCGTGCACTCCTCGGTGCCCTCGTCGTACGTGCCGGGCACGCCGTACTCGCGCACCTTGTCGACGAGCACCGGTGTGCCGGTGAGGCCCGCGTCGATGCGCCAGATCCCGACGTCCTCCTGCCCGGCGTACAGGGTGCCGTCCGCCGGGTCGACGACCATGCCCTCGACCTGCGGCAGTTCACCGGGCTCGGCGCAAGGCGTCCAGCCCGTGCCGTTCGGCAACCGGAAGGAGGAGGGCAGGTCGAGGGTGCGGACCTGCCGGTAGCTCACCGTGCCCGTGGGGGTGGCGACCAGTTCCAGTAGGGCGATCCGCGTGCGGTTGCGCTGGCTGACCAGTGCGTAGGAGCGCCCGGTCGTCCGGTCCGTCCAGGTGGCCAGGCCGTATGCGGTCTTCTGTTCGTTGATCTGGGCCTGGTCTGCCGAGAAGACCGGGAGCGCGGCCGGGTCGGTGACGTCGGTGAGCGGGCCGCCGGGCTTGTCACGGTCGATCCGGTAGATCCGCAGCCGGTCGTTGCCGCGGTCACTGACCACCGCGATGTCGGCCCGGGCGCCTGCCAGGCGCAGGCCGGACACGAGGTCGACGTTGTTGAAGCGGCCGGGTGCGTCGTCCTCGCCCGGCCCGGCCGGGGCAGCGAGGGACTGGACCTCACGCGCTTCCAGGTCGTAGACCCGCAGGCCTCCCTGCTTGGCCGTCGCGATCACCAGGCTGCGGCCCGGACTGGCCGCGTTGCGCCAGATCGCCGGGTCGTCCGCGTTGGCGTCGCCGCCTGCCTCGTCGTCGTAAAGAGGCGCCGTCTCGACCCTCGCGTGGACGGCCGGAATCCCGGAGGACGCCTCGGCCGGCAGCGCGACGCAGGACGCCACCACCGCTCCCACGACCAGCGCGGTGACCCGCGGCAGCTGACGTGTCGCCATGTTTCTTCCCTTCGGAGTGCGTTGCGCTTGAGGGGGACGATGCTGTCGTCGAACGGCCCTACAGGGTACTGATGACTGCCGAGAGGTTAAATAACCGGTAAAGGTTCGCGCCTTCCACGAGTCGGTCGGGTCGGCTTCCATTGTCGGCCACCCAGAAGGAACCCCGTCGGCCCAGGTGACCCGCGAGCCGCGACGGGTCCCGCGGCGTCCGGCGGCCGTACTGTCGAACCCCGCACCGAGGAGGTCTTCTGATGCGCAGCGTGACGTATTCAATGGGCGTCTCACTTGACGGCTACATCGTGGGGCCGGACGGTGCCTTCGACTGGACGGATCCCGACGAGGAGGTCTTTCGCTTCGTCACCGACGAGGTGCGAGGGGTCGGCGTCCACCTGCTGGGACGACGCCTGTACGAGACGATGCTGTACTGGGAGACGGCCGACGAGGATCCGTCGCTCGACGACTCCCTGCTCGAGTGGACCGCGCTCTGGAAGTCGCTCCCCAAGCTGGTGTTCTCCACCACGCTGTCGGCGGTGCAGGGCAATGCCCGCCTGGCCTCCGGCGGCCTGGCGGAGGAGATCGAACGGTTGCGAGCCGCACCGGGGAAGGGCAACATCGCGATCGGCGGCGCGGCTCTCGCCGCCGAGGCGGCCGCGTTGGATCTGATCGACGAATACCGGGCCAGGGTCTACCCGGTGCTCGTCGGCGGTGGCGTTCCGTTCTTTCCGCAGCACGAGCGCCGGGTGGATCTCGAACTCGTCGAGACCCGCACCTTCGGCTCGGGAGTCCTCTACCTCGCCTACCGCGTGGCGCGCTGAGCCTTGTCGCCACCATCAACGGCTCGTGGACGACCCGGTTCTGGTAGGTACCGAGCGGCGCCTGGTCCTACGCCTTGGGTGTCCACGGATCCTCGACGGGCTCGGGCCCGTCGAGGGCGTGCCGGAGCTTCTCCTTGAGGGATTTCGGCGGGGAGTCCGTCCCTTCTCGTGTGTGGACGAGGCGGGCGGTCGACACGCGTATGTGGCAGTCGCGGTGACGCTGTCTGAGCTGGACCAGCCAGGCGCCGTCCGAGGTGAGGAACGCCTGACGGGCGGGGGTGTCCCCCGGTCTGGCGTGGCGGGCCAGGAGGGCCGGCAGGTAGTGCAGGGCCGCGTCCTCGGCCACGGCCAGGGCCTGTGCCTCCGTGCCTCGGACGGGGTAGCTGGCAGCCAGAGTCCAGCGGTGCAGTTTGAGTGCGACGCCGTCGGCATTGCGAGTCGTCCGGGTGTCCTCCTCGATGAGGACGTACCACTGGTCGGTAGTCATGGCCGGAGCCTAAGGGCTGCGGCCGGGAAGCACGCGGACGTGTGCGATGGACTGTTGAACGGTCCGGGGTCGGTGGGCGTGCGGGGGGCTCGACCGGCCGGGCCGACCTGCCGGACGGATCCCGCACAGGTACGCCAGCGCCACACCGGCCAGTGTCGCCGCGATGCGCTCGGCCGCCAGGCCGCTCTCCTGTGCCGGACCGGCCCCCGGGAACAGGAGCACCAGGACGGACGTACCCGCCCCCATCGCCGGCTCTCCCCGCGGCCCCGGCCCAGGGATCCGCTCCTGCGGATGGCCATCGCCTGAACAGCTGCGCCCGAGCCGTCGTGCCGGGCCGGCCGTCACGCCCGGGAAAACCGACGGTCCCTCAACCCCTGTCCCGCACCCCGGAGATCGCAATCTGGCCAAAAGTCTTCCGGCGCGATGCGACATGTGCAATTTTACATGTCACACATCAATTGCCTCGTGTTCATCCCCCACACGCGGCACAACGGCCCCGGAGGCCCCCGCAGATGCATCCCTTCCGGATATCGAAGGCCAACGCACGCAGACTTCCTGCGCTCGGTGCAGCCGTCTTCATCACGCTCGGCCTGTTCGCGCCACAGAGCCAAGCCGCCTCCGTCGGCGCCCCGACCCCGGCCGCCGGTGCGACCGCAAGGGGAACCGCGGCCCCGGCGCCGCGTGCGATCCCGGTCCCCAAGTCGCCCGATGCGATGAGCAACGCCTCCCGCTTCCGGATCTCCTCGCAGGACAGTACCGAGGAGTCCGCCCCCGCACCCGCCCCGACCGTCACCGGCAAGCCCGCCGAGCTCGGCAAGCAGTCCTCTGCCGCCGCCGGGGACGAGTGCGGTGACATCTCCGGCGTGATCAACGCCACCGGCAGCGCGTTGGTCCAGCAGCTCAAGGCCCTCCCCCGGATCTCCTGTACGTACCCGCTGTTCAACCTCACCGGGGAGAACGCGCGGAAGGCATTTCGTGAAGCCCAGATGGTGACCGTCGCCAATGCGCTGCGCGACGCCTCCACCACCTACTCGGGCAGCAACAGCGCCGCCATCGGCCAGCTGGTGCTGTTCCTGCGCGCCGGCTACTACGTGCAGGACAACAACGCCGACGTCGTCGGCGACTACGGCACGGCGCTGGACGACGCGGCGCTCGGCGCGCTGGACGCCTTCTTCGCTTCCCCGCGCAGCAAGGACGTCACCGACGCCAACGGCGAGATCCTCAACGAGGTCGTCACCCTGATCGACAGCACCCACGCGGCCGGCCGGTACGCCGGCGTCGTCAAGTGGATGCTCGCCGGCTACGACGGCACCTGGCCCGGCCAGATGAACCTCGCCATGCAGCACGTCGAGTGGGTCGTCGAGAACGGCTTCAAGGTCAAGAACGACGACCGCGGCTGGCGGGCGGCCCTCAAGGCCGACCCCACGATCCTCAACACCTGGGCCGGCTTCATCACGCGCAACAGCGCGCAGCTGAACCGCTTGGACGTCGTCAGCAACGTCGGCCGCTACCTCGGCTACGCCCTCGACGTCCCCGAGCTCAAGGACCGGGTCCGTCCGCTGCTGAAGGACCTGATCAACCGCTACCCGAACGTCGGCCCCACCGCGCCGATCACCATGAACCTGGGCTGGTACACGCGCCAGTACGACAAGAACAACTGCGCGGCCTACGCCATCTGCGACCTGGGCGAGCGCGTGCTCCCGGCGATCCTGCCGATCCAGCACACGTGCACCCCGGGTCTGAAGATCCGCGCCCAGGACATGTCCCCGGGACAGCTGGCCGGCACCTGCACCAGCCTGGTCAACCAGGACGCCTACTTCCACCGGGTCATCGGCGACAAGGGCGCGATCCCCGGTGACGTGAACACCAACCTCGAGGTCGTCGTCTTCGACGACTACACCCAGTACGCGCTGTACGCCTGGGCCATCTACAACATCGACGTCGACAACGGCGGCATGTACGAGGAGGGCAACCCGGCCACCGTCGGCAACCAGGCCCGCTTCATCGCCCACGAGGCCCACTGGCTGCGCCCGGACTTCCAGATCTGGAACCTCAACCACGAGTACTCCCACTACCTCGACGGCCGCTACAACATGGCCGGCGACTTCGAGGCCAGCCTGACCACGCCGACCATCTGGTGGGTCGAGGGCATCGCCGAGAACATCTCGTTCGGCTACCGGGGCGAGCGCAACGCCGACGCGATCGCCGAGGCCGGCAAGAAGACCTACAAGCTGAGCGACCTGTTCGACACCGTCTACAACCAGGACGGGGACCCCGAGGTCAACTCGAACCGGGTCTACCGCTGGGGCTGGCTCGCGGTCCGCTACATGCTCCAGGCGCACCCCGCCGACGTCGAGACCGTACTCACCAAGTACCGCGCCGGTGACTGGAACGGTGCCCGCACCTTCCTGAAGCAGACCATCGGCACGAACTACGACGCGGGCTTCGCCACCTGGCTGACGACCGCCTGCGCGACCAACGACTGCGGCCCCCTGCCGGAGGCCCAGTCCACCCCGCTCTGCACCATCAGCGACCCCCGGCAGTTCGACAAGAACTGCCGCCGGGACAATCTCGCGGCCGCCACCGGCAACTACAGCTACCACTTCGTGTACCTGCCGGCCGGCGTCAAGCAGCTGACCATCACCAGCAGCGGCGGCACCGGCAACGCCGACCTGTACTACGGCGGCAGCAGCTGGGCCACCACCAGCAGCTACCAGGCGAAGTCCACCAACGCGGGCAACAGCGAGACCCTGACGATCGACAACCCGCCGTCCGGCTGGGTCTACTTCAGCCTCGCCGCCGCGCAGGACTTCAGCGGCGTGAGCGTCTCCACGCAGTCCAAGTGAGCCGGTCCCCCGGGCTCTGAGCATGACGGCGGGGCGCCCCCCGCCCGCCCGCCGGGGGGGGGGCCCCCGGGGGGGGGGGGCGGCCCCGGGGGGGGCGGGGGGGCGGACCGCGGGGGGGCGCCCCGGGGGGGGGCGCCCCGCCC